>JAYULM010000467.1:0-7048 GCA_043763605.1 Armatimonadota bacterium | reverse complement strand
CTCGGCAAAGATCGACTTTTGACGGAGGTATATTTTTGCAAGAGGCTCGGATTACCGGATTTTCCGATGCCCCCTCCCGGTGATTCGGACACGATTCTTGCTTCACCATCGGACTCCGTGTCAGGCGCGCGGTGATGTACGTACGATACAATATAATAGAAAATGCGGCTAAAACGTCTCACGCTACACGGGTTCAAAACCTTCGCCGATAAAACCGAGATCACATTCGCGCCCGGGGTGACGGCGATTGTCGGTCCCAACGGCTCCGGCAAATCCAACCTTCTGGACTCCCTGCTCTGGGTGCTCGGTGAGCAAAAGAGTTCCGCCTTGCGTGCCGCGAAATCGTCGGACGTGATCTTCGCCGGGTCCGGCAAACGCAAGCCGATGGGCATGGCGGAAGTCTCGCTCACCGTGGATAACGAGGATCGCTTCCTCCCGCTCGATTTCAGCGAGGTCACGGTCACGCGTCGGGCTTATCGGAATGGCGAAACCGAATACTTACTCAACAAGACGCAATGCCGCCTCAAAGACATCACCGACCTGTTCCTCGATACCGGCGTCGGGCGCGGCGCGTATGCCATTGTTAACCAGTCGGAAGTAGACTCGATCCTGTCCGCCCGTGCCGAGGATCGGCGCGAGCTGTTCGAGGAAGCCGCCGGGATCAAAAAATACCGCGTCAAGAAGCGTGAAGCACAGCGCAAGTTAGAGGCGACCGACGCGAACCTGCTCCGCATCCATGACATCACCTCCGAGGTAGACGCGAACCTCGCCCCGCTCGCCGCGCAATCCGCGTCCGCCCGCCGATTCAACGATCTTTCCGTGCGGCTCCGCGAGATCGAAGTCGGGCAATTAGCCGCCGACTATAAACGCGTCGCCGACGAAATCGCCACCCTCCAGGCACAGGCGGAATCCGCCGACACGCTGGCGAGCGAGGCGCGCTTGGTCGCCGCCGAGGGCGAGGCACAGACGGCGACAATGGGGCAGAAGATCGCGGACGCCGAGGCGCACATGGATGCCGCCCGCACCGCCCAACAAGTCGCGATGACCCGTACGGAACGCGCTGAGGGGCAGATCGCGCTGTCCGCCGAACGGAAAACGTCGGCGCAACGAACCGTGGCGACCGTGGAATCGGATGTCGCGACGCTACAGACCGAAAAGGAGCGGTTCCAGGCGGAAGCGCAAAACCTGACCGAAACCGCCCGCGAAGCGGAAAACGCAGTCACGGTTGCCAACCGGGAACTGGCGACCGTGGAGGCCACCGCGCAGGAAGCGGCTCGGACGTTGATCGAACTGTCGCGCACCGCCGCCGGTCAGGAAGCCGACTACCTGACCCTCGCCCGAAAGTTAGCCGCGCAAAAAGCCGAGTTGGAATCGCTCCGGGGGCGCATCGCGTTGCGCGACGCCGAAGTCGCCGACGCCGAAGTCCGCGCCGGTACACGCGAAGCCGAAGCGAATACGGCGGGGAATGAGTTCACTACACTGGACGTGGCGACGGAAACTGCGAAGAAAGTCCTCGCCGAGTCGCGGCGCGTATTGTCCGAGGGGCGCGAACCGGCACGAATCGCGGCGACCGACGGGGTGACGAAAGCCAGCGACGCACGGCAAGCCCGCGAACGGCGGCTCGCGGAACAGGCGGCACGGTTACGCGTCTTAGAGGAAACCGAGTCGGCACTCGAAGGGTACTACGTCGGGGTCAAATCGGTTACGAAAGCCGCGCAAAACGGCAAGTTGAACGGACGGTACGAACTGGTCGCCGATGCCATCCGCGTCCCCGCTGAATTAGATACCGCCATCGAGATCGCGCTCGGTGGTTCGCTCCAGGACATCATCACCGACACCGAATCCGAGGCGAAGTCCGCGATCCGGTATTTGAACGAAACGCGCGGGGGTCGCGCGACATTTTTGCCGCTCGATTCGCTCCGCGCCCCGGACGTTCCCGACGCGTTGCGCCGTGCCGCGAAGCAGTATTCCGGAGTGCTGGGTTCCGCCGCCGATCTGGTCGGCTTCGACGCCGATGTCCGCGCCGCCGTGCATGTCTTGCTGGCGCGGGTGCTGATCGTGGACGATCTGGACACGGCGACGAAAGTTTCGCGGCAACTCGCCCGCGAATTCGGCAAGATCGTCACGCTCGGAGGCGAGGTTGTCGTGCCGTCCGGGGCGATCACGGGCGGGGCGCAGGGTAAGCCGGGTCCCAACCTGCTCGGACGCAAGCGCGAAGTGTCAGAACTGACCGACGCGGTAAAAATCGCCCGCGCCGATGTCGAGCGGCTAAAAACGGCGGAAGCCGACGCCCGTGCCGCCGAAACCGCCGCGCGGCAGGCGGTGCGCGACGCCGAAGCCGCCGTACAGTCCGCCCGCGACTACGCCGCCGACGCCGAACGAAAAGCGCAGACCAAACGCGCCGACGCCGAACGCCTGACCAAAGAGTCGGCGTCGCTCCGGGAGCGGGCGAAACTGCTCGCCGAATCGGTCGCCGCCGACCGCGCCCGCGAAGCGAACCTCCAAGCCGCCGTCGCCGACGCTGGTACCGCCGACGAAGGCGCGCAGGCGTCGCGCGAGGCGTTGCAGAAACGGCAGGCGTCGCTCGCGGTGCGTCGCGACGAAGCCCAGGCGCAGGTGCGTAAGCTATCCTCGGAGTTGGCGACTCTCCGTGAGCGTGCCCGGAATCTCGCCCGCGATTCCGAACGTGCCCGCGAGAACGCCCTGCGCGCGACTATCGGTGCCGAGGAACGCACCCGCCGCGCGGACGAAGCCCGCGCCCTGATCGCCCGCGAAGACGCCGAAGCACTCCCCCGCGCTGCGGAACGCGATGCCGCCCGCGCCGCGCTCGCCGAAAACACAGCGGAACTGGAGAAGTGGCGTAGCGCACGGCAAACGCTCCTGGCGGAAAACTTCGCGCTGACCGAGCGGATCAAGATCGCGCATAAGGAAGCGGCGGAAGCATCGGCACAGGCGGCGACCGCACGGCAAAAATCCGCCCGCGTCGAAACCCAGGCGGAACAGTTCGCCGAACGCCTTTTCACCGAGTACGAACTCCTTCCCGAAGACGCCATCGCCCAGACCGGCGGTGCCCCCGTGGAGCGCGATGTCGCGCAGGAGATCGCCCGGTTGCGCCGCGAGATCAAGTCGCTCGGCGCCGTGAACACCGGTGCCATCGAGGAGTACGAGCGACTTTCCGAGCGGTCCCGCTTCCTGACCGAGCAACGCGCCGACCTGCTCGCCGCAAAGGAACGTCTGATGGCGGCGATCACCGAGATCGACGAGAGCACGCGCGGCGTTTTCGAGGAAACGTTCCGAGCGGTCGGCGTCGCGTTCGGCAAACTGTTCTCGCGCCTATTCGGCGGCGGCACCACGGAGTTGGTACTCACCAATCCTGATGACATCCTGGAAACCGGCATCGAGATTTTAGCTGAACCCCCCGGAAAGAAACGCCAATCGCTCGCGCTTCTTTCCGGCGGCGAACGCGCCCTGACCGCGACCGCCCTGCTCTTCGCCTTTCTGGAAGTGCGCCCCGCCCCGTTCTGTGTGCTGGACGAGGTAGACGCCCCGCTCGACGGCGCGAACGTCGAGAAGTTCGCCAGCCTTCTGCGCGACTTCGGGCAACAGTCGCAGTTCATCGTGATCACCCACAACGCAACCACGATGGAAGCCGCGCCGCTCTGGTTCGGCATCACGATGCAGGAACCCGGCATCTCGCGCGGCATCTCGCTTAAAGTCCCCGATCCCAACGGCGCGGAACGTTTCGACGCCGACGGCGCGGCAATCAAGTAAAACGCGATGGAAACCTTGCGGACACGTTCACCGAACGGAAATGTTTACCCCGAGCCTGAGCGAGGCGATATACTGGCATGGGAGAACTATCCGATGCCTGTGATCGCTGAGCAAGCCGAATTCTTACATGAACTGGAACGTATCAAGCGGGAGCATCCTGCACAGCCGCGCCCGGAACCGAGCGATACGCAAGCCCTCAACGCCCTTTTCGGCATGTTCAAAGACAACCCACGCTTTGAACAGGTCATGCAGGGTGTGGAAGCGGTTCGACAGCGACAGCGCGACGCTAATGAGTAGCGGCGTTGTTGTACGGGCGGGGCGCGGCTTGTACACCGTGCAGACCGATACCGGGCGGGTACTCCCCTGCGGGTTGCGCGGCAACCTGAAAAAGAACCTGACCTACCCCGAATCGGCGAACGTTCACCAACGCGTCGAGAAGGCGAAAAAGCGGCGCGAAACGAATCCGCTCGCCATCGGCGACCGCGTTGAGATCGAAGTGGACGAATCGGGTATGACCGGCGTGATCGAGACTATCGAACCGCGCACGTCCGCGCTGACACGCCGCTCCGGGAACGAACGTGAACGCCAGACCATCGTCGCCAATCTGGACCTCGCCATCGTCACGTTCGCGCTCCGTGACCCGCAGGTAGACCCATGGAAACTGGACCGATTTCTCGTTCTCGCCGAGGACGCCGAGGTGACGGTTCTCATCGTTCTGAACAAGACCGAACTGGCACCGCCCGAGGAGTTTCAGAGTGCGGCGAGCGAATACCGGCGCATCGGCTACGAAGTCATGGGCACGTCGGCAAAAACCGGTGATGGCATCGAAGCGTTGCGCGAACGACTGAAGGGCAAGATCGCGGCGTTCTGCGGACCGTCCGGGGTCGGGAAATCGTCGCTCTTGAACGCCCTGCAACCGGGCTTGAAACTGAAGACCGCCGAAGTCGGCGATGTGACACATTTGGGACGGCATACCACGGTCGCCGCCGAACTTATCCCGCTCAACTTCGGCGGTTGGCTCGCCGACACGCCGGGGCTACGGCAGGTCGAGTTCTGGGATCTCCCGCTGGAAGACGTGGCGTTCTGTTTCCCCGAAATCGAGCCGCTGATAGGAAAATGCAAGTTCAACGATTGCCGACACCGTTCCGAACCCGGTTGCGCGATCCTCGCTGCGAAAGAGCGCGGCGACATCAGCGAACGGCGGTACCTTTCCTACATCCAGATGACGGAACTCCCGACGACCGGGTCGAGTCACTGACCCTTAGACGCACGACGACCCTGGCAGGTTACCCTGCCGGGGTCGAGCGTTCGAGAGAGGCTCCGCCTATGGGCTTCATTCATGACCGTAGGTCATTTCAGTTCCCACCGGCTCTTGCGAACCGGCGCGAATCAGGCGTGAACCGAAGGCTAAAACTTAGCCCGCGAAACCCCCTCGGAGACTATGACTGGAAACCATTGGTCACCACCTCCTTGTATAGTTGAGATAGCAACGGACCGGTCCTAACATTGGTGCAACCCATAATCGTCTTGCGCCGCCGAAACGGCTTGGGAAAAATCGGGGGGTGTAGAACAACTGGGGGAGCGTCCCGCTACAGTTATATTATACCGCCGTACGACATGAAACAGTTCCCGACGGGGTAATGGAAATTTAATCAGACGGTTCTTAATGTCAACGTTGCGTGTTGAAGTCGTGTGAGCGGACGGTAAAACACCCCGGTCTGAAGACTTATCGTTACCCACATTTCTGCGTTCACTGGGTCGCCCTTGCCCAAGAAGCGGCCCAAAGCATATCCTGAAACCGAAACCACCCGCGCCACAAGGTCTGCCATCCGGGACCGCCATCGGATTTCCGACCGATAAACCCGCCTAACCGAGCTATTTCGCGCCAAAATAGGGACAGAGACATATCCTCTATCGAAGTATTCTTTCCTCTGTGACGAGCCAATAGTAACGCCAACCAGGATCGCGGGACAGCACTAGATGCCGGGCGGTCGGGATACTCCCGACTCAACGAACGCAACCAGAGCAGACGCAAGCCGACCAAAGACAGAAAGCCGAGCAACGTCATTAAAGACGCCCCCGAACGCAGTTGGCGACGCTCCATGGAACAACCCGTCTTTAAACACTTATGGTATTCCTCGATCAACCATCGACAAGAATACCAGTCTAATGCTTGACAGGCAGAAGTCTCATTCTCTACAGGAACTGTGGTGAACAACAACCACTCTAATGGTTCCGATGGGGAATCGTCTTCTTCCTTGCGCTCTTCCCAACAGCGGATATAGCATCCCGAAATCGGCGGGTCGGGATTCACCGCACCCGTTCGTAGCCGTGGGGGACAGACTGCGGCAGATTGCCAGGTTATCTGCAAAGTGACACTGCGTTGTGGTAAGCCATCGCGTCCCCGCAAATTAACCTGCTTACAGGCGAAAGAGGGCAAGTTGCGTAAACAATTCATCAAGCGTTCCCGCTCTATGCTGTCACTTTTTTGAATGACCCTGTCCTGGCAAACGCGCACTAAACAATGCCATCCTAGAGCTCGTACGCGTTGCACGTAGGAAAAAACATCACTCCCCCTGTCTCCGACACTAACCCATCGAGTGATTTCCTGACCTTGACTTGCCTGCGCGACAGGACTTGCCTGCGCGACAGGACTTGCCTGCGCGACAGGAGGCGAACCTATCTTCTCTACGGTTTCTGCCCAAATATCAGGTTCTGTTCGCCGCTTTGCCCGCTCGGTTCGCGTCTCGTTGCCACGACGGATCGTCGCTTCTCGCGTCCAAACGGCTTGTGCGGCCAATCCCAAAAGTTCAGGAGAGGACTCATTAGGTATCACGGCAAGACAGCTATGGACAAGAAGACCCATCCCTTTACTATCTCCGATGTGTCCAAGTTCGGTAGTTTGCTTGTGCGAACTGTAGTCGAGTTCGGTCGTGTCTTGAATAAATAAGACGACTCCTTCGCTCTGGCTTGCCTGCCGGTAAATGGTTTCCCGATGCGGTTGTATCAATGCTTCATGAGTCACCTCCGGTTCCGCTAACAAACGATAGGCGGCTTTCAGATCACTCCAATTGCCGGTTTGTGCGGGTAGACTTGCGTCAGGGTGTGCCGCAAGTGCCGCCCCCAATTGGACGGCTCTCGCGTTGCGTCGTTTGTCACCGAGTTGAGATTGTCCCCAGTTTCGCTCTGCCCAATCCGTAAAATCGTTCGTTGCCATGCCGCATTATCCAGCAATGGCGAGGCAACAGCCAGACCAAGAAATGTGGGTAACGATAAG
>JAYULM010000466.1:0-7086 GCA_043763605.1 Armatimonadota bacterium | reverse complement strand
GCAAGCCGAAGGCTTCCACCGGAGGATGGAACATCCCCGCTCACCCGATAGAGCAAACCACGCGCAGGAATCCCGCCCTACCCGCGCGAATATAGTTTCGCTATTCTGAAACACTAACACCAGAGTGAGGTTTTCTTTTCGATGAACATTGACTTACAGACGGCGGAAACGCTGGAAAAACTGCACGACTTAGCGCACTGGCTAGGCGACCCGATCCGCGACTGCGCTATTTTAGCGGAGGGCAACGTGTCGGCGGCGGTCGGTGCCGACAAGAAAACGTTCTGGCTCAAGGCGTCCGGCTCGTCCCTCGTCTCCATGCGCCCCGACGAGTTCGTGCTGATGGACACGGAGCGTTCCCTATCCATCTGCGACCACGAGAACCTGGACGACGAGGGCATCACGCGTGTACTCACCGAAGCGAAAGCCGATCAATCCTCGACGCACCGACCGTCTACCGAAGCCGGTCTGCACGCGGCGTGTCTGGTTGAGGGCGAGGCGGGCGCGGTCGGTCACACGCACCCGGTCCCGTTTCTGCAAATCCTCTGCTCCGATAAAGCGGAGGAGGCACTGTCCGGTCGCCTGTTCCCGGACGAAATCGTAGTCTGCGGTCCCGCGCCGTGCCTGGTTCCCTACGTCGATCCCGGTCCCCCGCTCGCCCGCGCATCCCGCGAGGCGATCCTCAAGTATAAGGCGGAGTGGGGCATCCCGCCGAAAGTCGTCCTTTTGCGCAACCACGGCTTGTTCGCGCTCGGCAAAGATGTCGAGGAGGTCAAGCGTGTCACCGCGATGGCGACCAAAGTCGCCCGCGCCCTGGTCGGAACATTCGCGCTCGGCGGTCCGCGCTTCATGACGCCGGAAGCCGTAAACCGCATCTGGACCCGCCCGGACGAGATCTACCGGCTCGACAAGTTGGACCAGTTGAAGGTGAAGTAGTTTCTGCCTCCCCCTAACCCGCCTCGTTTTTGCTCCCTCCCCCTAACCCCCTCCCTCATCGGAATGAGAGAGGGGGAACCCGGAGAATGCACACTCGCGCGGCGGCATACAGCACCGCCGGGCTATCTCGGGTTCCCCCTCTCTCATTCCGATGAGGGAGGGGGTTAGGGGGAGGGAGCAAAAACGAGGCGGGCGTCACGGGGGGAAATACTTACGGCACGAGACTCGGTCGGTGCGTGTCGATCAGCCCACGGGTGCCGCCGTAGACGATGTTGTTCACCTGCTCACTGTTCACGAATGACTGTGGGAACGGGAGCGGGACCGCGCTGATTTCGTCCAGTTTCGCCAGTTGCGCGTCGGACAGGCGGACTTCGGTCGCGGCCAAGTTGTCCGCTAACTGGGACGCCTTACGTGAGCCGATGATCGGGATATTTACCCCGCCCTGCTTGCGCCCTTTCTCCAGGAGCCACGCCAGCGCGACCTGCGCCGGAGAGACGCCGATCTCGCCTGCGACATCGACCACGGTTTGTGCGATAGCCAGATTTTTATCGCTCAGGTAGCGTGATGCTTCCCCTTCGGCGAACCGGGATTCCTGTCCGGCTTCGCGCGGCTTGTTGTACTTGCCGGTCAGTACGCCCTGCCCGAGCGGCGACCACGGTGTGACGGCAAGGTCGAACGCCCGCGCCATCGGGAGCAGTTCCGCCTCAACGGTGCGCTCGATCAGCGAATATTCGATCTGTAGTGCGACGAACGGCGACCAGCCGCGCAAATCCGCCATTGTGTTGGCTTGCGAGACGATCCACGCGGGCGCGTCGGAGATTCCGATGTAGAGCACCTTGCCCTGCCGCACCAGATCGTCTAAGGCGCGCATCATTTCGTCCACCGGAGTCAGGAGGTCGTATGCGTGCACCCAGAGCAGGTCGATATAGTCGGTGTCCAAGCGTTTCAGGCTGTTGTGCACCGACTGCACCAGGTTCTTTCGGTGGTTGCCGTTGCCGTTCGGGTCTCCGGGTCGGAGCATCCCGAGCGTGTATTTCGTCGCCAGTACGATCCGTTCGCGGTCGGACTTGACGAACTCGCCGACCAACATTTCGCTGGAGCCGTTCGTGTACAGATTCGCGGTGTCGATGAAGTTGCCGCCCGCTTCGGTGAACGCGTCGTACTGCGCTTTCGATTCATCGCGCGACGCCCCCCAACCCCAGTCCTCACCGAATGTCATGGTGCCCAGGCACAACTCGGAAACCCGCAGACCGCTACGCCCCAGCAGTTTGTATCGCATACTCGCCATGAGAAGAATCCTCCGGTGTTGGTATGGACTTGCTCCTACCGGGGTTCCCGTTTTATACCCTGGTGTATTAGAACGCTACCTTTCTTCGACGGGATATGCCAATCGAGCGGCTTCCTGCCCCATTGGATCGTGATATTTTTCGCGGAAGTAATCGAACTCGAACGACGGGGATGGGGATACAGGCGCGGGGAGCGTGTTGGCAATTTCCTGGCACAGGACGCCGACCAGTTCCCAGCAGGTCAGGACGTAGCCTACAATGCCTTCCTCGGGACGGAGGCGGACGAACAGAGTTCCCTCGTCAATCTCGAACAACATTTCGAGAAGCAGGCGTAAGGCATCGCTCGACGAATTATACGTGCCCTGCCGAATGCTGCCAGCGATTTCATTTCCTATCAAGTGACGCAATATCAATGCGAGCAACAGTCGGGGTGTATTTGCCGCCCGATCAAAGTGGTCGAATCGAACCCAGACGGGGTCGAACTTTTCCGGCAATAGTTCGTCTTGTTTTTCAATCGGCGAAAGAAAGAACTGTAAAAGAACACTCAAATCGTCGGACTCATTCATCTTCCGGTATTCCTCCCGGGAAGAGCGGTACGCCTGCGCCCGACGGCTGTGCTGCATTCCTGTTTAAAGTGCCTGACGCTCCCGCATATACCACGCGCCGAGCGGCGGTTCCGCGCCGGGATAGAAGGTCGAGCGAACGATGTGCGCCGTGTTCAGCATCGAGATCCCCCCCTCACTGTTGCGGAATGCGAGACCGGGCGTGGAGTACAGGTTGTGCAGGAAGCGACGTTGCTCGCTCGCGTTCGGCATCGCCAGATCGAACTGCAGATAGATGTGGGTGCCACCCATCAACGTCACCCGCCCGTAAACGTTGATCCGCTCCCCATCGCTCCGAAGCATGGACTGGCGATCCCCGTATGTCGTGCGCATGGCGGCGGTCTCCGACAGCCATTGCTCCTGGGTGATCTCGCTGGCGTGGGCGGGTTCTCCTTCACCGACATCATGCCCCTCCATATCCAGCGGTAACGGATTGCTGACCAGATCGACACGGATGAGCGAGGAGCCGGGGAATGTATTCACATGGATTTCGTCCGCGATAACCAGACTCTGCGTGGAAAATACTCGCCCCCGCCGCACGGAGTCCAGCACGGTTTGCACGGCGGACACGTCCTCGGCGAGAAAGGAGGCGATCTCCCCGGTGACGAGGTGCAAACGGATGCTGAGAAGGTCGGGCGTATCGCTCATGGGAGGTCTTCCTTTCGACAGGGGTGACGCGGCGTTCGCTTCCCGTCTTACCGGAGATTGTACCCGCGCGAGGACACTAATGGCGAAGGGTTCAAGCGGGAGTGTCGTTGCCGTCCGGCTTAGTGTCGCTGTTCGGTGATGGCACTTTATCGCCGTACCACGGCAGGATGTAGCCGAGCGGCACCAGCGCGTACAGCACGATGCACAGCATCGGTTGTACGAACGAGACGAGCATGGCGACGATATACAGCAAAGGGGCGATCAGAATCCGTTTCGTGATCGAGCGGCGATGCAAGACCGGGAAGTCGGGCGCGAGCAGGCGGTTCCCGCGCGACGCGTACCGCCAGGTGGCGTAAAGCGTCATGCCGGTGACGACCAGCGTCGTGCCGTATACCAGCGACGACGTACGGTACGCGGTGAACGAGCCGAGTAGCGACGCGGGGAACGGGATGAAGGCGACGCAGAGCAGGAACAGATTGTTGAGCCACAGAAACACACGGTCCACCCGCCGCAGGAACGTCATCAGCGAATGGTGCGCGACCCAATAAACCCCGATCACGAGAAACGACTGGACATAGGCGGCGTAGCGGGGCCAGAGGGCGCCGATGGACGACGCGAGTTCCGCATCGGAAGTGATCCGCCACGTTGACGGCGACTTGATGTCGAGCACCAACAACGTAATCGCTATCGCGAAAACGCCGTCGCTGAATGCATTGACACGCTCGGTAGTCATTGGGTTAAAATCAGAATGTCCGGTCTTCGTCCATCGGTTTCACCGACGTCTGTAGGTGGCTCCGCCACCGAGCGTCCTTCGGACGCGCCGGAAACGTTTCGTTGTCGCGGTCGCCGGATTGTCCCGACATGCCCGCGTCCGGAGGACGCTCGGTGGCGGAGCCACCTACAGACGTCGGTGAAACCGATGGACGCCGCCGATGGACCCGCGTCGGCTAAACCGATGGTGAAACACCTACTCCCTGCCCGCCGGGGACCAGGCGGGGCTGGTATTCGTCCCCTGTCCTTTCGTCAGGTTGAAGGGCGTGTCCGTCGCGGCGGGGGCGGTTTTCGTCGTGAACACATCGACGCCGGAAACGAAGGCGATCCGGGTGCCGTCCGGGGAGAACGTGGGTTCGGACGCGGGGAGGTTCAGGACCAGCCCCCCTTTCTCCGTGCCGTCCAACGGGATGACGAAGACGCCGGGGAACTCGGCACCGTCGCCGGTGATCGCGGCGCGAGTGCCGTCGGGGGAGACTGCCAGTCCGCTCGGCAGGAACGGGACCGGGGTCATCGGTTCTATGGCGAATGCGGCGTTTATTTTCAGGACCACACTGGTTTCGCTCGTGGTGTAGCGTGGGAGCGGCGGGGGCGTGAAAGTGGGCGAGGCGTTCATCTGTTGCACTGTTTCCGGCGTCATGATCGCGAGCGGTTGCGGGAACGGTTCCCCACCCCGGATCACGGCAATCAGTTCGCCCGCCCCGGTCATGCGGAGCAGGATGCTTTCGCCGATGCCGAACGCCGCGACGGTGTTCTCTTCCGGCACGAAAACGATCAACGCCTCGCCCTGTTCCTGCCGCACGGCGGCGTAGAACCGCTTACCGTCCGGCGACACGACGAACCGGGAGATGCCGCCCGCCCCGAACAGGTCGGCGAGTGCCTTGCGCTTCTGCTCGGCGGTCGGAAAAATGGCGTCCATGTCGGCGGTTTTAGGGGTCAGTTTCGCGATCCGCCCCCCGTCGAGGAAGTAGATGTCGCCCTCCGGTCCCCATTGCGGTTGCTCCTTTGTGCTGGACGAGTTGGTGAGTACGGCGACGTTCGCCCCTGGCACGGCGTTCATGTTGTAGAGTTGCCGCACTACGCCGCCCCGGTCGGAGGTTAGAGCGAGTGTTTCGCCGTCCTCGGACCAGGCGGGTTCGCCGTCCGCGCCCTTGCCGCCGTCCGTCAATGCTACCGATTTTTCGCCGGTCGCGCCGTCCGCCATATACAGGTCGCCGTCCCGCGCGAACACTATCTTGCCCGCCGTGGATGGGACCGAATCGATAAATGCGAGTTTTCCGCCGCCCCGTTGCCAGACGAACCAGGCGGCGGCGAGGAGCAGGGCAACCAGAGCGAGGATCAAATTTCGCGGCGTGAACAGTTTGGGACGCATACCTTGCAGGATAAGACGGCGCGGCACCGATGTCAAGGCGGCAGGGCGGTTTTCGCGGCTATTGTTTCACCGGGGGCGGTTTTCCTGGAGGCGGGAACCTATCCGGAGCGGGTATGTCCCACGCTTCCACGTTTTCACCGAATTTCCCTTGCGCCGCGTACCGTTGTGCGGTAAACTATTCGGCGTTGTCTCTACGAGACCCCCGATATTTAGCAGGAACGCAGGAGCAGAGCGATGGCAAAGAAATCCGGTGAAAACCGCATCATCATTACACTGAAATCGTCCGAAAGCGGACACTCATACGTGACGTACAAGAACAAGCGGAACGACCCGACCCGGATCGAACTGAAGAAGTACGACCCGAGCGTGCGCAAGCACGTCATGTACAAAGAAACCAAGTAATTCGCGTTTTCAATAAGATAGGTTAAACCAATGTCAAAAGTATGTGCGATCAGCGGCAAGTCCGCGATGAGCGGACGACATATCCGCAATACTCACTCGATTGGCTGGAAATACCGCGCGCCGAAAAAGTGCCGTATTTTTAAAGTCAACATCCAGACCGTGACCGTCCCCGGCGAGAACGGCGGCACGCAGAAAATTCGCGTCGCCGCACGTATGCTCACTTCGCGCGCCTTCCTTTCCGTCCTGTCCGGCGAGAAGAAGTTGTCCCAGGTCGCCAAAGCCCCGAAGAAGTAGTTCCGACGTGCTCCCCTGCGCGGCCCGCGCAGGGGGGGCGTGTTGCACGGCGGGCGATGTCTTCTTTTTCCCTGAACATCCTATTTTCCGTTCTTCCCACGAAAAATCAAAAATATTTTCGTGGGAAGAAGGAAACATGCGTACGTCGGAAGAATTAACCTTTCAAACCGAAAGGAGCAGGACGTGCCTTACAGTGTAAAATCGAAAAAGAATGGCGAGGATTACTTCCTCCATGCGACCACGAGCGAGACCAAGAGCGGAAGCCGAACCCTCTACTACTTCGCCAAGCAAGTCAAAGAGGGCGCAGCCCTCGATGAAGTGCCGGACGGATACGAGCCTTCGGAAAGCCCGAACGGTCTGATCGTTCTAAAGAAAAAAGTCAAGGAATAGTTTTCTCATCCCTTCACCTTGAAAAACAGCGACGGCTTACGACAAGCCGTCGCTGTTTTTTTCTTGCATAATTACCAGTCTTCATTCCCCCTGTGAAATAACATACTTTTGTTTCTATTGTGTTTCGCCGAAGAATAAGTAAGTGAACGACACAAAGCGGTTCACGGTGATAAAACGGGGGTCGAAATATGAACAACTATTCCGATGATTCGGGAAACATAGCGGCGGCGGGAAAGTTACTTCTGAATGGAGAGGGTCCGGCGAGAAACGCGGTGATGCCCGATGCGACGGCGTTATAGTCTTCGTCAATTCGGTTGAAGGTACTTGCAATGACGAAAACAAGCGGCCCCCAAAGTGTCAGGAATCGAAGCGATGGCTTTAGCCAAAG
>JAYULM010000465.1:0-2021 GCA_043763605.1 Armatimonadota bacterium | reverse complement strand
CCGCAGGTAACAACGATCCAACGTAAGGTTGGCGCCGTCCGCGTAGGACAAAAAAAAGAAAACTCGCATGCGGTAAAATCGTTGCAGAATGTTAGACGAACAACTCACCTACGATAAAATCGCCACGCTGACCGACGCCCGCTCCCTGTCGCTTGGCGAAGACTACTTCCGCTCCGACGCAGTCCATGAACTGAACGTCTGGGAGAACCGTGTTACGGCGGAAGTTATCGGGACCGAACTGTACACCGTGACACTGACCGCCGAAAAAAGCGGTCTGGACTACGAATGTGACTGCCCGTATCACGACGAAACCGGCACTTTCTGCAAACACTGCGTCGCCGTCGCACTCGCCTATATTCGTGACTTCGGCGGCTTTCGCACCGTCGCCGTCCCGGAAGACGAGAAACCCGCCGCGCGCAAGGGAACCCGGCGCGTCGGCAAGACCGTCACCGCCGAGCATTTGCGCGACTGGCTGAACCGGCAGTCTGCCGCCGAACTGACCGCGATAATCTGGGAGCACGCGAAAAGCGACCTCGACTGGCGCAAGCGGTTATTCCTGCGCGTCGCCGCCGACACGCAAAAAGGAGTCAACGTCCCCGCACTGCGTAAGACCATCGAAAACGCGACCAAATCTCGCGAATACCCCGACGCGAAACAGACGCGCGCGTTTCTCAAGAATGTCGAGGAAGTTCTCGTCACGCTCAAGGAACTGGTCGCTATCGGCGAGGGGAAGCCGGTGCAGGAACTGGCATTGTTCGCCGTTGACCGCGTGAAAGCCGTGTACGAAAACAGCCAGAGTGCCGGGGACGCGTTCGATGACGTGATCCAGCAACTGATCGGGATTCACCGGGACGCCACCATCCTCGCGCCGCCCGACCCGCTCGAACTGGCGGCGGACCTGTATCAACGGGAAATCTCCGACGGATACGGTCTCTGGCGCGACACGACCGAAACCTATTCCCGCGCACTCGGTGAAACCGGCAAAAGCGAATTTCGCCGCCTCCTTTTCGCCGACTGGGACAAGATCCCCGCGCTGACAAAGGACGACGGGCGGCAATACCGTTTCGACCAGAAGCGATCCCGCGTCACGCGCATGATGGAATCGCTCGCCGAACGCGAAAACGACGCTGATCTCGCCCTCGCAATTCTACAACGCGACTTATCCAATTCGAGCCAATACACAGCCATCGTCCAGGCACTTCTGAAGACAGGAAGGCGCGACGACGCCCGCATGTGGGCGGAACGTGCCGTGAAAGAGTTTGGCGCGGGCACGAATCGTTACCTGACGGATTTTCTCATAGAGGAATACAAAACGCGCGGCGAACACGGACGATCCCTTCGTTTGCTGTGGTCGCGGTTCGAGGACAACCCAGCCGTCGAAACATACCAATCCTTGCGCGAATACACGGAACCGCTGGGCGAATGGACAAAATGGCGCGGCGACGCCCTGTTGCTACTGCGCAAACGAATCGCGGAAAAACCGTCCGTGCCGAGTTACCGTTCGGTGTCCACCGCCGCGAACCCGCTGATCGACATCTATCTTTCCGAGGAAAACACGGACGCGGCGTGGGAAACGGCGCGGACCCACGGCACCGACGACGAACACTGGAAGCGACTCGCACAGATGCGCGAAGCGACGAACCCGAACGAGGCGTTGGCGACGTGGCGAAAACTGTTCGACAAGGAAATGAACCGCGCCAGCGGCTATTATACCGACGTGTTATGGCTACTCGCACAACTACGGCGCGTCTATCGAACGCTGAGCCGCGACGCCGATTTCGGGGCACTGGTCGCCGACCTGCGCGTACAACATAAGAATAAGCGCAAGTTTATCGCCGAGTTGAACGCGTTGCTCGGGTGAAACGATGCGAACGGGGTTAGAAGTTGCGCGGTTCCTCCCTCCCCCCCGCCCCCTCCCGTGTTTCCTCCCTCCCCCCAGCCCCCTCCCTCATCGGAATGAGAGAGGGGGAGCCAGAGGGACACGCGGTAACCGATTCGCCTCGGGCGCATCTACTCCCCCT
>JAYULM010000464.1:0-7149 GCA_043763605.1 Armatimonadota bacterium | reverse complement strand
CGATGATCCCAACCGATGACCGAAACCGATCATTCACAACCAATGGAAAAATACCGATGACCGAAACCGATGATCGCAACCGATGAAAACTATCGATGCATTCGGATTTATGAGGATATTATGAGCGCGTATCACAAGCCGGTCATGCTTTCGGAGTGTCTGGGCGCGCTGAATCTGGCACCGGGGCGGTGCGTGGTGGACGGCACCCTGGGCGGGGGAGGACATGCCCGCGCTATCGCGGAAAAGATCGCGCCCGGGGGAGTGCTCCTCGCGCTGGATCAGGACGCGGACGCGATTGCCGAGGCGACGAAAACGCTGGCTGATGTTTCGGACGCGGTGTCGGTCCGGCTGCGGCAGACGAATTTCGCGGAGATCGGTGGTGCAGTGGTTGCCGAGGGCATCGGCGGGGTGGACGGCGTCCTGCTGGACCTGGGCGTCTCTTCGCACCAACTGGACACGGCGGAGCGGGGGTTCGCCTTTCGGTACGTCGGACCGCTCGATATGCGCATGGATCGTGACGATAGCGGCACCCCGACGGCGGCGGATATGGTGAACACGCTCCCGGAGGCGCAACTGGCGCGGATATTTTTCGAGTATGGCGAGGAATCGCGGTCACGGCGGATCGCTGCGGAGATTGTGACACGGCGGCGGACGAAACCGTTCGCGACGACCGAGGATTTGGTGGACGCGGTGCGCGGGACGATGCCGCACAACACGCGGGCGGGCGAGATCCACCCGGCGACGAAGGTTTTTCAAGCCCTTCGGATCGCGGTCAATAAAGAGTTGGATGTTCTGGAAACGGCGTTGCGCGGGGCGGCGAGCGTGCTTGCCCCCGGCGGGCGGCTGGTGGTACTGTCGTACCACTCGCTCGAAGACCGTATCGTCAAGAACATTTTCGCGGAACTGTCGGGGAAGCGAATCGAAACCGATCTGCCGGACCCGACGCCGCGCGCGGAACCGATCCTGACGGTGCTGACGAAAAAACCGGTGGCACCCACGGACGCGGAAACGCGAGCAAATCCGCGCGCGCGGTCCGCCAAGTTGCGGGTCGCGGAGCGGAAATAAGTGATTAGTGGCAAGTGATCAGTGGTCAGTGAATCGAGGAGGACAGGCATGGCGGTATTAACAGAAAACAAAAAGGCGACACGGCGACCGGGGACGGTAGATACTACGCGCCCCCCCGCCCGACGCCCACTGAGCACTGACCACCAGCCACTGATCACTGTGTTACCTCACCCGCGCAAAAGTCCGGGCGGTTTGCGCCGACTCCCCGGCGCGCAAACGCCGCTCCCGATGGGGCAACGCGGTTCGGTGACGACGCGCGCGGTGAAGAACCTGTCCGCGCGTGCGCCGATGCTCGCGGCGAGCCTGACGGCGTCGGTCGCCGTGGTGGTCCTGTGTCTGTATGTAACCGCGTACGCCCGTGTGAACGCCGAAGGGCAAAAGTTATCTCGCCTGCGGCAGGAGTTGAAAATCGCGGAGCGGCGCGAGATCGATTTGAAAGGCGAGATCAGCCGGTTGCAACTGTCCGCGCCCACGCGGGCACAGGCGATGAATATGATTCCCGCGCCACCCGAGATGGTCGAAATCCTCACGGATGAGGCATCGATACCGTCCGGCGCGCCTGTAAAATAGTGGCTCCCCCGCGTCGCGGATAAGCGTCGCGTCGTTTTATATGGAGGTTTTTTCGCGTCATGGCAACACTCGATACATACCGGTACCGACCGGGCGGTTTCCCCCAACCGCGCCGTAACACCGCGCCCGCCGCCGCACCTGCCCAGCGGGACACAAGAGCACCGGCAAAGGGGCGTGCTCGCGCCATCGCCGCCGACCGCGCCGCGACGGCGCGCGTCAACATCCCGCGACGCGTCGGCTTCGTCTGCGGGGTCGTGGCACTCTCCTATATCGGGTTGATCGGGCGGCTCGCCTATATCCAGATCGCCAGCCACGGCAAGTATATTGCCGAGGCGCAAAAAATGCGCCGCGAAACGATCCGCCTTTCCGCGCCGCGCGGGGTGCTGCTCGACCGGAACGGTACCCTGCTGGTTCAGAACGAACCTGCCGCGTTAATCGTCGTGGACCCGAACTCCTGGGGCGCGGACCTGAACAAGAAGAAGGGCGAGACGTTCGAGAAGCGCAAAGAGAACGCCCTCAGCCATCTGGAACGGCTCCTGCCGGACGCAAATGTCCGTAGCGAGGTGGAGAATCGTGCCGGACAGCCGATCCGCAAATCCAACGGCAAGGTCGGCTACCGCACGGTGGACATCCGCCGCCTCCCTATTTCGGTCGGCGAGACGGTCAGGGCGGCGATCAAAGAGAACGGCATAATCGGCATCAACGTACGTCCCGACACCGTGCGCAAGGCGATAAATGGCGACCTCGCCCCGCAGATCCTCGGATTCACCGGTCAGAAAGGTGATGGACTGGACGGTCTGGAGAAGATCCTCAATTCGTCGCTCGACGGCAAGCGCGGCTACGTCATCGCCGAATTCGACAAGAAGCGGGTGCCGATCCCCGGAACCGAGTACGAGCGGGTCGATCCGCAGGCGGGGCGCGACATTGTGCTGACGCTGGATTCGGCGTTGCAACACGACGTGGAAAGTGCGCTCGACAAGGTGTTCGCTTCGTCCCACGCCGAAGCCGCCATCGCCGTCGTCATGGACCCGAAGACCGGCGACGTGCTGGCGATGGCGAACCGCCCGACGTACAACGTCAACCGGCGCGACCCGGGCACGGTGGGTGGGCGGCTGAACCGGTGCGTCTCGTCGCCCTACGAACCCGGCTCGACGCTGAAGGTGATGACGATGGCGGCGGCTCTGGAGGAAAACCTGGCGACGCCGAACGCGCAGTTCCACTGCGGCGGGAGCATGGGCATCGGGCGGCGCACGATCCACTGCGCCCACGGCGCGCGGCACGGCGACGAGACCGCGACCGATGTGATCAAGAATTCGTGCAACATCGCGTCCGCGCAACTGGCGTTCCGGCTCGGTAGCCAGAAACTGTACCGCTACGAGAAGATGTTCGGGTTTGGCGAAAAATCCGGCGCGGGCTTCCCCGGCGAGAGTCGCGGGATTCTGGCGAAGGCGGATGTCTGGTCGGACATCCAGACCGCCAACATCGGCTTCGGGCAGGGGATTTCGGTGACGCCGCTCCAACTCACCGCCGCGTACGCCGCGATTGCGAACGGCGGGACGTACCTGCCGCCGCGCATCGTCTGGGGGATGCGCGACCCGGCGACCGGCGACCTGAAACCGGTCGCGCCCAAGACAGGGCGCAAGGTTATCTCGCCGGAAAACGCCCGCGCAATGCTCCATATGTTGCAGGAAGTCGTGGACCACGGCACCGGCGACAAAGCGAAGTTATCGTCCTGGACGGCGGGCGGCAAAACCGGCACCGCGCAGATCGCGACGAACGGGCACTACAACGGGAAATACGTCGCGTCGTTCGTCGGCATGGCTCCGATGAACGACCCGCAGTTCGTGATCCTGGTCGCCGTCACCGCTCCGAAAGGTGGCTACTACGGCGGCGTAGTCGCGGGTCCGGTGTTCAAAGAGATCGCGGAAAAAGCATTGATGGCGCGGCGCGTCGCACCGGATAAAATGGTGATCGAGGACGCGCACAGCAAATCGACGCGGCGGCGCAAGAGAGCGGTTGGCACCGGCGGGGCGGTTGGCGCGGTCGGCGCGGTTGGCGCGGTTGGCGCGGGGGATGTGCGGCGGTACGCGGATTAGTGCTCTCACCCCCCAGCCCCCTCTCTCATCGGAATGAAAGAGGGGGAGCAACCGAAGAGAGAGACATCCTCGTAAAAGTTTGGTTGATAGCCCCCCGATAATCGGGACCGCTCGACTATCTCGGACTCCCCCTCTTTCATTCCGATGAGAGAGGGGGCTGGGGGGTGAGAGAAAAATGACACGCCAGAAAACACTAACTCAAATCACCGCGAACCTTCCCGGCGCGCCCCTTCTCCCCGAGGGCACCGGGGAAACCGTTGTCACCGCTATCGCGTTCGACTCGCGCAAGGTCGCGGCGGGGACGTTGTTTATCGCTGTGCCGGGCGCGAAGTTCGACGGGCATGCGTTCGTGCGTGACGTGGTCGCGAAAGGCGCGGCGGCGGTCGTGATCGAGTCAGGGCGCGAAGGGGAATTCGCCGACCTGACGGTTCCGTGCATCGTCGTCCCCGACACGCGCAAAGCGATGGCGCAGATCGCGGTCACGTTTTACGACAACCCGACCGCGAAACTGCACCTCGCGGGCGTCACCGGCACCAACGGGAAAACGACGACCGCGCTGATGATGGAAAGCATCGCGCGGGCGGCGGGCGACAAGACGGCGTATGTCGGTACGCTCGGTTTCGGCATCAACGGCGAGATAGTCGAGGGCGACCGCACGACGCCGGAAGCGATAGACCTGCAAGCGTTCTTCGCGCGGTGCGTGGACGAAGGTGTGACGGCGGTCGCTATCGAAGTCGCCTCGCACGCCCTCGCGCTCGGTCGCACTGACGGCTGTTTGTTCGATGTTGCCGTTTTTACCAACCTGACGCAGGACCACTTAGACTATCACGGCACGATGGAAGCGTATCGTAACGCGAAAGGGATTCTTTTTAGCGATTATGCGAGGGCGGCACTCGCGGGCGGCAAGCGGTTTGCCGCAGTCATCAACTTCCGGGCGGATATGGAGCATAATTCGTACTTCTTCCATGCTACGATGGATGCGAGAAAAAGCATAAATGGTGACGTGCAGTTTTACGCGGAGACCGTGTATCCGGCAGTTCACATCGACGTTGTTGCAGAAAACGTGCAACTGTTCGTTGACAGTATTACTTACACCGCGAAATCGGGGCGCGTCGGCGATATTCCTATTGAACTTGGTTTTGGCGGCACATTTAACGTAGAGAATTCGCTCGCGGCGGTCGGCTATGGTGTCGCCCGCGGTTTGATGCCCGACGTTATCGCGGAAGGTTTGCGAACCTGCCCACCGGTCCCCGGCCGGTTTCAACCGGTGCTTGCGGGGCAGGACTTCGCCGTTCTCGTGGACTACGCGCATACGCCGGACGGGTTAGACAACGTTCTCAAATCGGCGCGCCCGCTGACCAAAGGGCGGCTTATCTCCGTTTCCGGGTGCGGCGGGGACCGCGACAAGACGAAACGCCCGAAGATGGGGCGCATCGCGAAAGAGTTGTCCGACATCACTATCGCTACCTCCGACAACCCGCGCACCGAAAACCCGGAAGCGATTCTCGATGATTTGCTGGCTGGCATGGATGGCGTCACGGGCGCGACGGTGTACCGCGAAGTGGACCGGCGAAAAGCAATCGGGCTTGCCGTGTCGCTGGCGCGGGCGGGTGATACCATCGTTATCGCGGGCAAGGGACACGAGACGTACCAGATCATCGGTACCGAAACCTTCCCGTTCGATGATGTACAGGTCGCGAAAGAGGAAATCGAAAAATGCTCCGCCCGCTAACGTTGGATGAGATCGGGGAAGTGACGGGTGGGGGTGTGGTTGGGAACGTTGCCCCGGTCGCGCAAGTCCCCCCTATCCCCCCCACCCCCTTTCCCCCCTCGGAAGGGGAGAAAGGGGGAGTCAGAGAGGGAGGCGTCACTGCGTCGCTGGACGCGTCCCCCGGAAGCGAAGCGACACCGGCTCCGGCTCCCCCTTTCTCCCCTTCCGAGGGGGGAAAGGGGGTGGGGGGGATAGGGGGGACTTGCGCGACGACCGACGCAGGAGACGTTTCCATAACCTCCGTCTCGACCGACACCCGCACCATCAAACCCGGCGCGTTATTTGTCGCCTTGCGCGGCGAAAACCATGACGGACACGCGTTCTTGCAGGCGGCGGCGGACGCGGGCGCGGTGGCGTTCCTGACCGACCGAACGCTCAAACCGGACGAGCCGCAACTGCCCCATGTGATTGTTTCCGACACACTTCATGCTCTGGGCGATATTGCGCGACTTTTGCGCGACGGTTTTAACGGTCCCGTGGTCGGAGTCACCGGGAGCGTCGGCAAAACGACGACCAAAGAGATGATCGCCGATGTTCTGGGCACGACATTCAACGTGCATAAGTCGGTCGGCAACCATAACAACGAGATCGGGGTTCCGCAGACGATTTTCGATATGGAGCCGACGCACACCGCGCTGGTGGTCGAAATGGGGATGCGCGGGGCGGGACAGATCCGGCGACTTGCCGAGATCGCCGCGCCGACTATCGGCGTTATTACCGGGATTGGCACGTCGCACATCGAACTGTTAGGCTCGCGCGAAGCCATCGCCGACGCGAAGGGCGAATTGTTCGAACTGCTTCCCCCGGACGGCGTTGCGGTGTACTCGTCTGACGATCCGTATGCCGAACGACTCGCGGGCAAGTTCGCGGGGCGCAAGGTGATGGTTCGCGTTCTGCCGCCCGTGCCCCCGGCGCGATCCGAGGGGTATGTCGCCGCGTCCGAGATCGGGCAACAGGAGAACGGCTACCGCTTCACCGTGACCACCGGGAACGCGACGCAGAAGTTCTTTCTACCGTCGCCCGGCGAGTTCAATATCAAGAACGCCTTGCTCGCGGTCGCAGTCGGCGATGTGCTGGAGATCCCGCTCGACACGATGTCCCGGGCAATCCACCGCTTCAAGGCTCCGGCGATGCGCCTCGAAGTGCTCACGTCGCCGACCGGGGTTACGGTGCTGTCCGACGCCTATAACGCCGCGCCGGACTCGATGGTCGGCGCACTGAAAACGCTCAAAGACGCCACCGTCGGCGCGAACGGCAAACGCATCGCGGTGCTCGGCGAAATGCGCGAGTTAGGCGCGTTCGCCGACGAAGGGCACTCGCTCGTCGGGCGGGCGGCGGCACAACTCGCCAAGCCTGACACGCTGATCCTGATCGGCACCGACGACGCGAAGAAGATCGCCGCCGGGGCACTCGCCGAAGGGTTTTCGCTCGACAACATCCACTACTTCGACACGTCCGCCGATGCGGCGCAACTGATCGCCTTCATCGTCCAGCCGGGCGACGCGATCTTGATCAAAGGCTCGCGGGCGATGGCGATGGAAACGATTGTGAATGCGCTGATGGGGAGTGGTGAGTTGGTCCCCCCGATCCCCCCCGCCCCCTTTCCCCCCTCGGAAGGGGAGAAAGGGGGAGTCAGATTCATTACCC
>JAYULM010000463.1:0-2040 GCA_043763605.1 Armatimonadota bacterium | reverse complement strand
GTCCGGAGGACGCTCGGTGGCGCAGCCACCTATAGACGTCGGTGAAACCGATGATCCCGACCGGCGCAACCGATGGACGCAACACCCAACAACCCCCTCACTCAAACGCCGCCCGGAAAAATTGCGCGAACGCGGGGAACAGCGTCGCGAGACCCCACAGCAGGGCGAGAGCCGTGCCGCTGCCCGCGAAGATCTGTAGAAACCCCGCCTGCCAGATGCGGCGGAACTTGGTCCGTACCGGGGAGAGTGGTTTCGTCACCGTCGCGGAAATCGGCGCGTCCAGCGCGTCGAACAGGCTCCGCGCCGCACGGATTCCGCTGTCGATCTCCTTGTCCGACGCCGGGCGTGTGGTGGCGTACTGTTGCAGAAACGCACCGACGGGTTTCCACCACAGGAACGCGATGAACGCCCCGATCAGGTACGACACCTCCGCGCCGAGCGACCCCGCGAACGCGGTACCGGTCAGATAGAACAGGAGCAACCCGGCGACGAGATTGGTCGAACAGCGCGGGTGGACACGGGGCATGCGGCGCACCGCCTCGGGCAAAAGCGGCTCTCCGCGCTCGATGGCGTGGACTACCTGATGCTCCGCCGCGTGGTAGCCCGCGAGCGGCGTCTGGCGCAGGAGGGTCAGGAATAACGCCGTCATGCCCAGCGGGACCAGCGTTTCGTCAAGCATCTCCGCAAGCGGGCGCGGCAGCGACGCCGCAAACCGGGCGACTTCCGGTACGTGTCGATCCAGGGCGAGCCGCGCGGCAGTCACCAGCGCGAACCCCGCCATATGTAGTGAGAACGTTAGAAAGCCCGTCGTCGCCAGCGCGAGATTGCCGACCCCGCCCGACACGTTGCCCGTGGTCAGATACACGCCAAGCGGAGTCGCCATGCCGCCAATCTGCGGCGGCACGAACGGGCGGTGCAAATCCCGTAGCAGATCGGCACGGGCAACCATGCCCAGATACAGCGGCTGATCCCGCGATTCCAACACCGGCGCGGCATCCCGCCCCGTGCGGTCGAAAAGAAGGGACACCTCGCGGGCGGTGTCGGTCGGGACCGCGCAGTCGCCGCCCGCGACCGGGACACAAACGTCGCGGGCGACGCCGTGTTTGCGCAACCACTCCCGCTCCTCATAAGGCGCGTCCAGGAGTTGGTCGGCGATGCTTTTCGCGGACACGACCCCGAGCAGGGGACCGGTAAGCAACGCCGAAGCCTCGCCCGGCGCGTCTACCACGGCAAGGAGTTGATACGGGCTGGCGCGGAGAAGTTCGCAGACCGTGGCGAACGGCGTGTCCGGCGAAACGGCTTTGACGCGGCGGGCAAGGGTCTGTACGCGGGGCGGGGCACCCCCGGGCGAACTATCGTCAGAAAATCGGGACATCGTATCGTATACTGCTACGGGTCTGGGAACCGTTTCCGCCGCGCGCGATTTTATCGTCCCGGTTTCGCCCGCCGTTTCCGATGAGTACCGTTCTTCCCACTACCGACACCGACGATGCCGCCGACCGCGCCCGCTGGCGACGGTTTCTGGCACGCCGTGACACCCTGACCGCCGCGATGCACCTCGACGTTTGCAATGGTTGCGACGGCTGCGGCATCCGTTGTACGGCGGGCGTGGCGGTGACGCGCGACGAATACGCGACGATACGCGCTTACCTCGCCACGCTCCCCCGAAGCGAAGTGGAACGCGTCCTCGCACAGAACAAGACCGTGCCCTGGCCCGGGGCGGCAGACTCGGGGGCGACCGTGGAACTGTGCCGATACCGCGATACCGAAAACGCGAACTGCTTCATCTACCCCGTGCGCCCCACTGTCTGCCGCCTGATGGGGCACACACAGTGGCTACCCTGTCCCATCGACGCAGTCCCAGGGTACCCGGGGGACTGCCCTACCGTCTGGAACGAGTACCGTCGCTTCGAGCGCAAAACGTGGGACGAGTGGGAGACAGGGTGTTAGGCGTCGGGTGTCGGGTGTGATCATCTGTTGCGATCATCGGTTTCACCGACGCCTGTAGGTGGCTCCGCCACCGAGCGTCCTCCGGACGCG
>JAYULM010000462.1:0-7184 GCA_043763605.1 Armatimonadota bacterium | reverse complement strand
CGTGTCAGAAGCAGGGGATGGCGTTGCTGGATTGCTTGCGCTCCGTCTTTGCAGGAAACCCCGTTTTGCCTTCCCTAGATCATGCCTGAATAGTTACGTGCAATCACCGATTATGAGACGCAGACGGGATCTTATATGACAATATCAAGGGATACCTACTTGAATGCTAAATCCTATTTGTCCAAGATCAGTGCCCGTAGCGATACTAAATATTATAAAGTGAACGTCACTAAAACACGCGAACTTCCTTCCGCTCCCTCAGGAGGATCGGGTGGCATCACGTACAAGAAGTGGTAAATCACACTTGAAGACACATAACAAAATACGTAAAGGGTATGCCGGTTCTCTTCTCGAAGGCTTCGTCCGGGCTTCGCAGAATCTCGAACTGGTTCAAGAGATAAATGACGAGGCAATCGCTCGTCTATCGGAACTTTCGTCAGACACGAACGATACCATCTCAGGTGGGAACATCTTGACCTTGGTTTTCCCTTTGTGGCAACTGAGTAATGTTTTTCAACGAAGTTGCGTTTCGAGACTAATCAGTGCCGAATACGATCTGGCTTATCAGGACGCCGTCAACGCTTGCTTAACCATGTTGGTGATGCATCGTATTGAAGTGACAGGGCGACTGGCTTTGCCAAAGGATGTGAACCAGCATCCCCGAAAATGGAATGGAATACCGCTAGTCCTCGCGTTCTGCCTTTCAATGTCGTTGGAAAGAAAAGAGGAGTCAAAATTTCTGTACCGGATGGTGAAGCTACTGCTGTCACCACAGCCTAACATGGTCAACGCAATATATACCATCAATGATTATTTTATTCTTCCTTCCTTCTGTGTCGATTTTTTTGAAAGTGTGTACATGCAACAACCACCCTCCCTCCCGGCAGATAATCCGTACCGGCCTCTTCTCGCATCTTTAGAATCTTCTGAAGCGGTTTTTTCATCGGCGTTAACAGACGCCTGTGAATACCATATTGCAAACAGCCGCGACAATAATAATCAGCGTTCCTTCGAGTTCGATGCGACGTTTTTCCGTGTCTATCCCGCTGAAATTTTAATGACAGTGTCGGCACGAAGAAGCAGAAATCTTCCGATCACGGTACCAAAAAATAGAATTACACAGCTCCCGACCTTTTTTATATTCGAGAGAACGACTGTGATTGTCGACAACATTATTCAGACTATTTTAGATCGAATAAACGCTACCGAAGATATTTTCTCGGCCTATTGATCCGCCGCTAAATCTCTAAACCAGCCAAGGGAGAGAGCGATTTTAGAACGTTCGGTCGGTGGCGTAACTTCTGTACCGCCAACCGTAACTCCCAACGTTGGGACCGCTGCTGGTGGTCGGGACGAGTGGCAACACGCCCGAGACAGCGCGGACGCGGCCGAGCGGGAGGGCGACATCAAGGGGTTCGTGTCGGCGTTCGAGTCGGGCCTGTTACTGTCCGTCGTCGCGCGCAACGAGGTCACGGGGGCGGACGAGGTCTGCCGTGTGACGAACGCGTGGTCGAGCACGGCGCACGGGACGGTCACGGTGGCGTTCGCGGACGCGGGGACGGGGCGGGTCATCGAGACGCTGACGGGTACGCCGGAGCACCCGTTCATGACGCCTGCGGGTTGGGTGTCGCTGGGCGAACTCGGGATCGGCACCGAGATCCTGACCCGCGCGGGTCCACGCCTGGTTGTCAAATCGGTCGAGCACCGGTACCACCCGGGCGGCGTCGCCGTCTACCGCTTCACCGTTGCGGGCAATCATACGTATTTCGTCGGAAACGCACACGGCGGAGCGTGGGAGCGCAAGCCGAACCCGTTAGCCGGAAATAGATTTGCAGAACACGCAGGAACCGCTGTCTTTCT
The DNA here is from genome assembly GCA_043763605.1 of Armatimonadota bacterium. Taxonomy (GTDB): domain Bacteria; phylum Armatimonadota; class Armatimonadia; order Armatimonadales; family Armatimonadaceae; genus JACMIU01. The sequence continues at coordinate 5,324 of JAYULM010000462.1, read as the reverse complement.
TGTTGGAAACGATAAGTATGAACACAAACCGTCCGCGCTTACTGGTAAACCTGCCGCCCGGATTTTTCACGGCACCGATTCTATCGGACGTTTGGAATCGCCTGGATGGCTCTTTCGACGTGATCCGCACCTCCGCGAACAGCGCGGAAGAGTTGCGCCCCTACTTAGTGGGGCAGGACGCCGCGTTGCTCTGGTCCTGGCCCCGGTGGACCGCCGACACCCTTGACGCTTTCCCGGACCTGCGCTTCTTCGCGCACCTCGACATCGGGCAGAACGAAGCCCGGCTCCTGTTGTCGCGCGGCTTGCCGGTCTCCGTTTCGCGCCGCGCCTTTTCGCCCGCCGTGGCGGAGATGGCGTTGACGCTTATCCTGTCCGCCCTGCGCCGGACCCCGACGCATCAGGCGGCGATGGCGGCGGGAACCGAATCGTGGGTGAGCCGGTTCCCCGACGACATCGACGCGGACGAGCGCGAACTGACCGGACGGCGCGTACGCCTGATCGGGTTCGGCGGGATCGGTCAGCGGCTGGCGCGATTGCTCGCCCCGTTCGACTGCGACCTGAAAGTGCATGATCCATTCCTGCCGGACGGCGTCGCCGAGCGATTCGGGGCGGCGAACGTTCCGCTGGACGCGCTGGTGGCGGACGCCGAAGTCCTCGTCCTGTGCGCAGCGACCAACGCCGGGTCGCGCCACCTGCTCACCGCCGCGCACGTCACCGCGCTGCCCCGGGGAGCGGTTTTCGTCAACGTCGCCCGCGCCGCGCTGGTCGATGGCGATGCACTACTCGCCCGCCTCCGTGCCGGGGGACTGTACGCCGCCCTCGATGTGTTCGACAAAGAGCCGCTCGAAGCCGATTCGCCGCTACGCGGGCTGCCGAACGTGTACTTGACCCCGCACCGTGCCGGGGGCGTGATGAGTTCCGTTGCCCGCATCGTGTCGTACCTCGCGGACGATATTGAAGCGCATTTCGGCGGGCGGGAGCGTGCCCACGCCCTGACCGAAGCCCAGTTGCCGATGCTCGACGCCTGAGCGAGTGCCGCCTGTGCGCGCACGTTTCTATCCATACTCGGCGAACGTCTGCATCAGCGTAATGATCGTGCGATGGATGGGGCACACGGTTACGGACGCATCGGGCTATTCGTCAGCGTCGGTGGAATCAAACACGAGGAGATTTGCTTGCCCGGCAGGCAGGACGCGAACCACGGTCAAAGTGTTTTGTGTTTCGCCGGGGTTTGTTGCTGTCAACGAAAAATACAGATAAAAACGCCCCGAACTGCTCCGGCGACGTGGCTTTGAAGTTGCGAAGGCGTGCCGATAGATCGGTCGTGGGGATATGTCTGTATACGTGCGTTGCATGTACTGGAGGCCAAGCGCGGCGGCCGGAGAGTCGCTCACGGTTTCAAAGCCAGTCCTTTGTCGCGGTACAAGCGTTCAAAAAGATCATCGCCGTTCCTGACCTCCCCCGCGTCTAACTGAGCGAGAGCAACGGCGAGTGCCTCAACGTGCGCCGACGTTGAAGGAGCCGTGCGCCACGACTCGTCCTCTCCCTCCGGTGACACATCGCGGGCGGTAGCGAACGCGGCACCTGCCCCGATGCTCGCTACCCGGCGGCGTACTGCGACCGGGAGCGCGGAAGCAAACCGGTATTCGGCTTCGGACAATTCCAGATCAATCGTTAGCGTTGGCATGGACAACTTTCTCCCGCACCAATTATACCGCTCCCGTCCATTGCACGAGCGGTGAACTACAGGAAAACCTCCCGCCTACCGAACGCCGGTCCGTGCCGTCATTCAATCGCAACGGCGGTGGCGGTTCGCGCGAAGATAGTCTGCAGGTGGACACAGTCCTGGCAGATGGAAACCGCGTTCGGGGGCACGTCCGAACTGACGAGGAGTGTCTTGCCGCAGTTGCAACACGGACGCGCTATATCGTCCGGGAACGTGCGCTCTGTGGAGGAGATAAGGAAAAACTTCTCGTCTTTCGGCACCACGATCACGTTCACAGTCACGCCGTTTTTCTCTTCCACGCTCGCGAGAAACGCTTCAGGCGTCATCCCCGCGAGCCGCGCCGACCGCTCCAGCACCGCGCGACTTACCGACACCTCGTCCGAGTCGCCACCGAAAAGCCGGGGGATCTTGTCGAGTTCGACATCGTATTCGTCGCCACCGCCGAGCGGCGTCATTTTGAGCGCGGACTTTTCCTTCCGTGCGCCCGGTTTATTCTTCGGATTCGACATCGGCAACCTTTCTTTTTACGGCTTTGCCCATCGGCGCATTCTCCGCGCGTTTTTTTGACGCGGGTGCTTTTCCGCGACTGCCTTTGATACGCTTTCCACAACCTCGCTTGGTGTCACAGAAGCAATACGGTTATCCTTCCCTCTAATGGATCGTAGCCGACAATTTGCCGCTCCGCGCTCAGGTCGATGTGCAGGTAGCACTTGTCGTATTCGATTGTCAGCGGGTCGTATCTGATTGTCCAGCCGTCTTTGCTCAGGGCATTATTGACGATTTGGTGGTCACGATCCAGCGCGGGCATACACGGATTATACAACATGGCGTCGCGTGCGGGGATGTGCCATCCTCCGGTGGAAGCGTTCCGCTTGGGTTTCCTTCGGAAACAGGAGGGTTATACCGTGTCCACCAGGCGAAATCGGCAAGCCCCGTTTCCGAAGGAAATCCAAGCGGAACGCTTCCACCGGAGGATGGCACATCCCCGCACCGCCGTCGACCGAATCAACGAACACACGAAACATAACACGGCGATTGCACGTTTCTAAAAAATAAAACGGTAAATGGGAATGGAACGGTATGTTCTTTCGGTAAACTGGCTTGTATTCCGAAATTTCGTTGCTATGAAACAGATTATTCTTCGCCACCACGCCGAACCCGATGGCAGTAACCCGACTATCACGGTTCTTTATCAGGACCCGACGACGTTCCATCAAGATTCGGTCGGACCGCTCCCGTTCATGCTGGCATATTCCGACGAGGACCGAGGGCTTCTGCGCTGGTATCTGGAAGAGTACCTGATGTGCCCGCTTGCCGTTTACCGCGATCGGGCAATCCGGGCAGAAGAGCGAATGGAAAAACTCGGCGGCGAACTGTTTGAAGCCGTTTTCAAGGATCGGGACGCCTACAACCTTTATGTCAACGTCCGAAATATTCTGAGCGAGACGCGCATTGTCGTACAGGCGAACACGGCGGCGGGGATCGCGTTGCCGTGGGAGTTGATCCGCGATCCCGGCATGGATTACGGCGACCTGGCGTATCAGGCGCATTCGTTCGTGCGCGGCGAACCGAATATCCGAAATGCCAGAGCGCATGTGCCGCAGGGTTCGGTGCTGAATATCCTGCTGGCGATCAGCCGCCCCGACGATGAAAACGATGTCGCTTTCCAGTCGGTCGCGCGGCATCTGCTGGACGCGTTCGAGAACCAGCCGGGGCGCGTGAATATCGAGGTGCTACGCCCGGCGACGTTCGCGGAGTTGTCGAAGCGGCTACAGGAAAAACCGGGGCACTACCACGTCTTCCATTTCGACGGTCACGGGACGTTTCAGGGGGTCCCGGCGCACGGCACGATGCAGTACAACAGGCAGGGCGTCGGCGGCAAACTGTACTTTGAGGACGGGCTGGAGACGGGCAACGAATGGGATGGGCTGATTTCCGGTGCGCGGCTCGGGCAGGCACTGGCGGCGGCGAAGGTGCCGATAGTGCTCCTCAACGCCTGTCAGTCCGGGATGACCGATCCGGAAAGCGAGTTGATGTCGCTCGGCAACGAGTTGTTGCAATCCGGCGCGTGCGCCGTCGTAGCGATGAGTTACTCCGTCTACGTGCAGACGGCGGCGGCGTTCATGAAAAGCCTGTACGAGCGGCTTCGGGCGGGCGATGATCTGGCGGGGGCGCATAAAAAGGCGGTGGCGTCCCTCAAAGACAAGCCACAGCGGCGGTCGGCACTCGGCACGGACGAATTGTTGCAGGACTGGGTCGTGCCGGTGCTTTTCGAGTCGGTTTCGGTGACGCCGCTCGCGAAACCCGCCGCTGGTTCAAGCACGGCGGCGGAAGTCGCGTCGGAGGAGTTCGGGGTGCCGGACCCGCCCGTGTACGGCTTTCACGGACGCGATAACGTGACCCTGCGACTGGAGCGGGTCTTCCAGCACAACACGGTCGCGCTACTCCGGGGCATGGCGGGCGTCGGCAAAACGACCACGGCGGCGGCGTTCGCCCGCTGGTGGGCACGGACCGGTGCGCTGGAAGGACCGGTGTTCTTCTTTTCGTTCGAGTATCACAAAACGCTATCGGCAGTGGTCGGGGAGATCGGACGCGCCTATCACGGGATGCTCAAATCCAACGGGATCGAATGGGAACACCTATCCCCCCAGCGGCAACGGCGGTGCGTGCTGGACCTGCTGACACAGATCCCGTGCTTTGTGATCTTCGACAACTTCGAGCCGGTGAGCGGCTTTCCGACCGGAACGCCCTCGGTATGGACAACAGAGGAGCAGGACGAACTGCGCGAGTTTCTGGCGGAGTTGACCCGACGCAAAGCGGCATCTAAAGTGCTGATAACGAGCCGTCGCGAAATGGAACCGACACTCCCACCCTGCCCGCACGTTCCGCTCGGCGGTCTGCCACGGCACGAAGCACTGGAAATGGCGGGCGCAATCCTGACCCGACACGGACTCGCACCGGCGAAAATCCGCCAACTCCCGGCGTTCGATGACCTGCTCAAATTCCTGAACGGCAACCCGCTCTTGTTACGTGAGATAATTCCAATACTCGCAGACGGCACACGACCGGAAGTGTTGTTGGCGCGGCTACAAATGGGGACGGTCGCTTTGACAATGAGCGACACTACCAAACAGGGGCGAGATACGTCTCTCACAGCATCGTTGAGTTACCGGGTAGAAAGCCTTTCTGATATTGATACTGCTCGCCTTAGTATCGTAGGACTGTTTCAGGGCTTTGTAGATGCTACTATTCTCTCGTGGATTTCTGCCGAAGACGATGCCCCCCCCAACTTCGAGAGATGCTTTTGGATGACTGGATACGCATTCTCTCCATTGCCGCCGAACTCGGGTTGATGCGGACGGCGGGAGAGACCTACTTCATTCTTCACCCTGCTCTGCCCTGTTTCTTACATGAACGACTTCAATCAAACTTCCATGATTGCTGGGAAGCAATCGAGCGAATTTTGACCCGCATCTATGGAGAATACTGTACATCACTCGTAACTACACAGCAGTGAGTGCTGGCATAACTGGTTGCCCCATGAAGACACTTCTCAACGCGGGTAATACGGCGATGCCTTGCTTACGCAGTGTCGATA
>JAYULM010000461.1:0-7188 GCA_043763605.1 Armatimonadota bacterium | reverse complement strand
CTCTCCCTGACGATATAGAGTGCGGGCTTCGGCTTCGGTCATGCTGTTGAGAAGACTTTACCTTGAAGGGTTATCGAGTGCAATGACTGAATAGTTACCTGAAATGAACATATCCATCGCCGGGTTCAGCGTTCACGGACTGAACCACGAAAATAAGATCAATATCTTCGGCTACCTCGAAAGTTGCCGCCACCGCTACGACCTCCATTCCGCCGACATCTGGAACGGACAGATCGGCACCAATGACGAAGCCGTATTGCGTAAGGTGCGCCATGAGATCGAGGCACGCGATTTGACCCTGGTGAACTACCACGTGGACGGCGTTCATCTGTGGGAGGACGACCCCGACGCCCGCGAGCGTAACTACCGCAACGCGCTGATCGAACTCAAGGCGGCGGCGACTCTGGGCGCGAAAACTGTCCGGTTCGACACCGGCGGCAAGATCGCCCCGATGACAGCGGAGCAACACGACTACCTCGTCGCGCGTTTCGGCGAATACTGCCGCTTTGCTGCCGACCACGGCTTCCGCATCGGACCGGAAAACCACTGGGGGCTTTCGCTGGTCGCCAACAATATGGAAACGCTCGCCCGCGACATTAACCACCCGGCTTACGGCATCCTGCTTCATATCGGGCACTGGGAGGACGGCGACCCGGACGGCGGCGACCGGCGACTCGCCCCGTACACCGTCCATACGCACGTGGACGCGGCGACGACCTGGGGCGGGAAGTTAGCGGACAAGATGAAACTGCTCACCGACGCCGGGTACGTCGGCTATTGGGGCATCGAACACCATTCGGGGACGAACGAGTACGCCGAGATTGCGGCGCAGTTGGCGCAGGTGCGCCGGGTCGTCACCCGCGCCCGCTGGGACGCGCACAAAGCGGAAAGCGACATGGCGGCTCCGCCGTCCAAAACGCTGAACCCGCTCCTGACACCGGAGCAAGAGGGGCAGGCGTAACGGTTTGGGGTCGGGGACAGTGGGGGCGGGGTCGGTGGTTTCGGGGATGTGCCATCCTCCGCTGGAAGTGCGGCACTTGGTGTTCCTGCGGAACGCGGGAGGTCGCGACGCTCTCCCGCGTTCCGGGCGATCCCTTTAATCCGCAGGTTTATCAAGTGCCGCACTTCCAGCGGAGGATGGCACATCCCCGAAACCACCGACCCCGCCCCCACTGTCCCCGACCCCGCCCCGCCCGCGTAATGCCGTGCGCAGTTGCCCGAAGAAACTCAGGAGCAACCCCACTTCGTGCGTGTTCAGACGCAGGCGGCGGAACAGGTTCTTGAGCATGTCGGGACCGGGTTTCGGCGACCCGTCCCCGGCGAAGCCGCCCGCCGTCATCACGTCGTCCAGTACCCGGTCGAGTTGATGGAGCGAGTTCCATGTCGGCACATCGCCCGTCGCGCGACGTTTATCGGCGCGCACCGATACCGCCGGGAGATTCACGGTGTCGCCGAACGATTCCGTGATTTTGAAGAGGACCAGTAGTACCGACTGTGCCAGGTTGAACGACGGGTTTTCGGCGGCAGACGGGATGTGTACCACCCACGAGCATTGGTTGAGATGCTCCTGCCGCAAGCCGTTGTCCTCGGGTCCGAAGACAAGCGCGGTGCGGCGCGGCTCCCGCTCCGCTAAGCCCGCGCTCCATTGCGGTAACGTCACGAAGTACGCCGGGTTGCGTCCCTCGCGCTCCGACAAGCCGACGACTTCCTCCATGTCGGACAGCGCGTCCGCGAACGTGTCGTGAATTCGCAAACCGTCCAGAATCGCCCTCGCCCAGACCGCCGTGACGGCCGCCTTCTCCCGGTCATAGCCGCGCGGGGCGACCAGATGCAGGTGCCGGAAGCCGAGGTTCTGCATCGCCCGCGCGACCGAGCCGACATTCCGGCTTTCCTGCGGCTCGACCAGAATTACGTGGAAGTCTTCTAACGGGGAAGTGCCGTTCATCGTCTCCGGCGAACGAGACCGAACCCGACGCCGCCCAAAAGTAGCAACGCGCCCGCTCTGGCGGCATCGCCCTCCGACGCGACGGGGTCGAGGCGTAGTGCATGAACAGCGTCGCCCTTCATCCCCACGCCGACGATCTGTCCTTTTTTGTTGATGTCGTATGCTATCAGGACTGTCCACCCGCCGCCCGAGGAGAGCCGCGTATTAAGGTCCACCAGTACACCGTTTTCGTACAGAAAACCGCGAAAGTCCTTGTCGCCGGGCAACGTAGAAAAGCCGACGATTTGCCCACGTTCGTTGATCGCTCGCGCCTGGCTAAAATCGCCGCCGAGACTGCCGAGATCGGTCATTCCGCCGTCCTTGAAGCGGAAAGCGTGTAGCACCTCTTTTTTCGCGACTTGTGCTGTACCTACAACCACGCCGCGATTGTTAATGTCGAGCGCGATTCCGTCCTGCCCGCCGAGCGTGGGCAGAAATTGAAGCGAACCGTTCGCATACACATAGCCCCGGACGCCGCGCGTATCGTCGAAATAAACATAGCCCGCGACGGCGTCCTGGTCGTTTATCGCGGTCGCCGTGGCGAATTGGCATTCGATGGGAGTCAGGTCGCGCCACTTCCCGTCGTCGTAAAGAAAGGCATGAATACCACGGTCGCCGCGCGTTTGCGAACCACCGACAACCGCGCCCCGGCTGTTGATTGCCTGCGCCACGCTATTGGTACCGCCCATCGTGCCTATATCGTGCAACGCACCGTCGTCCCCGGTCACAAACGCGTGAAACGTTTCGTCACCCGCGAACGTGGATAGCCCTACGACCTGTCCGGAGTCGTTGATGCCCTGCGCGGCACAAAAATTCCCGCCGAACGTGCCGACATCACGCAAAACGCCTTTCGCGTGATGGAAGCCGTGGAGCCTTTTGTCGTCGACGAGGTAGGAAACGCCCGCCACCTGACCGTTCTTGTTGACGCCATGCGCCCAACTCACCCTGCCGCCGAGCGTCCCGAGGTCCGCTACCTTGTACTGTCTTACCCGGTTTGCGGACGAAACTGTGACGACCGCGAGATAGGTGAGAGCGACACATAGCGTGGCACGGGCGATACGGTGGCGAGAGATGGATAGCGGCATGACGTGCGGGTTCCTTTCGATCTTATCCCTTAATTTAGACGCCGGACGCGCCCGATGATTACCCGCCACGAGTTTTATTGTGTGCGAATAATCGTCTGCAGATCACGCCGGGGACGGCAACCGGTGCGCGGCGGTGAGCAGGGCGAGTTCGAAAGCGTCCCGGGTCATGATGCCGTAGTTATCCATCGCCGCCTGTACCGCGCCGTAGTGGTATGTGATTACCGAGTCGGTCAATGCCACATCCGGAAAAGGAAGTATCTCGCCGTGCGGATGTCGGAACGTCAGCCCCCCGTCGGGGCGCGTTTCGGAAGTGAAGCCGTGCGTGGTCATCACCGAAAACAGGGCATTATAATTGAGCCATTCAATAGTGCGAATCATAACAATATCCTTAAAGAACGGTATTTTTAACCGCACGCAATTGTCGTGCCGCGTCCGTATCTAAGCGGCTTGTCGTCGGAATGCGAACACTGCGGCGTGTGGTTTGCGGCACACTTTGATAATGAATGTAGAACGCGTCGTCTTTCCCGGCATCGTAAAGGACGAGTACCACCGGGAGTTTCTCTTTGCGCCACGTCGCATCGTCACGTTCGTCCACGCGCACGGTTACAAAGTCGCCTGCCTGTGAATACTCCGGCGCGTCGCTCGCCTTCATCTGCACCAGAATCGCGCCGGGTTCTAGATGTCCCGTGTCATCGAATGTGTTGATGATCATGTCGTAGCCATAGTCGGCGAACACGCGATTACTGATGTATCCAGCGAGGAGGAACGCTTTTTCCGCGTGGTTGCCAGACAGGTCGGCGATAATATGCTCGCGGGTGCGGCGTTTAGTTAGGATACTCACGCCCGTATTATACCGTGCGAGGGAGTCACCAACGCCCCCGGTCATGAGCGAAACCGGAGGCGTCGGTACCCTTACTGGGCGAACGAATTATCGTTACATTGTGTGAAATGGCTACGAAACCGATCAGCCGATATTGCCGAACGGCTCGGTCGCCGCCGATTTCGCCACGATACGTAGCAGTGCGGACAGCATTTCGGTGCGCTCGACACCGTTGAGGGCAAGTGCCGCCTGCGTTTCCACGTACCCGAACGGTACCCCCATGTCGTACCGCTCTCCGCGCGTCTCGACCGCGACGTACCGCTCCTGCGACCGGAGCATCTCCATGCTATTGGTCATCTGGATCTCGCCGCCCTGCCGGATGTTCTTCTCAATGTGGTGTTGCAAACAGTCGAAAATGGTCGCCGGGAAGACGTGCATCCCGAAGAAGCACAGGTAGTAGCCGCGTTTCACCCCCGGCGTTTGCAGATGCTCGGCGGCGTACTCGATGGTCGGTTTTTCCGCCATCGCGACTACGTCGTAGATTTGTGGGTCGGACCCGAGCGGGCTTCCCTGCACCGTGCCGAAAAGGTGCAACTTATCGTCCGGGGTCTGCTGGACGGCGGACACCGCACACCGGGCGACGTTGTACGTCTCGATCACCTGCTCCGCGCACCGCTTCTTGCCGTTCGCGATGTAGATGTGATCGCCGAGAAGGAGTAGGAATGGTTCCTCGTTGACGAACTCCCGCGCCTGATAAACGGCGTGTCCGTAGCCCTCGGGAGTCGGTTGCTCGACATAGGTAATGCGCTCCTGCATCCGGCGAAGCGCGTCCGCCTGGGCGAGTGCCCATTCCTTGTTTTTGAATACGCGCCGCTCCTGATCGGACAGGCGCGCGAAGTGTTGCTGGAACGCCGCCGCGCCGCCGGGCGAGACGACGATGCAGATGTCCTCGATGCCGGACGCCAGGCACTCTTCGATGATGATCTGGATGGTCGGCTTGGTGATGCCATCCCGGTCCACCATCGGGAGCAACTCTTTCTGTATCGACCGGGTCGCCGGAAACTGGCGCGTTCCGCGCCCCGCCGCCGTGATGACTGCTTTACGAACGATTCCCATGGTTATATTTCCTTCGGTTTACTGTTGTTGTTTCGCCCACTGCGCCGCCGCCGGGATGCCGTCTTTGATCATGGCGTCGAAGTGATCGCCGGTTGGGACGGTCTGGTACGTGACTTTGGGGTTCTGCTTTTTGACCGCGTCGGCGAACGCGGCGACGCTCGATTCGTCAATCACGGAGTCGTCCTTCGCGCAGAACAGGAAGAGCGGCTTCGTGAGTCGGTTGACGTTGTTGTGAGGTGACAACGTATCGAGCGTCGCGCGTAGCCCGGTCGCACCGCTCGATTCCAGCAAGCCGAGTATGACGCCGAGATGCTTGGGAACGTCCACGCCGGGCGCGTGTGCGATGCACCCGGCGATCCGGTTTTGCTCGAACGCCGCCGTCTGCAGCGCGAGTGTGCCCGCCGAACTATGACCGGCGACGAAGATCCGTTTCGGGTCCACCCAGGGTAACGTTTCGGCGACATCCAACGCCTCCTGCATGTTTCGGATGCCCGCGTTCGCCGCCTGAAACTTCTTCGCCGCCGCGACCATCGCTTTGGAATCCTCCGCGTCGGCGTCGGCGAGGGGACCGTCGATCTCGCACGAGACGACGGCGAAGCCCTCTTGGAGGTAGCGCAGATGTTCCTCGCCGTCGCCCTCGCCGAGCAAGATGCCGTGGAACAGCCGGGTGCCCGCCGCCGCCATCACGATGCACGGGACGCGTCCCGCCGTTTGCGGGGGGCGGTACAGGATAAGCCGGTCGCCCTCGCGTCCACCGTGCAGACGCGTGGTCGCGACCTGATGCCCCTGCTCGCTCACCGTTTTCCACTGCAGGGCGTTGATCGCGGGGTCCGGTCGTGCGCTACCGGGGGCGCGACTGATAATGCCGTTTTGCACCCTCGCCTTTTCGGCGGGTGGCACCGGCTGGGAACAACCCGCGAGGAGCGACACTGAGAGAACACCAACTGCCAGACCGGTGCGCAGCGATACGGCAAACTTCACTTCAGGCATCATCGTTTATCCTTTCGGCAACTCTGCTAGTAACCGCGCCAATTCGGGCGCGATAGCGTCGCGAAGGGTCGTGTTCGCGTAGCCGACCCAGTTCACATCGGCGCGGATGTCGAGCGGCGCGGAAAGCAACGCGCCGTGCTCGTCGGTGACGAATATCCCGGCTTCGCGGGCGATCAGTTCGGTGCAGATGTCGTAGGGGTGGCAGACCAGTTTTTTGGGCAAGCCATACGCGCCGAAAAAGACCGGGCGCAGGTCGGCGATGAAGCGGTCGTGCCCGACCAGTATCTCGTACAACTGCCCGCCGGAACAGATATATTCGTCGTCGAAGATCAGCGGGTTCTCCCCGGCACTGTCCAGCACAGCGTCGAACAGTTTCCCCTCGAACGCGGCGATTTCGGCTTTCGCGGGCGGGAAGAACTTGGCGATGGAGGCGAAGCCATGCGCCAGTGTCGGCGACTGCGACGGGCGGATCGGGAGCGGTTTGCGTTCGCCCGTGAACACGTCGCGCGATTCGCGGAACGCGCCGCCGCCTTTCGTCGCCCAGAGTTGGTCGGCGAGCCGGTGGCGCGTGGTCGGCAGTTCGGTCATCACCGCCGCTTCGATGTCGGCGAGCGTGGTGCCCGCCCCGTTATTGGGCGCGATCCCGGTCAGAATCCACGCGGACCGCTTGTTGTACATGATGTTACGTGTCCCGTCAATCGGGTCCACGATCATCAGGAACGTCCCGTCCTCGACCGCCGCACCGTCCGGGAACGCGCGCCAGCCGGAACCCTCGATGCCCTCGGAGATCAGCACGAACGGTCCGGCTTCGCGACTCCACGTCTCGCAAAAGTCGAACAGAATCTCCTCACTGTGCGCGTCAATCGTGTAGATCGTATCGCCCCCGCGCACATCGGCGACCCCGGAAAGTTCGGTCGCGGTCGTGGATTCTTCCTGTAGGCGCAGATGGTGGAGCAAGTCAGTCTGCATCCGGTCGTGCAACTGGCGCAGTTTGGCGACGTAGTCGTCGGCGGGTTTCGGTAGCAAGCGGATTCCTCCCACATTTCTTGATGTGAGTCGGTACTATTCCCCGTGAGCGAGTCGGCTTCCTCGTTTTTGCACAAACGAACCCACAAAGAAACAAGGGGGGTATTCGCTGGGAACCTCACCCCCCCGGCCCCCCGCCCGGGGGGGGGGGGGGGGGGGGGGGGGGG
>JAYULM010000460.1:0-7190 GCA_043763605.1 Armatimonadota bacterium | reverse complement strand
CGATCTAAGCCGCCCACTATGCTCCTATCCTTTGTCAATCGCCATGCCGCGCACGTCCTCGTTCGCTTGACCCAACGCTTCCGCGAGCGACGGGTGCGCGTGGATCGTGCGCATCAACTCTTCGACCGTGTTTTCTAACTGGATCGAAACCACCGCCTCGTGAATGATGTCGGTCGCGTGCGGTCCGATGATGTGGACGCCGAGGATCTCGCCGTACTTGTTTTCCGCGACGACCTTGACGAAGCCGTCCCGCTCGTTGATCGCCATCGCTTTGCCGAGGTTACGGAACGAGAAGGTGCCGACTTTAACGTCGTGCCCTTTTTCCCGCGCTTCCGCTTCCGACAGACCGACTGACGCGACTTCGGGTTCGGTGTAGATACACGCCGGGTTCGCCTTGTACGACATTTCCGAATGGTGCCCCGCGATATTCTCCGCCGCGACCAACCCTTCCGCCGTCGCCGTGTGCGCCAGACCGGAGCCGACTACGTCGCCGATGGCGTAGATGTTCGGGACGCTGGTCTGCATCTTTGTGTTCACCGCGATAGCCCGCTTGTTCTTCGGGGTACCGATGGCGACGCCGACGCCGTCCAGGTTCAATCCGTTCGTGAACGGCACACGCCCGGTGGCGACCAGGACCACATCGGCGGGGATGGTTTCCGTTTTACCGTCGCGCTCGAATGTCACCGACTTCTTGCCGTTCTCGCCGTCCGCGACCCCGGTCACTTTGGCGTCGAGGCGCACGGTAATTCCCTGCTTCTTCAGTACTTTTTCCAGTTCGGTGGACAGGTCCACGTCCAGCGTGGCGATCAGGCGCGGTAGAAACTCCAGTATAGTGACCTTTGTGCCAAGTCCGTTGTACGTATACGCAAACTCGCACCCGATCACGCCGCCGCCGATCACGACCAACTCCTGCGGGATCTGCTTCGCGGAAACCGCCTCGTTCGAGGTCCAGATTTTGCCGGTCGCCAGCGTGCCCGCCGCGAACTTCGCCTTCACGTCCCAGTTCGGGGTGTAAATGTCGGCGTCATCGATGCCGGGGATCGGCAGTTTTGCCGGGACAGACCCGGTGGCGACGACGATATTGTTCGCAGTCAGCAGTTGCGTGGAACCGTCCGCCTTGATCACCGCGACTGTGTTCGCGTCTTTCAGCGTACCGATGCCCTCAATCGCCGTGACGCCGTGCTTCTTGAAGAGAAAGCCGACCCCGCCGACCAGCGTTTTGACAACCTTTTCCTTGCGCGCCATCAGTGCCGGAAAGTCCACGCCGACGTTGTCCGCCGTCAAGCCGAAATCTTTCGCGTGTTTGATCGTGTAGAGTGCCGCCACGGAGCCGATCATGGTTTTCGTCGGTATACAACCCCAGTTCAAACAGGTCCCGCCCAAATTATCGTTCTCGATACACGCCACTTTTTTGCCGAGTTGCGCCGCCCGGATCGCGCACGGATACCCGCCCGGTCCGCCGCCGATCACGATCACATCAAAATCTTTCCCGTTTTCCGCCGTAGTAGCCGCCATAAAAAGTTTTCGTTTCCTTGTGTTTATTTTCGATTAGCGCGTAAATATCGCCCGTCGTATACATTCAGTATAGCATACAGCGGCGCGCCAAAAAAAATCCGCCATTATTTATGAAACCGGTTTCAAAACTCTGCAGGATGTGGTAGAATCCGGTTCGTGATTGAAACCGATTTCAAGGCAGAAACGCAATCACCCGTAGCCATTCGCGATGTCGCGGCGCAGGCGGGTGTGTCCCGTGCCACCGCCTCCAAAGCATTGAACCCCGCCGCAATGTCGGTGATCGCACCGGCGACGCGTGAGCGCGTTCAGCGGGTCGCCCGCGAACTCGGTTATTACCCGTCCGCTATCGCGCGTGGCTTGTCCCGCAAGCGGATGGACACGCTCGGTATCGTGATGACCCCCGGTAGCGTCGCGCCGCACGAATCGCCGTTTTTCGGCATCCTGTTCAACGGGGTTTTGCGCGCCGCCGCCGTGCACGGTCAGAACGTCACGCTGTGTGTGGGCGAGACCTGGCGCGGAGCCGCCGAAAGCCTGCCGCGCTTCCGGGACGGACGTTGCGACGGTTTCCTGATTTTTTACCAGAAGCGCGAAAGCGACCTCATCGACGCGCTGGTCAATGCCGGTGTGCCGACGGTGCTCGTGGACGACCGGCGCGACGACCCGCGCCTTTCCTGGGTGGACGTAGACAACCGGGGGGCGGCTCGCGCGATGACGGAATATCTGATCGGTCTGGGGCACCGCCGGGTCGCCCTGATCACCGACAACGATGCCGAGTCCGTCTACATCGAAAATCGGATCGTCGGGTACCGGGAGGCGATGGAGGGCAATCGGTTGCCAAGTCAAGAAGTTTTGCTCTCCTATGTTGCGGCTGGCGACGGCGGGGTGTATCACGCCGCGCAAGCCCTGGCGCGACTGTCCGCCGCATCCCGCCCCACGGCTTTGTTTTGCGCCAGCGATTCGGCGGCGGCGGTCGCGATCACGGCGGTGACGGACTGCGGCTTGCGGGTTCCCGAGGACGTTTCCGTCGCCGGATTTAACGACGACGACGGCGGGAAAGACGTGAAGCCCGCACTGACGACGATGCGCCAGCCGTACTCCCGGATTGGTGAGGAGGCGGTTTCTTTGCTGGTGGAGCAGGTGGGCGACATTTCCCGGCGGGGTCGTCAGGTGATGCTTCCCACGGAACTGATCGTCCGCGACTCGACGGGACCGGCTCCCGCCTAAAGATAACTCACCGAAACGTTCGCAGTGTATTCGCTATATTTGCAACATAACAGGAGGAAATACAAACAAAAATTTTATCGAAAGCCACTTCACTGCGCGTGGCATTGTCCGATGATCCCACAACGCCCGGTTCGATCCGAGCCGTTTCAGCCGTCATCATTCTTATCTAAACAAAGAGGTGTTCAATGACTGTTCTCTCACGTGTCGTGACCGCACGACTAATCGCTATTTTTGCAACACTGACCGTTGCCACAGTCGTCACTGGTGGTTCCGCGACGGCGCAGACCGCTTCCCGTGACCCGTGGAAACAACCGTTCTCCGCCGACTCCATCTGGAACACGTCGCTCGGTAGCAACGCCACCTATATCAACGCCAACCTTTTGGACGCCCCTATCAATGGGGTGCAGGAAGTCGACTGGCTGATCCGCGTCAATCCCGGCGACCCGTGGCGGCAGACCTTCTTTCCCGGCGACACCCAGCGGTACCGCGCCGGAGGGACAACGGAATCGTGGATCGGCTGGACCCAGATTCCGAACTGGCTGATCATCCCGGACGTACAGGGAACCCCCGGTCAATTCGGCTACGAGGCACCGAACGCCTGCTCGGCGTTCCTGCAACCCGACGGTTACAGCCTGATCCAGTGGCAACCGACCACCCGCCTTGCGTCGGACGGTCCCCTGTGGGGCTACCCGCAACGCGACTTCGGCGAGCCGAACGGCGGCAACCTCTTCGGACCGGGACACCGGGGCACGCACTACGGCTCCGGGCTTTCCGCTATCGGCGGTAGCATCCGGGTAGGGGAGTTGACTGCGGGCAACCGCGATTCGATCCGCCACGCCGTGAAACTGCTCCTCGGCATGGGGAAGTACGGCTCGTATGTCACCACCGGCGACGGCAACCCCGGCTGGCGTTGGCCCGCGATTCAGGCGGATAATTACGCCGATCCGAGCGACGGCTTCGGCTACGGCTTGGACTTCGGCGGTCAGTATTCCAGCCCGAATATCGAAATGGGGACCCTGCTCGCCATCGACAAGACCGCTGTGATCGACAACCTCGGTCTGACCTCCGAAAAAGCGAAAAAGATCGCCTGGGCACTCCAGAACTATGGCGGCTATATCGTGGACGACGCCGGACAGGACCAGTACCTGATCGCGGCGGAGGAAGCCGCACGCGGCGAGTTCGACATTTCCGCGGCAGACATCAACACGCTGTTCCGAAACCTGAAGGTGATCACAAACAACACCCCGACCGGCATCGGCGGGGGCGGTACCCGGCGAGTCGCGACCGCACCGCGCTTCGCCTACGGCGGTGAACCGGTCGGCGTCTATACGCCGATAGCGAACCGCATCGAAGCCGAAAACTACGACGTCGGCGGACCGGGGAACGGGTACAACGACACCGACACACCCAACAACGGCGGCGCGTACCGTGCCGACAGTGTAGACATTTCCTATTCAGGTGCCGAAGGTAACAACGTCGTGGGCTGGACGGCGGCGGGCGAGTGGACCAAATACTCTGTCAACGTTCCTTCCGCCGCGACCTACACGGCGACGTTCCGGTACGCGGGCTTCGGCGGCTCGGCGCACCTGGAGAACGCGAGCGGCACGAACCTGGGGAGCATCGCGTTCGATAGCACGAACGGCTGGGATACGTGGGCGAATAAGGCGATCCCGGTGACTCTCCCGGCGGGGAATCAGGTTCTCCGACTGGTGACCGATAGTTCCGGCTACAACCTGAATTTCCTCGCCTTTACCACAGCGGGCGGGCTTGTCAACCGGGCGACCGGTGGCACGGCTTCGGCGAGCAGCAACCCGATTGCGGCGGAAACCGCGCCAAACGCGTTCGACAGCAACGCGAACACGAAATGGCTCGGCACAGTCGGGACCGGCACCGTGAAGGCGTGGCTACAATACCAGTTCGCGGGAACCACGGCGTATGCCGTGAAGCAGTACACCGTCACCTCAGCCAACGATGCTCAGCAACGCGATCCCAAAAACTGGAACTTCCAGGGGTCGACGAACGGAACGTCGTGGGTGACACTCAACACCCAGAGCAACCAGGTCTTCGGGGGGCGATTCGAGACGAAATCGTATTCCATCACGAACACAACCGCCTACCGGTATTACCGGTTGTCGATAACCGCCACCAACGGCTCGACGGACTACGCGCAGGTCGCCGAAATGCAACTCCTCAGCCAGTAGCGGCAGAGCAGGACGGGGGCGGCAGATACTGCCCGCCCCCGTCCGCCCATTTGAAAGAAAACGTTTTCCTGGAAACAGGATTCGCCCGTGAACCGTTCCTTTACGCCTCCGGGCAGAAAGAAGTTTTTCGCTATGAACATCGTCGCGTCACGCGAAGTGATACCCACCCGCCGCTCGAAATGGACGACCGCCGTCTTGCTCGCTACGACCGGCTTGCTACCGATACTTGCGCCGACAACTGTGTCCGCGCAAACCAACCTTTTGACCGTGAACCCCGGCTTCGAGCAGGGGAATCAGGCGGCATACCATAATTACGGCTATTACGCCGACATACTGACCGGCTGGAACTTCTTCGAGGACAGTTATAACGGCAACCAGCTCAACATCGAAAGTGGCGACGGCACCGAGGGTAGCCGCTATTTCCGGATGGACCGTGGCGGCTCGCTCGAAACCAATCCCGCGTCGCGCCCGTCGGTGACGCCGGGCAAAGTGTACGAGTTGTCGTTCGACTCGAAAAAGACGCGTGACGAAAAGACGTATACCTGGCGCGGCATGTACGCGCAGGTGAATTTCTACGACGCGTCCGGTAATCTCCTGAAGGAGGTGCGCGGCGGCGAGTTCCAGCACAGCGGCACGACCGGGTGGCAGGTGATCAAGGTCCGCGCGACCGCACCGGCAGGCGCGGCGAAGGCGGGCATTCTCGTTTACCACAACGCCGGTACCTACGCGAACGGTCCCAGCGATTACAACTACGACATCGGTCTGCGCGACTTCCGCGTCGACAACTTCCGGTTCGTGGAAGCGGCGGAGGCGGGGAACCTCGTCTACCTGCGCAAAGCCCCCCGCCTGCTGGAAAAAGGCAAAGTGGTGCAGGTAAAGGTGCGACACACCGCGCCGGGTGCCCGCCGCATTATCGCCCGGTTGCTCAACGGGAGCGGGACGACCGTGCTGACGCAAACGAAAGATGTAACCGGTGCCGGACGTGGGCTGCATACGCTCAGTTTCACTATCCCGACCACGCTCGCGGCGGCGAACAACTACAAGTGGTGTGTGCGGATGTTCAACGCGGGGGCGGCGTGGAGCGACACGTATCTGTCGCAGTCCGAGATCACCGGGGCGTTCTGCGACGACTCGGTGGCAGGGAGCGGGACTGTTTACCCCGACAACGGCAAACTGGTCTACGAGGGACGGATGATACGGGGCGGCGCGAACGGCGGCAGTTACGCCGATATGTACTGGCCCGGCAGCCAGATCCGCACACGCTTCAACGGCACGAAGATCGTCTTTCGCGGCGACGGCTCGCAGGACTACCTCGGCAATCAAGCCGGGATGGTCGCGGTAATCGACGGCGATTTTACGAACCAGATCAAGTTCACCGTCGGACCAGGGTACCGGGAGATCACGATCAAGCAAGGTCTCGCGAACACCAACCACACGATCTGCCTGTACAAGAACTCCAGCATCGAGGAAAAGGTCGTCTTCAAAGGATTCAACCTGGACGCGGGAAAAGGCTTGCTCAGTCCCGAACCGCTTTCCAGTCGGCGCATCGAGTTTTACGGCGACTCCGTGACCGAGGGCGGCGTACCCGATCCGAACTTCGCCGGGGCGAACCCCGACAACGACGGGGAGTGGTCCAACAACTCCGCGCGTTCCTACGGAATCCTCACCGGTCGCGAACTCGGGATGGACACGCGCCTGATCGCGAAAGGCGGCATGGGCATGCAAGCCGGTTTCACGCCATACCATCTGTACGAAAAATGGAACACGGTGGACGGACCGGGAACCACGACGAACGATTTCGCCGCGTGGCAACCGCAGGCGGTTGTGATCGCCATCGGGCACAACGACCAGTACGGCGGTCAGGGCGGCAACCCGGACGAGACCGACTTCATCAACCGCTATCGCACCCAGATACAGAACCTGCGAAACGCCTATCCGAACGCGCACATCTTCTGTATGAACACGTCGATCACGCAACTCGACTTCACGTCGTGGGAAAAATCGGTCGTGCCGCTGCTGGACGCGGGTAACGATCCGAAACTGCACTTCCAGTTATATCCGTGGCAGAACCACAGCGGGCACCCGCGCGACTACGACATGCAGGGGATGGCGACCGGAAACACGCGCTTTTTCAGCCTGTCGGACTGGGTCGAGGACACCCTGATCGGCATCGGCGCGGACGGCGGGAGTGGGAAAAGTAGCGACGGCGGCGCGGGCGGCGTGACCCCACCGGGCAACACGGCTCCTATC
>JAYULM010000459.1:0-2049 GCA_043763605.1 Armatimonadota bacterium | reverse complement strand
TCATCGGTGAAACCGATGATACCAACCGGCGACCCAACACCCAAACACCTAACACCTAAGTGCCCTTCAAGAAATAAACTGTTCGTTTTATGACGAATTTCCTCTCAATTAGATCACGACAATGCACAGTTTATTTATTGAAGGGCACTAACACCTATTCCGCCCGACTGATCGGTTGCCAGCGGCTTTCCAGACGGCGCACGAGCGCGGTCAGCGGCAGGGTCATCGCCAGATACAGCACGGCGACCGCGAGATAGATTGTGGTCGGGGCACCCGCCGTGGTCGCGATCTCCTTGCCGACGCGCATCAACTCGGATAGCGCGACCACGGAAACCAGCGACGAATCCTTCAAGAGCGCGACCGCCTCGTTGGTCAGTGGCGGCAGAACCCGGCGGATCGTCTGCGGCAGGACGATATGGCGCATCGTCTGCGCCCCGGTCATGCCGAGTGCCTGCCCCGCCTCGCGCTGCCCGGAGTCGATGCTCTCGATGCCCGCCCGGAATATCTCCGCGACATACGCCGCCGAGTTGAACGACAGCGCGGCAAGACCGGCGGCGAACGGCGGCAGGGACAAGCCGAGCGCGGGGAACACGAAATAGATCACGTAAATCTGCATCAGGAGCGGCGTGCCGCGCACCAACTCGACGTATACGGTGGCGAAAGCGCGCAGGGGCGGGAGGTGTGAAAGCCGCGCCAGCGCGATACAAAGCCCGGCGGGCGTACCGATCAGCAGGGTACATGCCGTCAGAATCAGGGTCAGCCCCGCGCCTTTGAGCAGGAGCGGGAGCGCGTCGCGCAAAACGTCGAAGCGGATCGTAAACGCGGAGCCTCCGACCGCTTTTTCCGGCTCCGTGTCGCCCGAGGCACCCGGCTTTCGTGTCATTGCCGCTGCCGCGACGCCTTCCGGGATCGCGGTACCGTCCACCTTTTCCGCTTCCAATTTGGCGAGTGTCGCAAGCGGCAACGGCTCCTTCATCCACTTTTCGTAGATGCGGGCGTAGCGACCGTCCGCCATGATCCGCTCCAAAGCCGCGTTGATCGCCGCGACGAGGTCGCGGCTGTCGCGCCGCGCGACGATGCCGAGATTCTCCGAGACGAACGGCTTGCCGGGGACGACTTCCATTTCCGGGTAGCCCTTCGCGATCATGTCGATCAGCACCGGAAGGTCGCCGACCGCCGCGTCGGATTTGCCGTTGCGGGTGTCCATCAGGGCGTCCTGCAACGTGTCGAAGCGGTGCTGGCGGTCTTTCGGCATCCCGCGCTTTTCCATCGCGAACTGACCGGTGGTTTCCTGCTGGACCGCGACGACGCGTCCGGCTTTCAGAAGATTCTCGGGCGTGGCAATCGCCGTATTCCCTTTGCGCCTCGCGAGAACCTGACCGGACAGGAAGTAAGGGCGGGAGAATGCGTTGCCTTTTTTGCGCGGCTCGGTGATGGTTACACCCGCCATGATGATGTCGCACTGCCCGGTTTCGAGCGACGCGAACACCCCGGACCATTCCATCGAAACGTACTCGACCGGGACGCCGAGTTCACGCCCGATCTCGTCACCGATCTCGCAATCGAACCCGACAATTTTTCCGTCCCGCATAAACTCGAATGGGGGATACGTGGCATCGGTGGCGACGCGCAGGGTGCCGCGCGCCCGCATCCGCTGTAGCCCGCCGTCCGCGTGGGCGCACGGCGCAATACACCCGAGCAACAAAGATGTCAAAAACAGAAAAAGGCACCCATACCGCGACATAGCGGTTAGTTCGCCGCGCCGGGGTTATTCTCCTTGACGCGGCGATACACGGACGTTCCCTTATTTGTCTTGCGCGGTGACGGGGAGGAAGACCCGCACCAACACAGTCGCGGTCTTTGTGGGGTCATACGCCGACTGCGCCTGCACCCGAAATTCGCCTGGTGTGGTTGGCGCGCTGTATATGCCCTCTGGACTGATGGTTCCGCCGTTAAGACCAGATGCAAAATAAGGATAGGCGGTCCTGAGAGCATTTCGGACGGTATCGCGACGAACAAAATGTCGTCGCGAACGCCAGAGGCACCTCA
>JAYULM010000458.1:0-29607 GCA_043763605.1 Armatimonadota bacterium | reverse complement strand
GGGCGAACCCCGGAAAAGCCCTGCCCGACGGTGTGTAGACGAAGCAACATCGCGGCGCGAACCACGGAACCGGGGGCGTCGGGACCAAAACCTGCCCCGAGATGCGCGATCAGGGACGCGCCCTGCGCTTCCTCTCCCCCCGTATCGGACACCACGTGCGGACCGAATCCGGTGGTTGTGCCATAGATCGGTATGCCGTCCTCCCGGTGGCGCACGAAGTTTTCATAGGACGCGGCGATTCGTTCTTTCGCCGCAAGCGTCCAAACCGCTTTCGCGCCGATATTCGTCGCGAAAGCCGCTAACTGTCCACACGAGAGCGGGGCGGTAGAGCCGATGGGGATTTCGAGTGTAGAAGCGCGCATAACGCACCGTTATATCGTCCCCGGGTGACTTAGGGTAGGGGGTCGCGATCCGGCGCGACGAATCCGGCGCGGGCTTCGGGTGAGAACAGCGTTCCGCGTTCGTAGTGGCGCGATATTACCTCACCCCCGAATGCGAACAGGTCCGAGTTTTCTTGCTCGAACGTGGCGAAGTCGGGAAACGCGCCGCGACGCAACCGATCTGCAACGAGGCGCAGGAAAGCCACCGTTATCGTTTCGTGATAGCCAGTCCGATTTCGATTCGACTCGTTATAGGTTCGTATCCGCCTTCGAACCGTCGGGAGTAGCCGGTCCACATCGGGATACTCCCTCAGATAAAGGTACGCCATTCGCAGATGCGCCCGGTGCGTCCACTCCGAACGTGGAAGTTGGCACGACGCGAACGCGGCTAAAAAGATCGCATCGTCGGTTTCCATGCCTATTTATCGCCCCGGCACCGTCGCCTGATAAACGGCGAAGAGCGCGTCCGCCAAGACCATCCCGCCGTCCCGGTTCGGGACCGGCGTGAGATCGGCTCCGGCGCAAAGGTACAGACCGGAAGGTGCCGCGAAATCATCCTGCGATAATGGGTCGCCGACGAGTGCACCGTGTCCCGCGAATAGGGCGTCCGTGTCGGCGACGGTGGCACTGTAAGAAGCGGCGATTGCGCGTAGTGCGCCGTTGAATCGGGCGACTCCCGTTGCCAGCACGGGATCGATACCATCCATCGGGTCGTAGAGTGCCGACAGGAGTATCACACAACCGGGCGCGGATTCACGGAGCGTATCGAACAGCACGGCGACATGCGCGTTGAGTTCTTTGCAGACCGCTTTTCCGTAGCCGAATGCCAGTCGCGATAAGTCGCCCGCTCCGAGCGTCAGGGTGATAAGCGACGGTGTGATAGCCATTTCGCGAAGGCGGGGCAACTGTACGTAGCGTACCGTCGCCCCCGTTGCCCCCTCGGTAGCCAGCGGAATCATTTTCCAACCGGATTCGAGTGCGGCAAGCCGGGCGAAAAACTTGCTCGCCGCCCCCGGATCGTACGCGGTGCCCCGACTCTGCGCGTCGCCGAGCGAGACGTAATAGCGATTATCGTTGGCTATCGGCAGGATTCGCATGCTTCGTGCGGGATTTCCGGCTGGACCGAGGGTTTGACGTTAGGAGAGACCGCGTCGATGACGAGCGAGCATCTGATGTTTGTCGCTTGTCATCATCGTGGTCTCCCGAACAAGACCGTCACTTCGCCCCGGCGTCGATCTTTCCCTTGAAATACGCGATGGTGCGCGTCAAGCCTTCTTCCAGCGAGACGACCGGCTCCCAGTTCACCCATTCCTTCATCTTCGTAATGTCCGGGCGTCGCTGCTTGGGATCGTCGGCAGTCGGGAGCGGTTGATAGACGATCTCCGAAGCCGAACCGGTGAGCCGCTTGATTTCCTGCGCGAACTCCAGCATCGTACGCTCGGTCGGGTTGCCGCAGTTCATCGGTCCCGCGTGTTCGCTGATCGCCAGACGATAGATGCCCTCCAACAGGTCGGAAACGTAGCAGAACGAGCGTGTCTGCTGACCGGTTCCATACACTGTAATGGGTTCGCCGCGCAACGCTTGCCCGACAAAGTTCGGCACGACGCGCCCGTCCGAAAGCCGCATACGCTCGCCGTAAGTGTTGAAAATACGTACGATCTTCGCGTCCACGCCGTGATACCGACGGTACGCGACCGTCATCGCCTCGCCGTACCGCTTCGCTTCGTCGTAACAGCTGCGCGTACCGATGGGGTTGACGTTGCCCCAGTATTCCTCGGTCTGCGGGTGGACCAGCGGGTCGCCGTACACTTCAGACGTGGAGGTGATCAGGAACCGGGCACCCTTCGCTTTGGCGAGTTCCAGGGCGTTGTAAGTCCCAACGCCATTCACGCGCAGAATCTCAACCGCTTTGGTCGCGAAGTCTATCGGCGACGCGGGCGACGCCATGTGATAGATCACGTCCACCTCGCCCGCGAACGACAGACCATTCGACACATCGACGTTCTCCCACGAAAAGCGCGGCTCGTTCGCGAGATGGGACAGGTTATCGGCGGAACCGGTCAGCAGGTTGTCGAACATGACAACCTCGTAACCCTCGGCGAGGAGGCGGTCGCACATGTGAGAGCCTAAAAATCCGGCACCGCCGGTGACAAGAGCGCGTGGCATAAAAGCGTTCAAAAGCCTTTCTTTAACTGGGTTCGGCGCGTCGTTGCGGCATACACCATCCGGCAAATTCCGATATAGCACACCCTAAGCATAGCCGAAAGCGCGCCGCGAAGTCAATCGCGGATCGGCACGAATAGGGACGATGGTAACGATCCGTAAAAGGATTCCGGCGCGATTCCCTCCGGCAGACCCGACACACCTCCGTCCCCGGTTTCGACGACAGTCCAGTCGCCCGACTCCGTGCGGGCGACATCTATAGTCATAAAGCGGCTTCCAAAGCGAAGGGCTGTATCGCGCCATATCTCAATGTTCCCATCGAAATCAGCCGGAATCGCGAACGGCGCGTGAACGAAACATTCTCCGTCCGCGAAAAACAGACGATATTCTTCGTGGATTGGCTGTCCGAATGATGTTTCGTCGATGATGCGAAGCGGGGCGAACCGCCTCAGTACGAAACCGCCCGCGAAATCCGGTCCCCGATAATCGTGCAACGCTGTCAATACCGCGTCGAAGTGCACCCGGTTACTACCCGCTGGTAGAAAACAGGCTTCCTTCCAGCGGTGCTTTGCAGACTTGACGTAATCCTTGACAATGGCGGCAGGGTGTCCCCAACCCTCGTACATCTCCCATGCCTTTTCATACTCTGCCCCGACAGTCCAGAGGGATTCTGGTGTCGCACCGGCGAGATGGGCGTAGGCGTTCGGCAGATAATGCGCCTCGGCATATCGCCCCGGGTCCGTGACAAGTCGAAAGCCACGTTCCTCCCGTATAGCGTCGTAGAGCGCGGCGTATTCGGGACCAGCGAGCATCCAACCACGATACAACAGAGGCGTGTCCGGTTGTGGTGCATGCGGCGTCGCGATTATAGCACGGCGCATGTCATTTTCGCGGAGCGATTCGAGATGGAACAAGACCACAGTTATCCCGTGCCTCGCCGCCGCCTGTGCCTCGTCCGCGAAGTCGGGATCGGGGGCGCGCTTGTCATAAATATCGGAGGGGAGAAGTAGAAACATGTGTTATTCGTCCGTGAAAAGAGCGTCCACCGACGCCGTCAGACCCGGAAAGACGACCGACTCCACCGTCTGCCCGCGTCCGTACACCGCGACCGTCGTCACTGTCCCGGCAGAATCCAGACGCGTCACTTCCACGGTTTCCGTGCTCTGACCGATGATCCAGCACTCTTGCACGTCCACTCGCGCGTAATCGGCGAGTTTATCAGTCAGTACCCGCCGCGTATCGGACGGCGAAAGAATTTCCACGACCAGTTCCGGTGCCGGGGCGAGCGGGGACGGATCGCTCGGCGGGGGATTCCTTGCCAACCGTTCGTTGCTGATGAAAAGCACGTCTGGTTGACGCGTCCGCGTCGGGTTCTGAACGACGCGTACGTCACAGGGAGCCTGGATCGCTCTACCGGATTTTATGCTACGCTGAAAGGCGCGAAACGCCTCAAATGTGTTAGCTTGAATTTCCTGATGATTCCGGGTTGGATTCGGCACCTTGTCTTCTCCCCACGTGCGGTAGATTTTGTACCCGTCGATGATGTCGTAACGCTTCATCTCCTCGGGTCCGGCGAGATACTCCTCGTACGTCATGGGGCGGGTGACGCCGGGGATGTCGGCTTCGGGTGCCGCCTGCGGGGCGGCGGGCGAGGGTTTCGTGGGCGGTTCCAGAACGGCGGGCATGGCGGTAGTCTCCTTCCGGTTATGATACCGCTTTCACCGCGCCGAACGCCGCCGATACCGCGTTCTTGTGCAGGATTTCGATCTGTGCGAAACCGACGCGACGTAGTAGATCGAGTTGGTACCAGAGTGGACGCGGTGTGTCCTCTTTCGCGATGTAGGCGAACACCTTCTCGCGGTATGCTTCGCCGTTCAAGGCGGCGAGATACGCGCCGTACCGGTCCCACATCTGCGCCTGGACGCCGGGGTGCGACGACTCCACCAGATCGGAAATCCAGAGCGACCCGCCCGGACGAAGCGCGGCAAACAGTTTCGCGAAGACGCTTTCCCACTCCTCGTCGGTGCGCAAATGGTGCAATACCGAACCGGCGACGATCACATCAAAGGTGCCGCTTCCGATATTCAGTTCCCGGATGTCGCCCTGAACCGTGACTACACTCCCCGAAGTCGCCGCCGAGACACGTTCGGTTGCCCGTTCGAGCATCGGGTTCGACAGATCGTTCAGCGTTACGGCGCGGTTCGGAAGACGTTCCAACAGGGCGAGGGAGAAGTTGCCCGCGCCGCACCCGATGTCCAGAATATGCGCGGATTGCGGGGTGGCGGCGAGGGCGGCACCCGCGATCAGGTCGAGGGCGAGTACGGCATCGATCAAAGCGGTCTGTCCGGTCTCGCGCTTGCTGAACCGCTCCACGTCGGCATCGAATCGCGCCCGAATCTCATTCACGGTAGATTTTTCGTTCATATATTTCTCACTACATTTTCAGTGGTCAAACAAAGGGGCGTAACAAACGCCGAGCAAGATCACGTCTTATGATTTAGCAAGGGAACAATTAGCGAGATGAAAAAAGACCTGATCCTGCGGATGATCGAACAACTTGGCGGGGTGATCGCCCGGATAATGAATCTGAACCGGAGCGGGAATTACGAGGAGGCTCAGACACATCTCAACCAGACGTTCCGCCTCGCCGTCGGCTTCGAACGCGACTTCATCGAAAAATTGACGCCGGATTCGCTCGTCTCTCTTTTGATCGCCGACAAGCCTCCGGCGGTCTGGTTAGAACCGTCCTGTATCCTCGTCCGACTTTTACACGAACAGGCGTACATTCATCGCGCGGCGGGAAACCACTCCGCCGCTGATAACGCCGACTTGAAGACACTTTACATTCTGCTCGTCATCCAGAAAAAGGCGGACGGCAGAGAACTACTCGTGATAACGCCGGGTCTTGCGGAGTTGGTAGCAGGGTTGCCACTGGAAAAACTTCCCCTCTTTCTTCAGGAGGCGGTAGGGCGGTATAAGTCTGACCATCCCACATGAAAATTACTTCTCGCACGACGAACCGACTACGATCTGTGCAGTGGCTTACACCGTGTCATTAACGGCGTCTATTGGAACGAAGTTTCCCGGTTTTCTGCGGCTTCGGATAACATTTCCTCGGCTATATGAAACACTCTGTCGATCTCATCCTCGCCCACGGTCGCGCGCATACCATGAGCGATAGCAGACCGCCGCCCCCGCATCATTTTTACGAACTCGTAATCTTCATCGGATATCAATCCTTCAACCTGTAGTGTGGAAAGCAACGTATCGGGTCTGTAATCGGAAAGGCGAACGTTGTAATGGTTCAGCAACGCCCGCATGGATGCTTCTAATGCAGCCCAACCGGAAAGTAAGGCAACTTGTAGCGATCCTGATTCCGCGACCCGCTTGCTACGCGCTAAAAGGTCTGTAATCTCCTCGTACGTTAATGCCTCAACATCGGGGGCGGTATTCAGAGAAATATCCAAACGTCGATTGGGGCGGTTCTGGATGGTTGTGCGTAACCGCTGCCAGTAGTCGCTGCGGCGGATCTTCCCCGCCGATTTTACTTCAAACACCACGTAGTCTTCACCGTTGTCCGCGATCAAATCGGGATGAAACCCGCGCAAGTCCTCCGGCAGTTCATGTCCCGTAGGGTTTTCGAGAACTGTATATCCCAATTCACGATATCTTCGTGCCGCTTCGCGTACAATCGTGCGTTCAGAAGAGATGATGTTTGTTGATTGCATAGCACATTTACCATTCCACCGAAACATAGACGAATTCATCGTATCTATCGAGAGAATCAAGCACAAGGTTTGGCGGGTTCGAGATAACAATCGTCACATCAACCCGTTCACTGGTGACGATACGGACCTGCTTGTCGTCTCCAAACACGACGCCGTTCATTCCGTCAAAAATAGGCTTTATCACGTTATCCACGTCATGAAAACCGCCGGAGTGGTAGTTCGTTATCCGGACTACCACTTCCGCCGATTCGATTATCTCCCAATCGTCGGGAAGAACATTTGTCGCCACTTGTGTGACGGACTCTTTCCACTGCCGGTATTTACGCCGAGAAGTTTTACTGTGTTCCTTGGCATTTATTCCAACTGGAGGTCCCTTGATCACGAACTCAATCTGTTCCATGACGAGATTTTGTGCCTATTTCGTGACTTCGCGCACGTCCACCAACCGGCCCGCGATTGCCGCCGCCGCCGCCATCGTCGGGGAGACGAGGTGCGTCCGCCCGCCTTTGCCCTGCCGTCCCTCGAAGTTGCGGTTGGACGTGGACGCGCACCGCTCGCCCGGCTGCAGGATGTCCGGGTTCATGCCGAGGCACATCGAGCAACCCGGTTCGCGCCATTCGAACCCGGCGGCTTGAAATACTTTATCCAGTCCTTCGGCTTCGGCTTGCCGCTTCACCGGGTACGAACCGGGGACACACAACGCCCGAATTCCGTCCTTGATCTTCTTGCCCGCAAGGATAGTCGCCGCCGCCCTCAGATCCTCAATTCGCCCGTTGGTGCAGGAACCGATGAAGACCGTGTCTAGCACGATGTCGGTGATCTTCTGCCCCGGAGTCAGGTCCATGTATTCCAGGGCGCGTTCCACCGAGCGGCGGTCGGCGGGGTCGGCGTAATCGTTCGGCGACGGGACGGTGCCGGTGATTGGTGCTACCTGACCCGGCGACGTTCCCCAGGAGACATGCGGCGCGATCTCGTCGGCGTGAAGCGCGATTTCGGTGTCGAACATCGCGCTTTCGTCCGTGCGCAGGTCTTGCCACGCGGCGACGGCTTTTTCCCAGTCCGCGCCTTGCGGCACCTGCGGGCGACCCGCGAGATACGCCCACGTCTTTTCGTCCGGGGCGATCATTCCCGCCCGCGCCCCGGCTTCGATGCTCATATTGCAGATCGTCATCCGACCTTCCATCGAAAGTGCCTGTATCGCCTCGCCCGCGTACTCGACGACATACCCCGTCGCGCCGTCGGTGCCGATTTTCCCGATAATGGCGAGGATAATATCCTTCGCGCTCGCGCCCGGTCCCAGTTTGCCGTCCACGG
This sequence comes from Armatimonadota bacterium, assembly GCA_043763605.1. Taxonomy (GTDB): domain Bacteria; phylum Armatimonadota; class Armatimonadia; order Armatimonadales; family Armatimonadaceae; genus JACMIU01. Next base: position 22,022 of record JAYULM010000458.1, on the reverse strand, counting down.
TGATGCGCATCGTTTTCGGGGTGGATTGCGGGAGGCACTGCGTCGCGAGGACATGTTCGACTTCCGACGTGCCGATCCCGAACGCCAGTGCGCCGAACGCGCCGTGCGTGGACGTGTGCGAGTCGCCGCAAACAATCGTCATGCCGGGCTGGGTCAAGCCGAGCTCGGGACCGATGACATGAACGATGCCCTGTTTCGGGGAATGAATATCGTAGAGCGTCACGTCGAACTCTCGGCAGTTCTGTGAGAGAGTCTCCATCTGCAGGCGGGAAATATCGTCCGCTATGGGCAGGAGGCGACTTGTCGTCGGCACGTTATGGTCCATCGTGGCGACGGTGCGTTCGGGGCGGCGCACTTTTCGCCCGGTCAGGCGAAGCCCCTCGAAGGCTTGCGGGGACGTGACTTCGTGGACGAGGTGCAGGTCGATATACAATAAGGAGGGTTGTCCCGGCTCCTCGCGCACAACGTGCGCGTTCCAAATCTTTTCAAAAAGCGTCTGGGGCATGAAACAGTTCTTTCCACGCGGCGGCGGGATCTCCGTCGCTACGGTATAGGTTACGTCCATTATACGCGACAGTTATTCCCACCGTCCAACGAATAATTATGATGTTTTATATAGTTGGAATCTATTGATTCAGGGGAATACCGCGAGTTGGAGCGGGGCAATCTTCGGGCCACCCGGCATTTCTGCCTAGGGAAATCCCGATTTTGCGCGCTCGGGGTCGTTGTTCAGTTCGCCGAGTCAGGCGCGGTCGCCGAGGCTAAGCGCGGCAGTCAGAGCATACTGGTGACGGCGCGCCGCGTCCTGCGGATCGAGCGTTTTCGGATCGATGGATTCGCGCAGGGCGGCTTCCTTATCGCGCCCGGCTTTCTGGTGTGCGAAGACCTCCCGCGATATGACGCGCGGGAAAGACCGGGCGAGACGGTGCGGGAGTCTCCTCTTGTCGGGCGGGCGACGGTAAGGTGGTGAACCCCGCGATGATGGCAAGTCCCGTCAGAGCGGGCAGGGCAGAGGAAGCGAAATTGTCGCGCATTGGTATATACCGTTCTGCCGTGCCGGGACGAAGCCGCCAATAGATCAGTATGTTTTTGGGAAATTCTATTCGATATACTGACCGGTGTGGCAACCGACTCCGCGCAAAACCTGACTGAACCCACCGTCTATTTCCCGCTCGGTCGTGGACGCTTCACGGTGACGCCGGGTTTTTCCCCGCTCACGACTTCCTTCGGGAACGGCGCGATGGACGCGCGGCTTTTTCAGATCGACCGCGATTTCGACCAGTTTCGGGCAAACAAAATCGCCGCCCGAGCCGAGCGGTCCGGGAAATATGTTTGCTTCGCACCGGGTTTCGAGCGACTCGTCCCCGATGTCTGCCGCTTGATGGTCATCCGTCTAATAGCCGAGTATCCCGATTACTTTGATCTGCGGAGGGAAGACGGTGGCGCGGGGACTCTTCTCTGTCGCCTGACGCGCGAGACTCTGCATTTCAACCGGGAGATGGATCTGACCGGAGTCGAGAGTGAGGTACTGGTGGTGCCACCGTATCAGAACGCGTTCGACGCACTGGTATCTCAGGTCCCCGAGGACATCGCCGTGGTCGCATTGCCGGAGGGCGCGCCGGACAAGAACGTCGCTCTTCATGTCACCGCGCCGAGCCACTGGGAACCCGAGGAAAAGATCGGCGCGTCATTTCTGAGTACACACGCCCGGGTACCGCAGTTCGAGCGCATCAACGCGGCGTCGGCGGCACTGCTGGAAGCGGTGCGCACCCGCCCGCCGGTCGTGCGTTTCAATTGGGGAATCGAGTTTTCGGAGCGGTTGAATCTGCATCCGGAACCACCACTTGGGGCGGACGCCGCCGAATGGAACCGCCGCGTTCCCCGGTTTGCGGACGAATACCCGGTTTACCTGCGGATCGAGCGGCAGGTCCTTTGGGGGATGGAAGATGCCCGTGCGTTACTTTTCGCGATCCGGGTCTACGTACGCCCTGTCAACGGGTTGTCTCCGACCGAGCGCGACACCTTGCGCCGAACGCTCCTGTCGATACCGGAGGAGAGTCGCCGGTATAAAGGTCTGCCTCCCGAAACGTTTGCGGCGACGGTGAAATACCTTGCCAAAGTCGGTGATTAACGCAGGATCGCGCTCGCAGCGACCGCCCCGCCGACTATCGGTGTCGTTAAGGTCTTGCGTAGCGGGGGAATTGCACCCACTGACGGGACCGGTAATTGTTTGCAACCGCGAGCCTTCGCCAGCAGTTCGGCGACCGTTCGGCCCGCGACCGGGTAGGTAGCCACGCCGACGCGCACCAGAAACGCCTCGCTTTCCACCGCGCCGAGCGCGAGCAGGAGGTTCTCCAGTTGCAAAGCCGTCGCCTGTGCCTGCTCCTCGTTGCGTTGCGGCAGGAAAATCAGGAAAACGTCCGGGGCATCTTCGGCGCGCCCGGCGATGTCCACCGTGCGAACCGTGTTCCGCACCATCTGCCCGATTTTGTTCAAGAGTGTTTCGCGCCGTAATCCGCGCTCCGGCAATCCGTCGATGCGGATGTGAAGGACCGCGCAGGCGCGGTTCTCCCGTGCGGAGCGCGCCAGAGCCTCGCTGAAGCGGGAGAGAGTCTGTGCGGGGGCGAGTAGCCCGGTCGAGGGACACGTGACGGCGGACACGGCGGACGCGGATCGGGTACGGTCGCGCACGTCGGCGTCGCCCATGATCCGCTTGAGTTTGCCGGTCGCGTTTTTCAGAATGTGGGAAACGTAGTTGCAGGAGATTCCGAACTGTTTGGCGATCTCGGTCTGCGAGTGATCCTGGTAAAAGAACTCGAACAGGACGCGCTGCTCCAATTCCTTGAGTTTCAGCACCGCGTTTTCCAGTACGATCCGGTCCTCGATGGGCAACCGCAGCGTGACGTGTTTGTCGGAGCGGATTTTCTCCGGGTCTACCAATCCGACCGTGGAATCGTTGTCCTCGCTGGACGACCCGAAGGCGGACACCTGGAACGTCTGGCGCGTGGAAAGGATCTCATCGACGGCTTCCTCGGTCAGGTTCAAAACCCGGGCGATCTCGGCACTTTGCGGTGCGCGACTGAGTTCGACGGTCAGTGCGTCCGTGGCGCGGGCGACTTTGACCGATATTTCGTGGAGCCACGCCGGTTCCTTGATGATCTTGCCTCGATCACGCAGAAAATGTCGGATGGCACCGACGACGAAATGAGTGGCGTAGGTGCTGAACTTTATCTTGCGCCCCGGCTCTTTTGATGCGGTGCGTTCGGGATCGTAGTTGTCCAGCGCGGAAAGCAGCCCGAGGAACCCTTCCTGCACCAGATCCTCGAACGGTTCGCCGGAGCCGACGAACCGGCGGGCTACCGATTCGACCAGCGGCGTGTGCAGATGCGCGATTTTCGCCTTGAGTTCGGAAAGAGTTGGGCATGAGTGCGGCGCGGCTTTGCCGACGCGTCGCGCGACATAGTCCCGCATGTAGGCGGCTACCTGAGAATCGTCGCGACCCGTGTTCGCCCCGGCGGGTTTATCGCAGACGTTTTCTTGCTTGGTTAAAGTACCGGTCATCTAAAACACCGCCCTCTTTTCTATGCTCAAACAGTTACCAGACTGTGGTAACACTTGATGTAAGCATTTTCCCTGCCAAACGTACAACAGAATTATCGGAAGGAAAAAAAAAATCTATACAGGTAATTCTCACCCTGGCATAAAATATGCAAAATCACCGGATTGTCGTCCTGGTCGTAAACGCGCACACCAAAGTGCGGGGCGTGTGTCAATGGGAGGATCTCCCTGATGACGGGGGAAGGTTTGACCGAAAATCTATTGACACGGTGTGTGCACATGGGCGAGCCGGTTTTTGTCGCGTGGCTCGTCCCACTTTTTGACCATTTTTGAGGAGAATTTTTCCGCGATGGATACGTCGTCCCTGCTACCCGATAATGACCTTGCTCTTCTGCCTACCTCAGGCGGGACCCGCCCGCGCGTCCCTAACCTCACCGGTCCCACTTCGGCATCCTTGCCTATCGCGGTTTCTTCCGATGATGCGCAACTGCTCCGCGGATTGCTTGAGGACGGTCCGCTACCCATGCCTTCCGGGAACGGTTCCTCGGGGCGCAACAACCTGGGGGTGGGATTCGGACTCGATGACATGGAGGAAGTCCGGTCGCTCCCTCTTTCGGAAACCCATATCGACGATGTGTTGCGCATCAGCCAGCAGATGAAGGCATCCGACGTTCACATCACGGTGGAGCTGCCACCGATGTTTCGGATCGACGGCAAACTTACCCCCTCGAAATGGGAACCGGTGACTCCGCGCGAAGCGCAACGCATCGTTTACGACATCCTGTCTTCCGAGCAGATCGAGCGGTTCGAACGTACGAAGGAACTGGATTTCTCCTACGGCGTCGCCAACGTAGGGCGGTTCCGCTTCAACGTCTACCGCCAGAAAGGGTGTGTCGGTTTCGCCATGCGGGCGATCCCGGCGATCATCCCGTCGATAGACCAGTTGCGCCTGCCGTCCATTTTGAAGGATCTCACGCGCAAACATGCGGGTCTGATCCTGGTCACCGGTCCAACCGGCTCGGGCAAATCCACGACTATCGCTTCGATGATCGACGTTATCAACTCCGAGAAGTCGCTACATATCATGACTATGGAAGACCCCATCGAATACTTGCATAACCACAAAAAATGTATGGTGAACCAGCGTGAGATCGGACAGGACACGGAGGGCTTCCAGAACGCGATGCGTGCGGTTTTGCGCGAGGACCCGGATATTATTCTGGTCGGAGAGATGCGCGACAAGGAGACCATCGCCGCCGCTCTGACGCTCGCGGAAACCGGGCACCTCGTGTTCGGAACACTGCACACCCGCAGTGCGCCGTCTACGGTAGACCGCGTGATCGACGTTTTCCCGCCGGACCAGCAGGATCAGATCAAAGTGCAACTTTCAACTTCACTCGAAGCCGTGGTCGCTCAGCAACTCCTGCCGATGCTCGGAGGGGGGCGAATCGCGGCGATTGAGATCATGGTCGCTACATCCGCGATCCGAAACCTGATCCGTGAAGGGAAGTCCTATCAGATAACATCCTCCATCGAGACAGGCGCGCAGTACGGCATGCAACCGATGGATAAGGTACTCGCGGATATGCAGAAAGCCGGAATGATCTCCTACGAAGATGCGATCAGCCGCGCCATCGACCGCGATAACTTCCTGCGTCTGACAAAAGGCTGATAAGTCAGTGGTCGGTGTTTAGTGGTCAGTGACCAGAAAAAGTCACTGTTCACTGTCCACTGACCACTAACCACTGAAAGAAAACACACATGGCAACATTTACTTACGAAGCGATTGACTCAGTCGGGCGGCAGGTGAAATCCTCCATCGAAGCCGAAACCGAACAGCAGGTGCTCTCGAAATTGCGGGAGCAGCGATTCAGCATCCTGTCTGTTCAGGAGCGCAAAAGCAGTGTGTTCAACATGAACACCACTTACGGTGGACCCAAGCTGCAAAGCGTGGTCGTCTTTTCCCGGCAGTTCGCGACTATGATCGATGCGGGTATTCCGGTCATCAAGTGTATGGACATTCTGGAAGCACAGACCAAAGACGTCCCACTCAAGAACGCCATCAACGGGGTGCGCAAGGATGTGAAAGGCGGCTCCAACCTCGGGGACGCTCTGGCGAAACATCCGGCGTGCTTCAACCGCCTTTACGTCAACATGATCCGGGCAGCGGAGATCGGCGGTATCCTGGACAGCATTCTGGATCGCCTGGCGACATTCCTGGAAAAGGAGATGGAAATCAAGCAGAAGGTTCAGGCGGCGACGATCTACCCGGTGATCGTCCTGTGCATGTCCATCGCAATGATCTTCGCGCTTTTCGCTTTCGTTTTGCCAACATTCAAGAGCATTTTCGCCGACATCAACGTCGAACTACCCATGACGACCCAGGTGATGTTTATGATCTCGGACTGGATCGTTCACTTCGGCTGGTTCGCGATACCCATCGCTAGCGTGGCGACGTTCTTCGGATTCCGTCAGTATTACCGTACGCCGAACGGGCGTATGCAACTCGACATGGTGAAGCTTAAATTCCCCATTGTCGGCGATCTGGTGCTGAAAATGTCGGTGTCGCGTTTCGCCCGAACATTCGGTGTGCTGATCGCCGCCGGTGTGCCGATGATGCGCGCCATGGAGATCATCGGCGAGACGGCGGGGAACGCGGTCCTGACGAAAGCGATCAACGACGCCCGTTCCGCAGTGCGCGACGGACAACGGATCTCCACGCCGCTTGCCGCGTCCGGGCTGTTCCCGCAGATGGTGACGCACATGATCGACATCGGCGAGGAAACCGGTCGCCTTACCGAGATGTTGACCAAAGTTTCCGACTTTTATGACAAGGAAGTGGACGCACAGGTCAAGGGGTTGACCAGTATCATCGAACCGATCTTGATTGTGTTTATGGGGGTCATTGTCGGGTTCATCGCGATCTCCATCATGGGTCCGATGTTCAAACTCGTTTCCTCCATCAACCAGTAGCCCTCCAGCCACTCTGGGACAACCATGAAAAAACCGGGGCATGCCCCGGTTTTTTCATGGAACTTTCCCCTCCCCGGCTTGTCGCATAACCGTCTGTACCTTTTTGAAAATTCGGTATAATTACTGTGTTTTCAGAAGGACTCATGCAGTTCTTCCTGTGAGCGACTTTCCGGGTTCCGATTCGGAGCGATGGGTCGTTCGATCAACCATTCCCGACGCGTGTTCCACCCGCGCCGTATACTTTCGCTTAGGGACCAATCCGAATGCTCTCGAAAACCTTTCCCACGCAGAACGCGCCCATTCGCCGAAAAAAACAGGACATCGTAACCGGTATCGCCACGTCACTCGGACTTGTCGTCCTACTCACCGGGTGCGGCGGCGGCGGCGGCTCAACAACACCTGTGCCGACCCCTGTTCCGACACCGACACCTGCCCCTACCCCAAGCCCTGTTGTTTCGCCGACTCCAACCCCGACCCCAACCCCCACGCTGCCCGCCAAAGATCGGGCAATCGCCGCTAACTTTACACCGAACTACATACCTGCCCAGAGTGCCCGCTATCTACACTGGGCGAACAACAAGAATATACGGGTATTCATCGGTCCGAGCATTAACAACATTTTCAACAAGACGCCGGTGAACAACATCGACGCCGTCCGGGCAAGCGCGGCTGTACGGGAGGCACTCGATTCCTGGACTACGTCATCTACGGAGGACTTTCGATTCACGGTGGTCGACCGCGAAAGCGACGCGGATATCGAGATCTATTTCGTGGACGAACTGCGCCGCCTTAACGGGGAAGTTGCAACAGGCATCGGTTCCGCGAGTTACTCGTTCGGGTTTCCTGACTCCAATGACAACACACGTGGGATATTGGAGAACGCCGAAATTCAGATCGTTGCGAGTCAACCCGCTACCAATCTTGCCGACACTATCGCGCACGAGATCGGTCATTCGCTGGGACTTGAGTCTCATAGTGAGGAGGCGAACGATCTTCTGTTCGCCGTCAGCACCCCGCCGACGGTCATCACACAGCGCGACCAGAACTCTCTCTTCTTCCTGTACTACTCGCCGACTGCGGTTAGCAATCAGTCTGCCACACCGTCGTCGCGCGCCCGGACCACTGCCGTCGGGCAGGACGAGATTATCTGCCGCGCGCGATAGCGGAGGTGCGGTAGATCTATCACAAAGAAGTGACTTTCCCTCTTTATTCCTGTATTTAAAAGAGAAATTCATCTTTTCGCGCCCACGATTCTCATCTGTCTCCGCAAGAAATGTCTGTGCCCACTATCAAAGGGGATCAATCCCTGACGTGAGATATATCACAGTGGACCTGGGACGAAAACGTGGGATACTTAATTCGGCAGGGGATGGCTTTCCCGCTAAAGAAACCGGTCCTGGATCCCGATAATATGTAGTGTAAAGCCCGAAATATACGGGCGTCTTCAGGTTCCATTGTCCCCCGGTACGACTGTCCTGTTGCAGTGTACACTATCATCAAGTGTATTTAGGTAGGTAAAATGATCGCTCACAACGTTCCCGTTTGGTTGCCAACGGCTTTGCGCCGTCACGTCAATATCGTCTCCGCGATTTTCGTCGCGGGCAGTTCCTTGATCGCCGGATGCGGCGGGGGAGGGGCTAACGGCGGAGTCGCGCCGTCCCCTCCCGACCCGCTGGTCAGTGACAGCCGCGCGTCTCTGCCGGATGCCGTATCCCGGTCGTTCACGCCGAACTATTCCCCGGTTGTGGAATCGCACGGCATCTGGAAGGGGCGTACGTTGCGGGTGTACTGTCCTGCCGAATCCGAACCGGTCGTCGCGGCGTCCTTGCGGCGATGGGAAGACGCGACGGGCGGGTTTTTCCGGTGGGAGCGAACCTTCTCGCCCACCGAGGCACAGATCACCATTGCGGCAGCCCCTTCCGGGGAGTTCGCCTCGGGGACCGTCGGGCGCACCCGGTACACGTACAACGTGGGGCGCAACGAATTGACCTCCGCTGAAGTGAAGTATTCGATGACGGGATCGGAATCCGATCAGACCCGAGTCGTCGTGCATGAACTCGGGCATGTGTTCGGGATTCACGGGCATAGCGACTCCATCCCGGACGTTATGTATCCGACACTCACGTTACGCAACGTGATCACGCAACGTGACCTGAACACGCTGTTCTGGTTGTACCGCGACACCAACGCGGGTAACACATCTGCAAGCCGAGCCGCCGAGCAGGAAACGTCGTCATCGATTACCTGCGGCGATTCTTCGGGACATTAGTCCGTCGTTCCAGGGGGCGCGCGATATGTATCGCGCGCCCTTTCGTTCGTTTAACACCTGGAGGACACCGTAGAACGAAGGTGGCAGGGGCAGTCGTAAATAGAACGTCTCATCCCCTGCCACCGGTTTTCGGCTATCGATTCCGGCGAGCCGCCAGGAGGCAGGTGTCGTCGCGGCGCGCCATATAGCCGGTAGGGGCGTGGAGTATGTCGAGGAGGCGGCGGCAGAGTGTGGCGCAGTCGATGCCCGGACTCTTTGCCAGCACGGATTCCAGTGCGCGGTTCAGCACGGCGGTACCGTCACTTCCGGCACTGTCCGTCAAGCCATCCGTGTAGAGCAGGAATGTCTCCCCCGGCGCGAGCGTTTCCGTCAGGGTCGGGTACCGTGTTTCGGGGAACGAACCCAGCGGCATGTCCGCGAGGTCGGCTATGGGGCGCACGAAAACGCCGTCGGAAGCGTTGCCACACAGGAGCGGCGGTTCGGAACCGGCGCGGGCGATACGCAACACGCCGGTTTCATTCTCGGCGACTACGATGGTGACGGCGAAGAGCAACTCCCGCGACCGCCCGTCCAGGTTCTGCGCTTCTATTTGCCGGTCGTTGAGGAAGGAAAGGGCGAACCCGGGGTCGGCGGAAATGCCGCGCAAGACCGAACGCAACCCGAACTTCATTTCGGCGACCGATTCTGCCGCGCCGAGTCCCTTTCCCGCCACATCGCCGACGACGAACGCGGTGTTCTTGTCGTCGATGGCGAACATATCATAAAAGTCGCCGCCGACCTGGGCTTCGTCACGCGCCGGTTCGTACAGCATGGCGACATGCCAGCCGCCGTGCCGGTCGTCTGTGGAAAGTGTCGTCACCCCGCCGCGCCCGCTGGTTGAGAGCGTGCCTTCCTGGGATGCCACCGATAGGATAGAGCGTTGCAGGGCGTGCGCGATGCGGGACTGTCGCTCCGCCTCAAGGCTGTTCTCGAACTCCATGTGCTTGCGATCATGCACGTCGTAACAGACTCCGATCATCTTCTCCGCCTCGCCCGTGGATTCGTTCAAGCGGAACTGCGCTTTGATACATTTCCACCGGAGCGATCCGTCGATCTGATAGAACCGACACTCGATCTCCAGCGTCGTTCGTGTCTGGATGGCGCGTTCGGTCGCCTCGCGCACTGCGGCGCGGTCCTCGGTATGGATGAGAGTCTCGAACTCTGTCAGGGTGAGCATCTCCTGTGCCAGTGCGAGACCCAGTTGCAGGCGGGCGTGCGGTGAAAACTGGGCGATCCCGGTCCGGAAGTCCGAGATGAACGTCCCGATACTCGCGCCCTCCATCGCCAGCCGCAGGTGACTCTCGCTTTCGGCGAGCCGTTCGACCGCCTCGCGCCGCTCGGTAATATCGTGGGAAACGCCGAGCATCTGCCGTACCAACCCGGTCTCGGAATCCCGCTCGAACGGCACTTCGTAAGCCGACAGCCAGCGATAGGAGCCGTCCTTGCGGCGCGCCCGAAACTCGTTCGAGGACACCTCGCCGTCCCGGCGGTGCATATGTTGCTCGAACCGTCGCGCTACTTCGGGCATATCGTCGGGGTGAATGACTGCGGCAAGCATACCCGATCCCATCGCCTGAATCTCCTCCGCGCTGTATCCGAGTACCTCCGCGATTTCGCGGTTGGCGTAAACGGTGCGCCGTTCATTCAGGTCGTAGACATACCAGATGTGCGGCGTCGTGGAAGCGACTTGCTCCAGGAAGCGGCGGCTATCGCGCAGGGCGGTTTCCGCGACGCGGTACGGGGTGATGTCCTCGATCAGATAAACGAAGCGCGACTCGCCGTTCGCGCCGCGCACCGGGAGGGGCCACGCGGTCACTTTCGACCAGTATAGATCCTGATCCGAAAGCCCGGAAGCGGATTGGCTGTGATCGTACTCGAACGAGACCGATTCTCCGTTCCCGAGTGCGTCGCGCAGGTGCGAGAGCCAGAGGCTGAGCAGGGGAGGCGGGACACCCAGTTCGGAAGTCGGCTTGTTTTCAAGGTCGGCTGACGAAACACCGAAATACCGGGCAGTAGCGGCGTTCCCATACAGGTGATTGATCTCCGCGCCGTCCTCGGAAAGTTCAGCGATGCCCATCAGCATCGGGACCGTGTCACAGACCGCCAGAAGTGCCTCGGAGCGCGTCCGGGGGGCGGAGTGCTGTCTTTCGGGGTCAGGATGCGTCGTATCTTGCATTTTGTGTGACGTTGCTCGACTGATTACACATACTGCTTGCCAGCAATTTTCGTGCCATCGGTGAAGTAAACCGGTAAAAATACCGGGGAATAGAAGTCAATCGGCAGGTCTCCGCGATACAATAGGCGTATGCAGAATAGTTCAAACGTCGAGGAAGTAGTCGTGCTCGGGGCGGGGATGGCGGGTAGCGAGGCGGCATGGCAGATCGCGCAACGCGGCGTCCGGGTCCGCCTTTTCGAAATGCGCCCTCTGAAACAAACCCCCGCGCATCAGACCGACAAAGCGGCGGAAATCGTTTGTTCCAACTCGTTCAAATCGAACCACCTGTCGAATGCCTCCGGCGTACTCAAGGAGGAGATGCGCCGCCTCGATTCGCTGATCGTTTCCTGCGCGGAGGAAACGTCGGTGCCCGCCGGGGAAGCCCTCGCGGTGGACCGGGAGGCGTTCTCGGAACGCGTCACCGAGCGGCTCGAAAATCACCCGAATATATCGTTCGTGCGCGCGGAAGCGACCGATATCGAGACCGGAGCCGTGACCGTGATTGCCAGCGGTCCCCTGACCAGCGACGCCCTCGCGGCGAAGATCGGCGAACTCACCGGGCGGTACGACCTGTATTTCTATGACGCAGTCGCGCCTATCGTGGACGCGTCTACGATTGACTACGACAAGGTTTTTCGCGCATCCCGGCGGGGCAAAGGGGTGGAAGCCGATTCGAGCGACGACGCGGCGTATCTGAACTGTCCGCTCACCAAAGACGAGTACGAAGCCATCGTCGCCGAGATCGTTAAGGCGGAGAAGGCACCGATGCATGACTTCGAGGACATTCGCTACTTCGAGGCGTGTCTCCCGGTGGAAGAACTGGCGGCGCGCGGACCGCGCACGCTGTCATTCGGTCCCCTGAAGCCGGTCGGACTGACTGACCCGCGCACCGGTCGCTGGCCCCACGCCGTGGTGCAACTGCGTCAGGAGAATAAAGCCGGTACGTTGTTCAACATGGTCGGCTTCCAGACGCGGCTGAAATGGGGGGAACAGAAGCGCATTTTCCGCATGATTCCCGGGCTGGAGAACGCCGAGTTCGTCCGCTTCGGGGTGATGCACCGCAACACCTACATCCACTCGCCGACGCTTCTGGACGCGACGCTCCAGTTGCGTTCACGCCCCCGGTTGTTCTTCGCGGGCCAGATCGTCGGCGTGGAAGGGTACCTGGAATCGGCGGCGATGGGGATGGTCGCGGGTATTAACGCTGCGCGGCTTGCAACGAGTGAGGCACCGGTCGCCTTCCCGTCCGACACGATACTGGGGTCGCTGACGCAATACGCTTCCGCGTACGAGGGGAAGCAGTTCGCCCCGATGAACGCCAACTGGGGGATTCTCCCGCCGCTTGAGGGCGACCGCATCCGTGATAAGAAGGAGCGCGGGGCGGAAATGGGGCGGCGCGCCCTGCGCGTGTTCGACGCGTTCCTGGCGGCGGAAAATCTACGCGGCGGTGGGCAGGACACGCTCCCATAAAGTGGACGTATTTTTGCCAGATGCGATGGTATCCGGGTGCCGGTCTGACCCGGTTCGACTGCGCCGACGTACCGTCTCCGTATCCGGATGTCACGTGTCCATGTCCACCATCGAGCAATACCGTATACTGCATTATGACGCTACGATGTGTCTTCTGTCCGTACGTCACGATTAGAATCGGAGCCACGTTCGCGGGGGACGGAATGGCTCCGGCTCTTTGTGGTCCGCGTCACTCGCTATCGACGTAGATCCCGGCGACTTCGATCTCGCCCGCCTGAATGCCCGCTTTGATGCAAAAGTTCGCGTGCGGGTTGATGTGGTCGCGGGTGGTGCGGAAGGGAAGTTCGTACTGCTTCCATTCGGGTGTGAGCGCAACCTTTTCTTGCAGTTCGGGGGTGTGCGGCGATTTACCTTCCTCGAAGATCACCCATATCGGTGTGTTCTGCAGTGAACGTCCCCAGAAGTGTACTACCATCGATTTCCCGGACTTTACGTCCTGCGGGACTTCCTTAATCATCTGGGCGCACCAGAATTTCGTCGGGTCCACCTGAGAAACGGTGAGATGGACGGCATGCTTGTTCGTACCGGGCAGTTCGGCGACGATGGTGTTTTCCATTGCTGCCTGTGCAGGGTGCTGTACAACCAGGTTCCACTTCGTGCTTTCCGGATCGATCACAGAATTGGAAGTGCCCGAACTTCGCATCGATCCCTCAACGGATTTGTTCGGGGAGGGCGGCGCGCCCGCCACATTCGTCTGCCGCGTTTTCGCCAGGAGCAATCCGGTGAGCGCGACAAGGGCGATGACCAGAATAATGGCACCGATGGGTTTGATGATAATTCTCATATTTCGACTTTTACACAGGACAAAACGGTTGGGAACCTCGATACCGAATATGGCGCGAAGTGAACCATATGTGTCGCGGTCGCCCCGTAGCTTTCGTGCTACATATAGGACGGAGTAGGTGACAATCGAATTATAGGGATGGGGCAGTGAAATCTTCAGGGGGAAAAATACCGGGTTTATCGCGCGGGTAGCAATGGTCCAGGGTTTTACTCAATGCGAGTGGATGAATGCCGAACGCGATCCTGACCGCATCGTTGTCGCAAACATTGTCTCTTTCGAGGTTGAGCAACTGGTCCGTAGTGATTGGCGGTCGTGGCAGAACCGACTCCAGGACTGCGGCGGCGACGTGCATCACAGAAAGGGGGGCGTGAAAAATCGGCTTCGAAACGCCGATCCGCCCGCCTATCGCGGCGATTAACTCGTCGAACGGGACTTCGTCTGCTCCACCGATCTCGAAAAGTCGGTTCCGGGATCCTATATGGTTCGCTTCGAGGCAGGCGGCGATGCAACCCGATACATCTCCGAGATATACCGGCTGAAACCGATTCTGTCCGTCGCCGGGAATAGGAACGAATGGCAGAGGGAACGGGGAGAGCGGGGGATGACGAAGAAGTGCCTCGATCTGTTTCAAAAACGGCGCGTTCCTCGCGAAAATGAGCGACGGGCGCAGTATTGTCCAAGGTAATCCCGATCCGCGAACGAGTCCTTCGGCGGCGGCTTTGGTTCGCGCATACTCGGAGGGAGAGTCTGCGTTCGCGCCGATTGCCGACACGTAAACAAACCGTGTGGATGCCGCGCCGACGAGGGTTGCCGCACGCAGGACGTTCGCCGTCCCCGCGACGTGTACCCGCTCGAAAGTCTGGTTCGCGCCGCGATCCTCGGCGATAATACCGACGAGGTGGATGACTGCGCCGCACCCTTCCATCGCACCCGCGAGTGCCTCCGGCGAATCGTCGGTCACTGACCCATTTACATAGCGCACCGATTCAATATCCGGGGGGGACTCGCCCCGCGCCAGACCTACGATCTCGTGACCGGCGTCGCGCAGTGCCGTCACGACGCCACGCCCGACGAAACCGGTCGCGCCGGTGACGAATACGCGCAACTGCGCTATTCCTCGCTCTCATCGCTCTCGTCGGAAGATTCCTCGAACGGGGACGCGTCACCGTCGCCGTCTGCGGTGTCGAACGGGCCCAGTCGTCGCAGTTTCTTGATCGCCCGTAATTCGATCTGCCGCACCCGCTCCCGGGTGACCTGGAAATGTCGCCCGACTTCTTCCAGGGTTCGTGGCGAACCATCGTCCAACCCGTACCGCATCCGGACCACGTCGCGCTCGCGATCAGTCAGCTTCGCAAGCACATTGTCCAACTGTTCCCGGCGGATCAGGTTGTCGGCGACATCGCTGGCGGTCGCGCCGCGTGCGTGGACGAAGTCCTGCAACTGCGCCGAGTCTTTGTCGCCAACCGGGGTTTCCAGACTGATCGGCTCCATCGCGACGCGCATGATCTCGTTCACGCGGTCCGGAGCGACCGACAACGCCTCCCCGATCTCGTCTGCGGACGGTTCGCGCCCCAGATCCTGGCGCAATGTCCCTGCGGTTTTTACAACCTTATGGATCATTTCGGCGACATAGACCGGAATCCGGATGGTGCGCCCCTGATTAATGACTGCCCGCGCGATGGCGCGGCGTATCCACCAGGTCGCATAGGTCGAGAATCGGAAGCCGCGCCGGGGGTCGAATTTCTCCACCGCGCGAATCAGACCGATGTTCCCTTCCTGGATCAGGTCGGCGAGCGGTATTCCGGGGACGCTGTAGCGGCGCGCGATGGAAATCACCAGGCGCAGATTCGCTTCGGTCAGTGTGTCCTTCGCCTGTTTATCGCCGCGCGCGACGCGGAGGGCGAGGGATACTTCCTCCTCCGCTGTCAGCAGTCGCGTCGCGCGTGTGCGGTGCAAATACCCCTGAATCTGCTCGGTTTCGAGGGCGCGGTGGGTACGTATCCGTTCGTCGTCCGTGATCACTGACAGCGGTTCGCCGGGTGCGACCGTCGCCGGAATCGGCTCAAGGATCAACCCCTCGGCGTCGTCGAATGCGATCAAGGAGCCTTCGGCGAGCGCGATGTCGTCCTCCATCTCGCATTCGGAGAGCGGGGACGAGGCGGCTTGTTGCCCAACACGCGCTTTGCCGCTCGATCCGTTGCTGTCGTAAGCAATAGCGACAGCCGCAGAAACACGCGACTTACTGCGGGGGGTGGGGGCGAGTAGGGGAAGGGATGAGTTCAAAAGCGCGGTATCTCCAAAATGCGGGGCGAGACGGCAGCGGGAATGTCAGTGATCGCGGGCGTTGCTGTATCGGTACCGCCCCGGGAAGAAATTAAATCTTTCGTATCACTTTGCGTCGCTGTCTCTCCCATTCTTCACGGGATGGTGCCGAAGCCCGGCGAACATTCGCGGCTCTGCTTTCCCAATGCTTTAATTGAATAGAAAGTTCCCGGATTCCTGCTACGGTTTGCACGTCGTGCCATGAAATGATGGGGAATATGCACCTGTCTTACGTTCCCATTCCGTCGTTGGCTTAAACAGGAAAAACGCGGTCTGCGTTTTACTGCAGACCGCGCCGTGTGGGTTCCTGTTCTCTCTATCTGTGCATCGTTAATGCGTCTCTTGCTCTCTGACTTACAATACGTCATTAAATGGCGGATTGTTCCCGCGTGCCTATTGCTTCGGAAATTGCGTCCCAACGCGAAAGGTCGAACGGTATCTGCCAGGCGAACGCCCTCCCTTTTTTGTCCCGGTACTCCGCCATCGCCATATCCGGCAACTTGATCGTAGCCATGTTGCCCCCGCACAGTGCGACCACCCGCTCCGCCGTCTCCTTGCCCTCCACGTAGGCAATGCCCCGCCGCCCGTTCAACTTCCAAACCTTGCTCGCCATGCCACCCCTCCTTTGTTTTTCTCTGGTGTTAGGTGTTGGGTGTTGGGTGTTGGGTGCGTCCGTCGGTTGTGATCATCGGTTTCACCGACGCCTATAGGTGGCTCCGCCACCGAGCGTCCTTCGGACGCGCCGAGCACTAATCATTTGCGCGGTTGCCGAACGATTCCGGCATGCCCGCGTCCGGAGGACGCTCGGTGGCGGAGCCACCTATAGGCGTCGGTGAAACCGATGATCACAACCGACGGACGCACCCAACACCCAACACCCACACCTAACACCTAAATCTTTGGTTTCTTTGCTAAAGCCGTGTCCACGTCCCGCCGCGCGAATGTCATCCAGACGCGTACACCCTGCCACCCCGTCGGGTGTACGCCCGCCGGGTCACCCGAAATCGAAGAGGCGTCACGCCGCAGTCTCGCCAGTTCTTCCGCTATCTCCTGTTCGTGAGCGGCGACGAGTGTCGCTTCGCCGTTGTCAGAAACGCACAGTTGGAAACGTGCTTCATGAAGCGGCAGTTTCAGTGACACGAGGGGGGTCAGTTTTTGTGCCTGAAGTACGCGCTTCCATTGCTTCATGAACTTCGGACCGCACTTGGCACGGTCCGCCAGAGGGACTTCTACATCCCATCGAAAAGTACACAGGGATGCATCCGTTTCCCCGTCCCCGTCTGCAGGGAGGCTCAGTTGGGCGGGGGACGTCCTGCGTCGCCCGGCTCGTCTCGATGCCTCCGGTGCTGTTGTTGCAGATTGCCCGGTTGAGGAAGGTTCATCGAAGGGGTCGCAAAGCCCGTCCTCGTTCTTCGCCCCCTCGTCGAACAAAAAGGAGAGAGTGCTATCGCTGACCGATTGTGCCATACTCGCAGTATACCAAACACTTGTTTGATACACAACAAAAAATATTTTTCCTGACTGGAAGGTTTCTCGACATTTAATAAAGGGCATAAATCAAGCGGTTGAGCGATGTCGTGAAATTACGCGAAAAAGTTTGAAGAAAAGTCAGGATTTTACGGAGGGCGGGACAAGCCCGTTGTTTTCGTGGCAGAGAAACCAGCGCACCTCCGTACTGTTTTTTCGGCTCAAGGTATATTCCCACAACTACAGGAGAGAGTACTGATGGCAGCAGAAATGTATGATGGCGGTGACAGTGCCAAGAAACCGACGCGTGGCGCAGGGAATGCGGGCGGAAAGCCCATCCGTCCGATTCTGTTTGGAGTGGGGGCGGTAATTGCGTTGATCCTGGTCTCGCTCGCTATTTCGCGTTCGTCGCAGAAAGTGACTCCGGAAACTTCGGATTCAGGTTCCCTTACCGGGGCAAATTACTCCCGGACGAGATCTTCCCATACCGCCATAGGTCGTGAAAGCGCGAACGGATATTCGGATTCTGCTTCCCGACCGGCGACCGCTCCAATGAATTCGGCTGGCGATGGCAACGCATCTACTTCCGTTTCCGGTTCGTCCTCGCTACCGGTCCCCGGGGCGCCCCCGTCGTCGGGAAGAATGGCGTCCCCGGGTGTTATTAGCGACTCGGCGGGTCAGAACTTCGTTGCGCCACCGGGACCTGCCGTGAACCAGCAGGGGACAAACAGATGAATCCAAACGTACTGACGGTTCCTGCGACAACCGACCGGTTCGAGACGGTGGTCGGCGATGAGCGAATCGTGATCCCCGTGATCGAGGAAAATCTCCGCGTCGATAAAAAAATCGTCGAGGGCGGTGGCTTCCGTATTATCAAATCGGTCGTAACGGAAGAAGCCACCGCTGAGGCGTCAACGGTCCATGAGGCGGCGACCGTGGAACGCGTTGCCGTGAACCGGCTTCTGGAGGTCGGGGAGGAACTCCCGAAATCCCGGCGTGATGGCGACACTCTGATCATACCGATTTTCGAGGAAGTCATCGTCACTGAGAAGCGAATGCGGCTCACCGAAGAACTGCATGTCCTCATCTCGCGGACAGAAACCCTGACACCACAAACGACAACAATTCGACGCGAGTCAGTTCGTATCGAGCCGATCGGCGTCACCGAATGATTTGCTGTAAAGGCAATTCTAAACAAAAAACAAAACACGTTCTATCTGGAGTATCAAAACAATGGCTAAAACCATAGTTGGACTTTTCGACACGTTCGCTCACGCGCAATCCGCTGTGAATGACCTGATCTCTGCGGGTTTCAACCGCGACGACATCTCGGTAGTCGCGAACAATGCCGCCGGGGACTTCGGCTCGCATGAAAACGACAACAAAGGCGTCAACTTCTCTCAAGCGGGCGGTGATGCGGTGAAGGGTGCCGTCAAAGGCGGTATGTACGGCGGTTTGACAGCACTCGCCGCGACCGTGGCACTGGCGTTGATCCCGGGTATCGGACCCATCGCGGCTATCGGACCGCTCTCGGCGTTCCTCGGCGGAGCCGCTCTCGGTGCTACTGCCGGTGGTATTCTGGGCGGTCTGACCGGTATGGGAATTCCTGACCATGAAGCCGGTTACTACGCTGAAGGCATCCGCCGCGGCGGTACGCTGGTCACGATTCATGCCGACGAAGCCCACGCCAACGAAGCCACAAGCATCCTGAACCGACACAATCCGGTGGATATGGATACCCGCGCGGACTACTATAAGTCTACGGGATTCACCAAATACGATGAAAAGTTGCCGGCGTATACGCCGTCTCAGATCGAGGAAGAGCATACCCGCTATTCTTCCTTCACGGCTCCGGTGACCCCTGTAGCAACGCCGATGACCGCCACCAACCGCACCGTCAATTCGGGTGATACCGTGACCGTGCCCATCGTCGAGGAGCAACTCACCGTCGGCAAGCGCGCGGTCGAGGGCGGCGGGGCGCGTGTCCACACCCGCATTGTCGAGACGCCGGTGACGGAATCCGTTACCCTCCGCGAGGAACATGTGACCGTAGACCGCCACGCCGTGAACCGTGCCGCGACTTCGGCGGACCTGAACAACGCGTTTCAGGAAACCAACATCGAGTTGCGCGAACGGTCCGAAGTGCCGGTAATCGCGAAGGAAGCCCGCATTGTTGAAGAAGTCACCATTGGCAAGACCGCTTCCGAGCGAACGGAAACCGTGTCTGACACGGTCCGCCGCACCGATGTAGATGTCGAGGAACTCGACCGCGAGGATACCACGGTCTTCAACACGACCGGGACGACTACCACGACATCCGGCAACCGGAGATAATCGAGTAGCGAACCGGGACCGGGCGGGACAATCGTTCCGCCCGGTCCTTGGTATGAAAGACAAACCTATGGGTGATACCAGTATTGTAAAAGTACAGTCCGCGCACTCCCCGACAGGGGAGATGGGGCAGATATATCTCGCGTCCGGAAAGAACGTTTCGATGCGCCTGTGGAAGGACGAGCAACCTGGCGAAGAGAAGCCGCCCGTCGCCCGCGAGTACGAGACTGTTGGGTACGTGATCTCGGGTCGTGCCGAACTGTTATCCGAAGGTCAGACCGTCGCGCTCGCGGCGGGCGATTCCTGGATGGTTCCAAAAGGCGCGTCGCATACGTACCGCATTCTGGAAACATTTACCGCCGTCGAGGCGACCTATCCGCCGTCGCAGGTGCATGGCAGGGACGATAGCCCGTAAAGTAGGTGGAGAAAAGGAATGATGCATCGATTCGTCAGTAATACGGCGCGCGTTCTGATCGTCGGCATGTGGGGTTACTCCGCCCTCGCCGCGCCGCCCGCCGCACCGCCCAAAAAAGTAGCCCCTGCGCCGAAAAAAGCCTCGCCGCCGAAATTCAAGCCCGCGCGCAAAGAAACTGGCAAAGCCGCATCTAACGTGAAGCCTATTCTCGCGGAACCGCTCGCGGCGGGAAAAGTGCGCGCCCCCAATCTCGAAATCATCCACCGGTTCGAAATGATCATGCCGGTCGGTGTCGCCGTTACTTCGGGCGGGCGCAAGTTCGTCTCCTACCCGCGCTGGACCGACAAAGGTGAGTGGACCCTTGCCGAGATCAATGACGGGAAAGAAGTCCCGTATCCCGACGGTGGGGAGTTCCAGAGGGGGCATAAAACGGATCCCCGTAATAATCTCGTCTCGCTTCAGGGCTTGGTCACGGACGCCAAAGATCGACTCTGGATCCTCGACACCGGTACCGTGGAAATGAAGCCTGTCCAGCCGTTCACACCGAAACTGGTCTGCATCGACACCAAAACCAACGCGGTGACCAAGACGATCCTGTTCCCCGAAAGTGTCGCGCCGGAAGGGACGTATCTGAACGATTTACGCATCGACGGGAGGCGCGGCGAGGGCGAGGGCATCGCTTACATCACCGACAGCGGAACTACCTCTCCGAACGGGATCATCTGCGTGGATCTGAAATCGGGCAAATCGTGGCGACGACTCGCGGGACATCCGTCCACCCAGCCGGACCCGCAGTTCGTCGGCAAGCCGGAAACGGGACCGCTGTATTTGCGCCCCAAGCCGGGTGAAAAGTCGTCCGTGCGGATCGGCTCGGATGGCATCTCGATCAGCCCGGACGGCGAGTTCGTTTATTACACGCCGCTTTCGTCGCGCAAATTGTACCGTGTCAAAGCCGCCGCACTGGCAGACATCGGTGTTTCCGACGAGTCGGTGAATCGCATGGTCGAGGATCTGGGCGAGAAGGGGGTCGCCGACGGGTTGGAAGAAGACACGGAGGGACGCATCTATATCACCGATTGGGAAAAACGTGCGATTACACGGCGCGGCACCGATGGCATCCTCGAAACATTGGTACAGGACGACCGATTGCTGTGGCCCGACACGCTTGATCTGGGGCGTGACGGTTATCTGTACGTGCTCACGAACCAGTTGCACCGGCAACCGAACTATCACGCAGGCAAAGAGTTACGCAAGCCGCCCTATTTGCTGATGCGGATAAAGTTGGAGGACGCGAGTCCGGTCGTTTTAGACGGTAACAACATACCGGGATTGATGGAAACGCCGAAGGCGAATAAGTGAGTGGTCAGTGAATAGTGGTCAGATGTTGGCACCGCTACCCACTGACCACTGATTACCCACTAATCCGTCCCGCTTCCACTGCCGACACCGGAACTGTAACCCGTAGGCGTCGTCCCGCCATCGCTATCGGTGAGCGGGATGCGCGACCCTCGCCCGCTTGTTACTACGGCGTCGTCATCCTCCAGTTGGTCGAAGACTTCCTCACGGGACATGCCGTTCTCATCGCGGTCGTCTCCCGCCGGGTCGGTCGCCGTAATGCCGCCCGTAGCAATTGCGGTAGTGTTCGCGTCGTACGAACGATCTTCACGTTTCGTTACTATCATGGTTCGTTCCTTTCGCTCAGATGCCCGTGCCGTTCATTACCCCGTTTCCGGCAGTAAGGGTGCGCATATCACTGCGGTCTCCCGGCATCGTGACTTTGCCTGTCGGTGTGGTGTGCGATTGAGGGCTGCTTTCGCCCGGTCCGCTACCCGCCAGCGATTCGATGACCGACGCGATTCGCGCCATGTCACCGCCTTGCGAGCGAAGTGTGGCGATCAATTTGCGTATTTCGTGTTCGGGCAGACTTTGATTTTTCCCGTGCATAAAGGCACCGACGCTGTCCCCGGATCGGCTACCTTCGAGTTCGTCCAACACCATCGTTAGTGCGTTCATTGTATTCGTATAGTCTTCGGCAAAAGTATTGCTGGTGAGGTATCCTTTCAGGCATGAAGCCACTCTCCCTCGACCTACGCCAACGCATTGTAGATGCACTCGACAC
>JAYULM010000457.1:0-7223 GCA_043763605.1 Armatimonadota bacterium | reverse complement strand
CCTTGACGATAGAGGGTTCGGGCTTGCTCTTCAGTCATCAACTTGATTAAGACTGTATCGCGGAAGCGGAAAACTCTGCAATACCTGAATAGTTACGGTTTCTGTTCATTGTGTTTTTACTTCCTTGTGAGTACGGTTCTTCTGTCCGTGATCATTGCGGGCTTATTGCAGTCCCGCGTCGTGTCTGATATTGGCAATGATCCCCGGCTTCGCTGATTCGGGAATGGTTTTACTGTTCTCAACCTCAGTAATCCGTTTCTGAGCGTCGGCGTTGGGTATCTTTGCTTTGACACTCTCGGTCGAACTCATGCCCGTTACCGGCGGAGTTGCCGGTTGCGTTGTCCGTTCGGAAGCGCAACCCGCGCCCCCGATCTGCACGACGGCCAACAAAACAGCCGCTCGTAAACGATTCATTCTTTCGTCTCCCATGACTTTCTACTCGTCTGCACTAACGGTTGTGCGTTTTTCGCGAAAAACGTGCGCGTTTGACTCTTTCCCTCCCGTCAAGTCGTTTCCCCGACCGTCAGAGTTGGTTGCAGAACGATGTGTTTCGGGGGATCGTTCCCCTCACTGCTAATCCTCTTTAGGAGAAGTTGCATCGCAACGTTGGTCAACTCCACAGTGTCGGTGTGGACGGTCGACAAAACCTGAGGCAACTCCCGTCCTTCCTCAATGCCGTCGAATCCCAGCACCGCAATGTCCTCGGGGACGCGTAATCCGGCGCGGATCAATCCGTTGTAAACCCCTATTGCCAACACATCGTTATGGCAGAATACAGCGTCCGGTCGTGTCTCCCGAGGCATCGTCGTGATCTCCCGCGCGGCGCGTAAACCCGCGCGGCGCGTTTCCTCGCCCCCAGTCACGATCTCCGTGAGCGGCACACCCGCCGCCCTGCAGACGCTCCGACAGCCGACGAAGCGTGGCTCCAGCCGGTTGCTATCATTTGGATAGGGGGAAATGTGCGCGATTCGCCGGTACCCCTGTTCGAGAAGGTGTTCCGCCGCGAGACGCCCCCCCGTTTCGTAATCGAAAGAAATCCAGTCGCTGTCGTCGGCGCGGTTCGACCCGATATAGACCAGCGGCAATGAGTCTGCTTGCGTCCCCAGAAACTCGGCGGCACTTTGCACGTTCCAGGACCAGACCAGTGCCCCGTCCACGGGCCACGCGGAACGGATCGGGGCGTGGACCTTATACGTCCCCTGCACCGACGGCGCGGTGTCGAGCAGCACCGAGAACCCGGCGGACAGCGCGGCGTGCTCAGCGTTCTCCAGCAGTTCCACGAAAAAGGGGTTGCGTAGTCCCGAAATCAGCAAGCCAATCGTGTCCGTCTTGCGGCGACCGAGCGAGCGGGCATATCGATTCGGTCGGTAGCCAAGTTCGACGGCTACGGAACGGACCCGCTCCTGCGTCGTAGACGCGATGCGCGCCGCGATGTTGTTGTTCAGGACGTGGGAAACGGTGCCGGGAGAAACCCCCGCCCGTGCCGCCACCTCGCGTATGGAAATCGCCTTCGTCGCTACGTCTCGCATTGGAAATCACCCGCTCGTTTTGCGCCATGCAAAAACGGTTGTGCCTAACTTTACCGTGGGTTGTGCATTCTGTCAAGGGAAATCACTGCTTTAATCGCGAGCGGGAAGTCGGGAACGGTCTGGGGCTTCGTCGTCGTCTCCTCGCCGGGCGGGAACGCGCGGTGCCGAAAACTCAAACACCCGTCGCGCCCCGCCGGAACTCCGTGAACTTCGTGGTCGCGTCCCGCCGTACTACATCGGGGAGACCCAGTTTTTGGGGAAGAACGTTCGCAGAAACACCTCGCTGGCGTAGCGGTCGGTCATGCCGGAAATATAGTCACAGACGATCACGGCGCGGGTCGCCGTGTCCATGTCGCGGGTGGCGCGGTTCTTCGGGACGCGTTCCGGCTCCGCCATGTACAGGCGGAAGAGTTGCCGGAGCAGTTCCCCGGCTTTGGCGAGTTCGGCTTTCGCGGCGTTGTGCTTCGTGTACACGTTCTCGAACAGGAAGTCCTTCAAGCGGTTCGTCGCGCCCAGGATCGGTTCGCCCATCGAGACGAACGGCTGATCGAGCGACGTTTCGATCACGTTCGTCACCATGCGCGCGATCCGCTCGCCGTGTGTGCGCCCGAGCAACTCCAGCGTTTCGCGCGGGAGCGATTCGGCGGTCAGCATCCCGGCGCGCACGGCGTCGTCGATGTCATGGTTGACATAAGCGATCCGATCACAGATACGCACTACGGCGGCTTCGAGTGAGGGAGTGGTCAGTGATGGGTGGTCAGTGGTCAGTCCCGGAGGCACGGTCTGCGAAGACTCGACCGTCGAACCACTGACCACTGACCACTCATCACTGACCACTGCCCTCAAATCGCCGCGCCCCTTGCTGTGCCCGACGATCCCGATCCGCGTTTCGTGCGTCAGGTTCAAGCCTTCGCCGCGCTTTTCCAGCACATCCACCACGCGGAGCGACTGCTCGTAGTGCCGAAACCGCTCGCCAGGAACGAACTCCTGTAGCACGGCGTCGATGGCTTCCTCGCCCTCGTGCCCGAACGGCGGGTGCCCCAGATCGTGCGCGAGCGCGATGGCTTCGGTCAGATCCTCGTTGAGTTGCAGCGCGCGGGCGACCGTGCGCGAAATTTGCGCCACCTCCAGCGTGTGCGTCAGGCGGGTGCGGTAGTGGTCCTCTTCCGGGTCCAGAAACACCTGCGTCTTGTGCTTCAGACGGCGGAACGATTTGGTGTGCAGTATGCGGTCACGGTCCCGCTGGAATGCGGTGCGCACCGGGTCCGGCTCCTCGGGACGCGCCCGCCCCCGGGACTGCGCCGACTTCGCCGCGTGCGGCGACAGCATCCGCGCCTCCCAGTGCTCCGTTCGTTCGCGTATCGTCATGCTTTATTCCGGTCCCTTCAAGCGGTATTATACCTTTAACTGATTTTTACCGGCGCGAATCGGAAACCGCCGCAAGGAGAACCCGGATGCCTTCCCCGTTCCCGGGCATGGACCCGTACCTGGAAAACGTACTGTATTGGAAAAGTGTCCACCACGACCTGATCTCGCTGATCACGTTCCAGTTGAACGAATCGCTACCCGAGCCGTTTCTGGCGCGCTCCGAGGGGCGTTCCTACATCCTGCCCCGGCACGAACTGATCTACCCGGACGCTATCGTCGTGCGCGCACCGTCCGCCGATGCGGCTGATCTGAAACGGGGCAAAATCGCCGCCGCTACCGCGACGCGGACCGATTCCCCCCCGCTCCTGTTCGAGTTTTCCGAACGCGAGGTCTACGAGCCGCACGTCGAGATTTTTTCCGTGGAAGACGAGCAAGTCGTCGCCGTGATCGAGGTGTTGAGTCCGACGAACAAATCGCAGGAAAGTACCGGGCGCGAGGAGTACGTCAAAAAGCAGAAACAGATCTTGAACAGTTCCACGCATCTGGTCGAGATCGACTTGTTGCGGGGCGGCTTACACACGGTCGCCGTGGCGCGGGAGACGATACGGGCGCGGAAAAACTTCGATTATGTGGTGTGTCTACGCCGCGCCGACGAAACGCGGACACGTTTCGAGGTGTGGGCGTTCACGGTGCGGGAATCCTTGCCCACGGTGCGTATCCCGCTGACGGAAGGGTGGGCGGATTTCGACCTGGACCTGCAAGCGATTTGGGGCGAGGCGTACCGGCTCGGTCGTTGGGCGAAAGCCATCCAGTACGGGGAGGAATCCGATCCGCCGCTCTCGCCCGCCGATACAGCGTGGGCGGACGCCCTGTTCCGTGAAAAGGGTTTGCGTCCGTAGGCGGTATCATACTATCGAAGACGGCACGGCGGGTTCGTGTCGTCGTAAGGAGAGCCGGATGCCTTCCCCGTTCCCGGGCATGGACCCGTATATCGAAAACACGTTCCGCTGGCGACAATTCCACGGACATTTCATCAGCGACATCACGTATCAATTGAACGCGCAACTCCCGCAGGGGGTTATCGCGCAGTATGAGGAACGATGCTACGTAATGCCGTTCGACGATGAGATCTATCCCGATGCTATCGTGGTCGAGTCGCCAAGCGCGCCCCTATCCGCTTCACGCACGGCGGTTATGGAGCGCACCGAAACCCCGCCGCTGGTCATCAAGTATGCGTCGCACGAGGTGACGGAGCCGTTCATCGAAGTCATCACCGCCGATGACGAGGAGCGCGTCCTGACCGTGATCGAGTTTCTCAGTCCGACCAATAAGCGGGCGGGCATCGGGCGCGACGAATACACGGTGAAACAAAGCCGCGTCCTGAACAGCGAAAGTCACTTGCTGGAGATAGACCTGCTCCGTGCCGGGGAACACACCGTCGCGGTACGGCGGCAACGCGTCCTGGCAAAGACGCGGTTCGACTATCTCGTTTCGCTCCACCGGGTCGGGAACCGGCGGGGGCAGTTCGAGGTCTGGCCTTTCACGGTGCGCGACACGCTCCCGATAGTGCGGGTGCCGTTGCTACCAGGGATGCCCGACGCGCTACTCGACCTGCAACCGATCATGGATGGCGTCTACGACCGGAGCGCGGTCGGGCACCGCCTGAAATATCGGCAAGCACCGGAGCCGCCACTCTCGCCCAATGACACGGAATGGGCGGACGCCCTGCTCCGCGAGAACGGTCTACGCCCGTAAGCGGTACCATACCATCGAAGACGGCACGGCGGGTTCGTGCCGTCGCGTAGCAGAATTAAGGAGAGCCGGATGCCTTCCCCGTTCCCGGGCATGGACCCGTATCTGGAAAACATACTATATTGGCGTAGCGTCCACAGTAGCCTCATCACCTGCATAATGGGGGCACTGAACGCGGTCTTGCCCGATGCGTTTATGGCGCGCGGGGAAGGGCGCGCCTACATCCTGCCGCACCACCAGTTAATCTACCCGGACGCCTTGAACTCCCGCGCCCCGACAGCGGACGATGATGCGCCGCGCCCTCCGGTGGCGACGGTAGCAACCGTCGTGCGCGTCGCGACCACGCCCCTCGTCCTTTCCTTCGCTGAGGAAGAGGTTTTCGAGCGGTATCTGCAGATCCTGTCCGTGGACGACGAACGGGTTGTGACGGTGCTTGAGGTACTCAGCCCGACTAACAAGGCGCGGGAAAGCACCGGGCGCGCCGAGTACGTCAAAAAACAACGACAAACGCGGGACAGTTCGACGCACCTGCTGGAAATCGATCTGCTCCGTGCGGGGCAACACACGGTCGCGGTGCCGCCGGACGCGCTACGGGCGAGGGTCAAGTACGACTATCTATCGTGTGTACGACGCGCCGGAGACGAGCGATATGAAGTGTATCCGTTCACGGTGCGCGACCGGATGCCGGTAGTGCGGGTGCCGCTCTCAGAAGGATGGGACGACACCCTTCTGGATCTGCAGGAGGTTTGGGACGAAACGTATCGGCTGGGCGCGTGGCACAAAGGCATCAACTACCGGAGTGAACCCGATCCGCCGCTCTCGCCCGCCGATACGGAGTGGGCGGACGATTTATTGCGTGGAAAAGGCTTGCGTCCGTAACGATACCCAACCCGACCGCGTATAACTTTCGCCCCCGTCCCTTTACAGACACCCGCGCGACGGATATACTGCCGGTTATATTGGCGGCACGGAGGGCGACGCGCGTGATAGAAAACGGCTCGGGCGAAGGCATAAACAATAGTAGCAACGGTGGCAACGGACAGCGAATCGTCATACGGGGCGGGAAGCGACTTAACGGAACCGTATCCATCGGCGGATCGAAAAACGCCGCCGTCGCGCTGATCGCGGGCGCGCTACTCGCCGCGTCCGGCGACACGGTGCTCACCAACGTTCCGCGCATTTCCGACATCGAAACCCTCGCCGAACTGCTCTGCCGCCTCGGTGCCACGGTCGGGTTCGAGGGCGACGGACACACGATTCGCATCAACGCCTCCGGTTTGAAAGAGTTCGCCGCCCCGGTAGACCTGGTCGCACGCATGCGGGCGTCGTTCTGGGTGCTCGGTCCCGTTCTCGCCCGCCTCGGGAAAGCCGTGATCCCGCAACCGGGCGGCTGCAATATCGGGGCGCGGGCGGTGGACCTGCATCTAAAAGGCATGGAAGCCCTCGGCGCGACCGTGGAAAGCGAGCACGGCGCGATCCGCGCCGACGCCCCCGAAGGCGGCTTGCGCGGCGCGAACATCTACCTTGATTTGCCCTCGGTCGGGGCGACAATGAACGTGATGATGGCGGCGACCCTCGCGGACGGCGTCACCGTGATCCAGAACGCCGCGCAGGAGCCGGATGTCGAAAATTTGGGCGACCTGCTTGCCGCGATGGGCGCGGATATTTCCGGGCAGGGCACCGGGACAATCACTATTCGCGGCGTCAAAGCACTGCGTGGCGCGACGTTCGCGGTGATGCCGGACCGCATCGAAGCCGGGACGTTCGCGGCGGCGGCGGCGATTACGGGCGGCGATGTGATTCTCCAGAACGCGAACCCCGCCCACCTGCGCGCCGTGCTGTTCAAACTCGCCGAAATGGGCGTCGGCGTGGAAGACGTCCCGGGCGGGGTCCGTATTCGCGGCAAGGAAGCCGGGCGGCTCAAATTCACGCGCCTGACCGCGATGCCGCACCCCGGCTTCCCGACCGACCTGCAACAGCCGTTCACGTCGCTACTCGCCCTCGCGGACGGCACGTCGGTTGTCACCGACACGGTATATGAATCGCGCTTCCACTACCTTACCGAACTCGCCAAACTCGGCGCGAAGATCTCGGCGGACGGCGGGCGGCAGGCGATCATCACCGGCGTTCCGCGCTTTTCCGGCGCGATTGTGCGCGCGACCGACCTCCGCGCCGGTGCCGCGCTGATCGTCGCCGCGCTCGCGGCGGACGGCGAGACCCGCGTCTACGACACGTTCCACGTCGAACGCGGCTATGAAAACATCGTCGGCAAACTGCGCGGCATCGGTGCCGAGATCAGCCGCGAAGACGAGTCCGGTTCCCCCATCGCCGATTAGTTTTTTTTGTTTGAACCATAAAGACCTACACGGTCACTGATATCATAAATAGTAAGGATAATTTGAGTTCTCACTGGAATAAGCATAGAAAGGGAACTTTACTGGTGTTGCATTGACATCAAGATACTTCATAGTTTTGTACTTAGTACCTCATCCCGTTGAATAGTTGAAATTTTGTCCCTCTTCAAACTTTGGATAAAGGTGACGCAATTTCACACGGGCATCCGCCGCAGTGAAC
>JAYULM010000456.1:0-7224 GCA_043763605.1 Armatimonadota bacterium | reverse complement strand
AAACTTTGGTGTGGCGACCGAACCGCTGACCGAGCGTGACCCAGACGATCTGCCCGGACTGGTATTTGTCGGATTTATCGCCGAGGCGAATCGTGGCGGTCTTGCGCCCTTTGCGAAGCGCGTCGCCGTAAAGCTCGTTGTAGAAATTGAGGGCGAACATGGGTAATCCTCTGATGAGATAGGCAGGTGGCAGCGCGAAACCGTCACCTGTCGAACCATTATACCGGGAAACGGGGCGGGTAGCCGACCATGTTTGTAACCGCGCAAGGCCATTCCGTTATGGGAGTCACGCCAGAACCTCACCTAGAGTGCACCGGGAGTGAGGTCAAAACGAGGCGGGCGATTCGCTCCGATAACTGAATAGCCCTGTTCTCGTTTCCCGCCGGAAGGGTTTCCTCGCTCTTTCGTCGAATCTTACGGCGGTGCCGATATTCTTGTTCGACCTGCCTGATAGAAGGAGTTCCCATCACCGTGCTCTTCCCCTCCCGCTTGCTTATTTTCCTTGCCACCGCCTCGGTTATTCTGGTGGCACAACCCGTCCACGCGCAAACCCTGTGGAAATCGTCGTGCGCGACTGCGAAACCGATCCTGCTCAAAGCGGCGAAAGCCGGGGGGGCGAAAGCCCTGACCGCGCGGCGCGAACTCGGCGTCGTCGCCGTCGCGCTGGACAACCCGGCGGACATCGTCGCCGCCTGGAAGCCGATGTATCAGAACGCGCCCGACTCGTGGCAAGCCGCCGCCTATTGGGCGGATTTCGTCGCCGCCTCGAACAAGGTCGGGGATAATTCCGCACTTTCCGCCGCCGCCCGCGCCATCCTGGCGAACAAAAATACCCCGCCATTCCTCCGCGCCTCCGCGCGGGACGCGCTGGCGCAGGTCGCCTTCGACGTGGGAAAATCGGCGGACGCCGCCAAAGCGTGGGCGTCGTCTGGATACATCCGCGACTGGCGGATCATCGGACCGTTCAATAACGCCTCCCGCTCCGGGTTCGGCACCGCTTTCGCACCGGAAAAACAGATCGACTTCAAGGAATCGGCGTCCGGGATAGACGGCATGGCGTTGAAGTGGCTCCCCTTGTCGCTCAAGGTGCCGGATGGGACTGTACATATCCGAAAAAGTCTCGGTCAATCGCTGTCCGGCGTTTATTATGCCGTAACCTCAGTCAATGTTGCCGAGGACAGCGATGCCATGCTCGCTCTGGAGGTCGGGGGAGCCTCCGAAATTTTCGTCAACGGCGTC
The DNA here is from genome assembly GCA_043763605.1 of Armatimonadota bacterium. GTDB lineage: Bacteria > Armatimonadota > Armatimonadia > Armatimonadales > Armatimonadaceae > JACMIU01. The sequence goes on along the minus strand of JAYULM010000456.1, from coordinate 5,985 downwards.
TCAGTCCTGCGTGATCCTATCTATCGTACGCCGATCACACTCGTGTCGGACCCGCTTGCCGTGCGCGTTTCCTTGAAAAAAGGCGCGAACACCATCCTTGTCAAAGTAGCGGAGGACCGCGATGATAACGTCCTTTTTCGGTTGCGCCTCACCGATGATTCGGGCGAAACGCCGCTCCGGCTACCGGTGAACCCGCTCCTCGCACAGACATACCTGCCAGTACGGACGGCTCCTGCGTTGCCACCATCACCACCCACCGTTTCCGAACCGATAGCCCTGTTGCGCCGCCGGATCGCCGCCGCGCCCGACGATGTCGAAGCGCAACTGTGTCTGGGCGTCTGCCTGCGTGACAACGGCGACTACGAAGCCTCCGTCGCCGCCTGCCGCCGGGCAGTGGCTCTGGCTCCCGATAGCGGGATCGCTCACTGGGAACTGAGCGTGTCGCTTAGTTACAACGACGAAAGGAACGCGGCGAGCGAGGAGAGGGAGGTGGCACGGAAACGAGACCCGCGTATCGTCGCCGCCCAACTCGACTATCTGGAGGAGATGGACGAGGCACTGAAACCGAACGAGCGCATCAAAGTACTGAAAGCACTCCTCGCCGTGAATCCCGCCAGTTCGAATCTGCTCTGGGCACTCGCCGGGGCGCAAAGTTCCGCACAGATGGGCAACGATGCCCTGCGTACCGCCCGCCGTGCGACCGCGGCGGCACCCGGCGCAGATAATCAGGCGGAATTGTACGGATGGCTGATCGGCGGCAGAAAACAGCCCGAAGCGGACGCCGTGTTGAAAGCCGCGCTGGTCCGGTTCCCCAGCAACCCGGGTTTGATCGCCATAAACGCGGACCGGCTGGTCGAGAAGGGCGACTTGAGCGGGTCGTTCCTCGCCTACCAGAAATTCCTGGACGGCAACACGCCGAATCCGGGTGCCTATTTCCAGTTCGCCGACGCGTATATGTCCGCCCGGATGTTTCCGAAAGCCGCCGCACTGCTCACCCGCGCCCAGCGCGATTTCCCGCAGTCCGCGCTGATCCGGGCGCGGCTCGGCGATGTCCAGAGTGAAATGGGGAACAAAGTCGCCGCCCTTCTTTCTTACCGCGAAGCGATCCGTCTCGACCCGTCCCGGATGGTCCTGCGCGAGAAAGTGCAACTCCTCGCCGGGGAAAAGTCGGTGGCTAAACTGGTGACGCTGACTGACGCGGCTCCGTTGCTGGCGAAACTACCCCGCGCCGCCGACAACCCCGGCGTTTCCGAGGTCCGCGTTCTGGACGAAGGGTATGTGATCGTTTACCCCGACTTCGCTCAGGCACACTATACGCACGAAATCATTACCTGTCTGGATAGCGCGGCGGCGGAAAAGTATCAGCAGTATCCCATCGGCACCGGCACCGCGACCGGTACGGGGACGGTCGAAGTGGCGCGGATCATCAAGCCGAACGGCAAAATCGTGGACTGCAAGGACAAGGGCGAGGACGAATTCGCCGCGTTCCCATCGCTCGCGCCTGGAGACACGATCGATCTCGTATACCGGGTGGACGATTATCCGACCGGCGGACTGGCGGGCAAATTCTGGACCTCCTGGTTTTTCGCCACCCCCGATAGCCGGGTAAATCTCTCCCGCTTCGTGCTGGTGACTCCGAAAGAGATGTCGCTGACACTCAGCGGGCACGGCGGTTTGCCGGAGCCGACGTTGAAAGAGGCGGGTAAGTGGCGCATTCGCGAGTGGAACGTGTCCAGCAAGGGGGATGCCCGCCCCGAAATTCTCGCCTCACCGCACCGTGACAGTGGGATGTGGCTCGACGCTTCCACGTTCGCCGACTGGCGAGAAGTTGTCGGTTGGTACAGCTCTCTCTCGGCACCGCGTTGCCTGCCCGACGCGGTCGTCCGGGCGAAAACGGACGATCTGACGAAAGACGCCAAAACCGAGGAGGAGAAAATCCGCGCCGTCGTCCGGTTCGTCGCGGACGAGATACCGTATCAAAGTTCCCCGTTCCGGTTGAGCGCGTTTGTACCGACGGAGGGGAAGTCCGTCATCGGCGACAGTTATGGGGACTGTAAGGACAAAGCCGCGCTAACGGTCGCCATGCTCAAGCATCTCGGCATCAAGGCGAACATGGTGCTCCTTTCCGGGCGTAGCGACGGCATTACGCCGTATCTTCCCGGACCCCGTTTCAACCACGCGATCACGGTGATCGAAACGGCGAACGGTCCCCTCTGGGTAGATGCTACCGCCGATTCCCTGGAGTACGGAAACCTGCCGTTTGAGGATCAGGGGGTGCCCGCACTGGTTATTGCCGACTCCACGAACGAGCTGACGGTAACACCGGTAATGCCGGTCGAGAAGTCACAACTCACCGAAACGGTGTCGGCGACGCTGGATGCGGCGGGCGGGGTGAAAGGCTCGCAACGACTGACGGCGACGGGGGGGATAGGGTGGCTCCTACGGATGGCGTTTCGGCGCGTCCCCGAATCGTCTCAGAATCAGGCGTTGACCGCGTTCTTTTCCGCGATCCTGCCGGATTCCCAACCCGCGAACACCCGAATCAGCGGACTCGCGGCGGCGGATTCCCCGGTGGAAATGAGCGCGGATTTCGTGATCCCGGATTTCGCCCAGGCGACCGACCGTCTCATCATCGCCCGTGTCCCGTGGGCTTCCAACAGGATAGGGAACAGCGCGACGCCGTTGAAGATGATGCGTACCGACGCCGAACTGCGCCGCACCGATCTGGAAGTCGCGTCGTCCCGCATCCGGCAAACGAGCCGGGTGACGATGACCATTCCCGCCGGGTGGCGGGTCAAAGACCTCGCGCCAGAGATCAAGGGCGACGCGCCGTTCGGCTCGTACCGATTCACCTACGCGCTAAGCGGGAACGTCCTGACGGCGGAGCGGATGCTCCTCTTCACGGCGCAACGGGTCGCCGCAAAAGACCTGTCTGCGTTCCTGAAGTTCGACGACGCGATAGAGAAACAGGGGAAGGCACCACTTTTGCTGGAAAAGTTGTAGGTGGCACTCTGTTTCAAGGAATCGCGCGTCATCCGCCGAACGTCAGCACCGTGACCGAGTGCGCGGGGAGAGTCCACGCGCCTTTTCCCGGTTTCGCGAACGCTTTTTCGCGCGTCGTGGCGGGCTTCTCGCCGTTCTTGCCGGACGCGATTTCGACCCGCTGGTACGGTTTCGCGCCGGTCGCCGGTCCGGCGAACGTGGCGTGGACCGTTAGGGCAGCGTCCGTGCGGTTGACGAGCAGGAGCGAACGGCGTCCGGCGCGCGGGTTGGCGACGGCGTACGCCACGACCGCCGCGCCGTCACCGGTTCGCGTCGCGACGCGATCCCCGATCAAATAGGTGTTGAACAGATGAAACACCTCCGCGCCGGGTCGCCGGTTATCGTCGTTATCCGTCTTGCCGTAGATGCCATCTTTCTCGTTCCACGCCTGCGCGGACGCCACGCCCGCGCGGGTCGTCGCTACCATAGTCAATGCGTCGAACACGCCGCCTTTCGCGTTCGTCATACGCGGGTCACGTGTCTCCCATGTCCAGGAAATGTTGTACTCGCCCAGGAAAACCGGGATTTTACGCCCCGGCGACACCTTTTTCATCAGTGCGACCGCGTCTCGCGAAAAATCTCCCATCGCTTTCGCCCTGTCGTACACCTCGCTGTCGGGGGTGTCCGCCGATCCCGACGCGTAGGCGTGGATCGAGAAGAAATCGAGATAAGGGAGCGTCTTGCGGACGAAACGTTCGTGCATCGCGACGAGGTCGGGACGCGCCGCCGCCGGTCCGCCGGTTTTGATCGTCGGATCGACGGCTTTCATCGCCCGCGCGCACCGGTTGTAAATCTCGCCCACCTCGTCCCACCGGTCCGGCTTCGCCGGGTCTTTCAGACCGCCCCATCCGCCGTTCTCGTAAAAATCCGTGAAATACCGCCCGTCCCACTCGTTTGTGATCTCGAAATATCTGACGCCTATTTTGTTCTCGACGTTCACCGCGCGCACCAAATCGGCGCACAGAGCGGCGTAGTCGTCCCACCGGTCAGCGTCCAGGAAGCCGTCGTTATTCGCGTCCATCGCCGCCGGAAAAGCCGGGATATTGAGCACTACGGCAGGCTTATGTTTGAAGCGGAGTGCGGTCAGGATTTTGGCGATCTTGGTGCGGTCCCAACCGGTACCCGTTTCGTTGAGACACCCTTCCCAGGATTTTGAGGATGGCTGCATCTTGCCCGCGTTGTGATAGCGCACCATGCCGGGTGCCATATACTCTATGTTAGTCTTGTATGCGGGTGACGCGGCGTTCTTCTCGGAAAACCCGCCGTACAGGTTGAGCGAGTAGTGCATCGGCGTTGCCCTGCCTTCGACCTTCGCCCAGTCCACGGAAACCGGTATCGGGTGTTGGGTGTTGGGTATTGGGTTTTGGGTGCCGGAACTGTTTTTGAAGTCGGCTAAGAACGCCGTGCCGTCCGGTGCGGTGCCCCCGGTGCCGTCCGGCGTGTACGCCTCATCGGCGGCGAACACGACGCAGTCGATCCCGTCGGTTTCGCCCGCCGCCCCGGTACCCCGTATGATCATGATGTTTTCCCCGAGTTCCGCCCGCGTGTGCCGCCCGAAGCGCACCCATTTCCATTTTTCGGACTTGTCCCACGACCACGCATACTCTTTCTGGGTGCCCCCGGGCGTACCTTTGAGTTGCGCCTGAGTGCCGCGTAGCCGCGCCCAGATCGTGAACGCGGCGCCGGTTTTCGGCAGATCAGCACCGAGGATCGGCTGGTACTCGCCGGACACGCGGACATACTTCCCGCCGCCTGCATCTTTGTCGTCCTTTACCTCGCCGCGCGGGGCGGCTTCTGCTTCTACACGAGAAACGCCGATAATCTGTGCGACATTCATCGGCGCGAGAACGTTTGTCGTCGCGAAATAGTCGTCCGCGCTGGCGCGGCATCCGCCCAGTGAACAGAGCAATAGCGATACGGTCAGAGCGACGAGTACGAAACGTTGCGGAATTAGCAAAAGATCATCCTTATTTGAGGTCACGGTTAACACCCAGGAAAATCAGGGCGAATCCTCCCGGCTTCAAAATACTTCCTTGCGGTGATGCCGAAGTCGCCGCAGACATATCCTGCATGCCTGCGGCATGTGGCGGGGGGGCTACTTATTCCACTTCGCTTCGGTCTTGTTCGCCATATCCTGGGCGTTGGGGTCCCATTTATTGGCTTTATTCCAGTAGGACCAACCGCCCGTCTCATTCAGCGTCTGCGAGGCGCGTAGCCCTTTCACGTGCCCGTCAGCGAACAGATAGTTGGCGACGCCGCTGTGACCGGAATACAGATCATCGCGGTGTTTATCGTAGCCGTAGTTGAAATGCTCGGTCAGTGCCCCCCTCTCCCAGTCGTTCGTACCGTCCGGTCCGATATAGGTTTCGACGATAGAGATCGTCGTAGACGGTTTGTCTACATCGGCGAGGGGGACGCCATTTTCCGTGATAACGGAATCGTACAGGCAGTTGTACGAAATGAAAAATTTCTCCGGCGTGGGCCACCCGCCGTCAATCGTCTCCTTGTCGTTGTCCGGATTGGAGGGGCAGACAAAAACCTGTTCACTTTTTACATACGGGAAGATCAGACTGCGCCACGAGTTCGCTTGGCGAGCATACGAACCGTTGGGGTCCCAGGAGATAGCCGAGTGTCCTGCGCCGTTCAAAACATACGTTTCGTCATAATCCTAGGCATACTGCATGATGGCGTTTCCGATCTGTTTCTGGTTCGAGAGGCACGACGTTTGTCGCGCTTTTTCTCTGGCTTTGGCGAACACCGGAAAAAGTATGGCGGCGAGGATTGCTATTATCGCGATAACGACAAGCAGTTCGATGAGCGTGAATGCTCCGGTTCGATGGTTTCTGGTAACTATTCAGGCATGATCTAGGGAAGGCAAAACGGGGTTTCCTGCAAAGACGGAGCGCAAGCAATCCAGCAACGCCATCCCCTGCTTCTGACACG
>JAYULM010000455.1:0-7228 GCA_043763605.1 Armatimonadota bacterium | reverse complement strand
GGGACCGCCTGACGAGTTCGGCAAGCCTGTTCCCGCAGGGAACCCAAGCCGAAGGCTTCCACCGGAGGATGGAACATCCCCGCCCCCTACCGAACGATCCCGCACCCGAACGCACGTGTCGCCTTCGGTGGCTCCTTGCCCGTCGCGACCGCCTCAATCGCATCCGTAAACTCATGCGTCTTCACTTCCGCGACTTCGCGGGAATCGTCGATGCGCCCGGCGTAGCGGAGCGTCCGGGACGCGTCGATCACGAACGCTTCCGGGGTCACACTCGCGCCGAAATGCTTCGCGCCCAAGCCGTCTTTGTCGTGCAGGATCGGGAACGTGAAACCGTGTTTCGTCGCGTGGGCGGCGATCTCCGAGGCGGTTTCGTCCTTGTTCGCGTACATGCCGACGAGGCGGATGTCGGGTCGCCCCGCGTACTGTTTCGCCATCGCTGCGACGCGCTCGTTGTAGGAGTTGGAGCACGGGCACTTCGCCGAAAGAAACAATACTGCCGTCGCTCTCCGGGTGCCGTCGCCGTAGAGCGTCGTCATCGGGTGCGCGGCGTCCGTCGCCAGCGGCAGGGAGTAGTCGCCGACCGGCTTGCCGATACCGTCCGCCCGCGATGCTTCCACTTCGTCAATGCAACAGCCGCTGACAGTCAGGAGTTGTTTGCCGTGATTCGCGATGTCGATCACCGAGTTGTCCACGCGGAATTTGACTTCGCCCGTCGGCGAGATGACGTAGGTGCGGCGCATACCCAAGCCGACCCCGAACTGGTTCGCGAGCATGCCGCCGCCGTCCAGCAGGAGCGGGAACGGCAGTTTGTTCGCGGCGTGAAGCGCGCGCGCGGCGTCACCGGTGTCGGACGAAATGATCATCACCTTCGCGCCCGCCATGTTGAAATCGGGTTCCGTCGCGGCGAGAGAGCGTACCTGCGCCAGCGTTTCCGGGCTACCGAAGTCCGGCACGAAAACGAGGAACACGGCGCGCCCCCGGTAATCGGCAAGGTGCATCGTGCGCCCGTTGTGCGTCGGCAACGTGAAATCGGGTGCCTGTGTGCCCGTGGACACTATCGAGAGTGCGGGAGCCGTCGGGACACCGCGCCCCGCGCCGGAGAGCATCATCCCCGCGAACGTCACCGGACCGGCAATCGCGATCAGTGCCCCCGCGACATATGCCGCTATTCGTATCTTCGGAATGTTCGCCATGAATGTTGTTTCAATAATAATGCCCGCTTCCCAGGTTGGGGCGGTGTACCGGGTATCCGTCGTCCGTTCCCCCGGCGACTACGCGGCGTGGATCGAGTTTCCCGCGCTTCGCGATAATGTGATCCGCCCATCGGTATAGAAGGGCAGTCAAAAGGAAGTTCCCGAAAACGAGGTAGAGTAACGTGATCGGCAAGGCGGTGTTCTCACCGAACAGCGGTTGTCCTCCCGTCATGACCCGCAACCCGTAGCAGGACGAGACAATGCCACCGTGGCAAAACAGCGTTAACCGCGCCGCCTGAATGACGCGATCCCTGTGTTTCTGCACACGGAGGGGTTGCCATCCGCCGTAGTCATGCAGGACGTATAGCCAGACGACCCCGATCAGAGCGATCATTCCGATAACGCTCGGAACGACGAAATTCCAAAGTAAAACTTGATTCATATGCTCAAGACACCTTAACTCCCCGCATGGTTACCCATCGATCAAGCCGCGTACGAGTCGCCGCGCCGCGTCCGGGTCGGGTTGAGTCGCCGCGATCACTTCGATTGCCTCACTCACCTTTTCCGGGTGCCGTTTGGCGATGATCGCGAGCGACTGGCTGAAGAACCCTTTTTGCGTGCCCTCGTCGATCAGGATGCGGTCGCTCAGCGCGACGAGTGCCGTGTCGTGTTCGGCTTCGGCGATGCGGCGCAGTTCGCGATACCGGGCTTCTTCCTGCGTCTCGTACAGGATCGCGTCCACGAAAAGCGCGACCGCGTCGGTCGAGGCGGCTTGCCAGCGGTTCGCGCCGATCAGAGCCGCGCCTTCGTTCTGCAGTTCCTCGTCGGTGAACAATCCGCGCCGGGTCAGCCATTCGCCGAGCGCGAGCAGATGCTTGCCTTCCTCGTAGCACCAATGCGTCACGTACCACGTCCGCCCGCGCGACGACCGCGTGTGCATCAAAAGCGTCGTCATGTAATCGGGCAAAAACAGTTCCGCGCTGTAGCAAGTCAGAACGGCGTTCACCAGTTCCGCGCCCGGCTCCGTCGAATAAGTGGTTTCCCATGGGATCGTCTCCCAGACGTTCCACTGCCGCGCCTCGGCGTCGGCGAAATAGGCGCGGTAGAGAGAGTACAGTTCGGCTTCGGTTTGATTGTCGAGCCGTGCGGCGGCGGGGTTGAATGGTATAGATTCGCTCACAAATGCCTGCTGTTCCCGGCGTGCGGAAAGTCGCCTCGCCGTATCATGCTGTGAAATATGGTACCCCCGCGATACACTACGTGCAATGCGGCGCACGGTTCACGCCGGTGTCTGCCCGAACATATTTCGCGATAACGGTTATCTGATGCTCACCCGCCTGTCCCGACTCCTAACCCCATCGCTGCTCGTGCGGCACGTTTCCGAAGTCACTGCCGCACAGTTCGCCGCGCGAGGAATCCGCGCCGTGGTGACGGATCTGGACAACACACTCCTGCCCTGGCACGGGATCGACGATGTAGCGACACCGGAGGTACTCGCCTGGCTCGCCGGACTGCGCGACGCGGGGATCGGGGTGTGTCTCGCGTCCAACACGCGGCGACTGCCGCGTCTGGAACGGATTGCGAAAAGTTGGGGGATCGCGCATGTGCCGCGCACCGCGAACAAGCCGGGAACGGTCGGACTGCGTCACGCGCTATCGCTACTCGGCGCGAAACCGGACGAGTCGGCGATGGTCGGGGACCAACTCTTCACCGATATTTTAGGAGGGAACCGGCTCGGCATGTTCACCGTTCTGGTGAACCCGCTTTCGGATCAGGAGTTCGTCGGCACTCGTTACATCTCCCGCAACCTGGAGCGGTTGGTGCTTCGCGGCGAACGGGCGCGACCGGGTTAGCCCGTTCTCCCTCCCCCGTGTTTCCCCCCTTCCCCCAGCCTCCTCGCCCTTTTCCTCCCTCCCCCCAACCCCCTCCCTCATCGGAATGAGAGAGGGGGAGACAGCGGGAACGCAGTTCCCGCGATCCGAAGGATTAAGGCAGTCCTGCTTGTCAGGTGGTTCGGGAAACGCGGCAACGTTCCGCCTCCGGATCGCGGGAACTGCGTTCCCGCTGTCTCCCCCTCTCTCATTCCGATGAGGGAGGGGGTTGGGGGGAGGGAGGAAAAGGCGAGGCGGGCGGGGGGAAGGAGGGAAACACGGGAGGGAGAACCGGATCTACGGTGCCCCGGAAGGCTCCGGCTTCGGCGTTTCGTTCGTGCCCCTCTTCGCCTCGGCACCCGCTTCCGTCTTGCCAGACCCGACGCCCTCGCCGTCACTCTTAGCGTCCGCGTCGGATTTCGCCCCGTCCTTCTCCCCTTTGCCCGCCGCTCTTTTCGCGACGACTGCCTTTTCGGGGGCGGGGCGCAGTTCGAGACGCGTCGCGGTGATCGCTCCCCCGGCGTACGAGCCGACGACATGCACGGCATAGGTGTCCGGGTCCTTCGCCGCCGTCAGGAAATCCGCGAGCGTGATCGACTTGCCCTCCTTGTCCCGGCAAACGGTTCCGACGGACGTATTCACAGTCCACGCTTTGCCGGGGGCAGGGGGAACAATCCCGTCCCATTCGGCGAGCGGCGCGGCGACGGTGAGCGATTTTTCGCCGACCGTTTTTGCGACAGCGGTGAGCGACGTTTCGCGGGTGGCTTTATCGTCCGGCGTGACGGCGAGGCGTGCGCGGGTCGCGGTCAGAACACCGGTCGTCGGTTCGTATTCGCCCTCGGCTTCGGCGTACCCGTCGGTACCCGTGCTTTTCAGCGCGGCGAAAAACTGATCTTTCGTCACCGGCAGACCGCTCGCGGAGCGCAATACCGCTCCCTCCCCCAGCGTCACCGTGACTTTGGCGTACGCCGGTTCGATCCGACGTACATCTTTCGCGGAAACTGCGAACGAGCCGCCCTCGGCGTTCGCGTCGGACGGCGTACCGATCACCGACGCGACATCGCCGGGCTTTTCGCCCTCGGCGAGCACGGCGACCGATTCGGCGATCACACGCTTCGTGGAGGGTTGCAAACGCCCGCGCACCGCGACCCTCGCCCCGTCCGTGAGCGTCGGGGACGATTTGCCGTCCGCGCGGAAGAACGGCGCGGAGGAACGGAGCCAGACCAGGAAATTCTCGCCGCGCGTGCCCGCGTCCGGTGTCAACGCGAAAACACGCTCGGGTCCATCGCCGCCCGCCGTCGCTTCCGAGACCGTGCCGACGAACGTCGCCGGTTCCTGGCGCGCCGGGTCGGTGCTGATGCCGCCCCGCGCCTCGCGGACACTGGGCGTGACGCGCCCGTCGGCGAACACGAACGCCGAGCGGTCGAACGCGAGGATCAAGTCCTCCTTGCCGTTGCCGAGGTCGCGCGGGCGGTCGATCAGAACGGTGAAAACACGCCGCCCTTCGTCGTCGCGCCCGACGGCGTCGTCAATCGGCGTTGGCTTGCCGGACGATTCCCCGCGCTTCAAAAATGTGATACTATTTCCGAGCGTAATCCTTGCCCGTTTGTAGGTTTTCTTTCCCGTGACACCTGGCGCGGGGACCCCACCGAGGAGGGCGAGTCGCTCGCCGGTCGCATCGCGCAGGGCGACGAGGTCCACCACCCGCCCGCCATCGTTGGTCCATATCGGGAACGATTGGTCGTCGGCGGAAACCAGTTCGACCTTATGTAGCGTGACGAAAACGTGCGCGTATTCGGTGGCGTCGGGCGTGTTCTCGGAGCGGGCGAGGGTCGCCGGTTTGTCGGTCGCGCCCGCCGTCTTGCTTTTTTGCGGGACGTAGTCGGTCACGAACAAGCCGAGCCGCTTCGCGGGGAGCACAGAGTTCGCGTTAGCCTTCGCGCCACCGTTCCCGGCAGTGTCGCCCGCCGCGCGCGATCCGAGCGAGGGGGAGTTCAGACTCTGCCCGGTTCCCGCACCGCACCCCCACAGATAGAGCGGGCTTAAAGCCACACCGGCAAAAATGCCTATAATAGAATACGCCTGTCGTCTGTTTTGCATCGAAGCTACGATCTCCCAATGATAGGACGGGGCGCGGCGACATGCGCTACGCAGGAAAAAGATACTCCGGTATTGTATCAAAAAGGTATAGCGATTCTCAACCGCGCAAACAAACAATTATGACAGTCACGCAAATCAACACGGCGAAAAGTCCCCTCGGCGAAATATGTGTCCAGCTTGGCAAGATCTCCGACGCGCAACTCGTCGAGGTCGTTGCCCAGCAACGACAGACCGGGCAACGCATCGGCGATATTTTGCGTGATCGGGGATTGGTAAGCGCGCGCGACATCGCGGAGGCGATGGCGGTGCAGTTAGGCGTCCCCTTTCACGACCTGGATGCCGACCCCGCCGACCCCGCCGTGAGCCAACTGTTGCCTCCCCAAGCCGCGTTGACCTTCGTCATGTTGCCCGTGAGCCGCACCGATATCAGCCTGCGGCTCGCGATGCTCAATCCGGCGGACACGGAAGCCCTCGATGTTGCGGCGCGACTGACCGGTCTGACTCCGGAACCCGTCCTGGCGGAAGGGGCGTTGCTCCGCCGCTCGCTGAATCTTTTTTACGGTGGGGCTGATGGAATGGACGGAACCGGGTTGTTGTTATCCTCCCTGTATGCGGGCGCGTTCGGCGAGGGCGACGAATACGCGGCGGCGGGGGCGATGGCGGCGACGGGGTCTTCGGTGACTCCGATGCAGGCGGCGGCAGACGCGATGGGTGCGGCATCTACCCCGGAAGCGGTCGAACAGGCGGTTCTGGCGATGCTTTCCGCTCTGTTGGAGGAGGCGGTTCAAATCGGGGCGACGGCGATTTCGGTCGAGCCGCAGGGCGGGCACGCGCTGATAGCGTACCGCTTGCCGCGCCGCCAGCAACGCCGCTCCCTGCTCCGCTCCGCGCATACGTTGCCCCACGCCGCCTATGTCGCCCTCCTCGCCGAAATCAAGCGGCAAGCCCACCTGGACATCGGGGAGCGCCGCCGACCGCAACGCGGCTGGCTCCCCCCGTTCACGGAGTCGGGGCTACCGTCGATAGACACCCGTGTCGCCGTGCTCCCGGAAATGCATGGCGAGCGGGTTACGCTCCAGTTATTGCGCCGCGACCCGGTCGTCCCGACACTCCTCGACCGCTTCAACCCGTCCCACGCACAACGCGACCGACTGGGGTCTCTACTGTCCCGGCGCGGCGGTCTGGTTCTGGTGACGGGGCAGAACTGGCAGGAGACGCTCTACTCGCTGGTTACGGTGCTTTCCCAGGACGAGGGCGCGAACGCCCGCACGGTGCTGACCTGCGAACTGGCGGTGCGCTACGAGATTCCGAACACATCACAGTGCGTGGTGGAGCCGCTGGAACTGTCTCCGGAAGCCATCGCGATTGCGGTGGCGAACGCGGTGGACGCGCTGCAGGGTCAAGACCCCGACGTGATGATGGTCAACGCGTCGGCAGCGCACCCGCGCGTAGCGGCGGCGGTGTGCCGCGTTTCGGCGGTCGCGCCCGCGAGCAGCCCGCTGGTCCTGGTCGGAATGAGCGCGGCGGGCGACTCGCTCGACGCGGCGGGCGCGGCGGCGGCTCTCAAACAGGCTATCGGGGCGGAAGTGGCGGCGAGTGCGTTACTCGGCGTGTACTCGGAGCGGCGGCTACGGCGACTGTGCCTGTCGTGCCGCGCGGTTGAGGAAGCGACCGAGCAGATGGCGGCGCGGCTCGGCTTGTCGGTCGGCGAGCCGGTGTACCGCGCGGTGGGCTGTCCCCGGTGCGAAAACACGGGTTACGTCGGCGAGTTCGACGTGCAGGAGGTTCTCACCTGCGACGGCGGCTTCGCCCGGATGCTCCGCGAAAACGTGGACGCGTGGACCCTCCGCCACTACGCAGTGCAACAGGGCATGGTCTCGCTCAAGGAAACCGCCGTCGCCCGCGTCCGCGTCGGACTAACCTCGCCCGCCGAACTCGTCGCGCAGGGAATCGTTTAGGTGTTGGGTGATTGGGTGTTGGGTGTTAATCGCGTCCGTGGGTGGTGCCCGTCGGTCGCGGTCCATCGGTTTCACCGACGTCTATAGGTGGCTCCGCCACCGAGCG
>JAYULM010000454.1:0-7258 GCA_043763605.1 Armatimonadota bacterium | reverse complement strand
TCGAGTGCATCTACAATGCGTTGGCGTAGGTCGAGGGAGAGTGGCTTCATGCCTGAAAGGATACCTCACCAGCAATACTTTTGCCGAAGACTATAGGACGATCCGTATGCCAGCAATGTGCCCGGTCACACTGTCGATTCTCCTATCCGCCTGCGTGAGCCGGAACGGGATTGACAATCGTTATTTGCCGCCACCGCTTCATCCGCGATACCATGCGCGTAGCTCCACCATAATACACGGACCGCCGTGGATCACAGCGATGCCGTTCGCTTCAGCGTCCGCGACCGCCTGCGCGCTTTCCGCCCCGGGTTGCATCCACAGATACTTGATCCCGGCGGCGGCGAGTTGCGCGGGCAACGTTTCCGTGGCTTTGGGTGGGACGACGGCGACCACGACTTCCGGGGGGTGCGGCAGGTCGGCGAGTGACGCATAGACCGTCTCGCCCGCAATCGTTGTGGCGTTGGGGTTGACCGCGTACGCCGTTTTGCCGTGTGCGCGGAGCATGTGCCAGACTTTGTAGCCGAACTTCTCCGTGTTCGCGGACGCGCCGACTACGGCGAACGTTTGCGCGGACAGGATCGCGTCGATGGTATCGTTCATAGGGCGATGATACCCCAGACAACTGTCATACCCGGCGCGAAACGATTAGAGGATATACGCGTAATCGGCGTATTCGGGACCGCGTTGCCGCCTCGCCTTGCGCCGCGTCCGCTCCCGGAACTGCTTCTGAACCGCGCGGGTCGCCAGGACACCGAGGAGCGGCGCGGACAGACAGAGTAATGCGCCCAGTGCCAACAGAATGTGACGCCAGAGTTCCACGAACGCGGGATAGCCGAGGGCAGTCGTGGTTCCGACTGCGATCCCGACAAACCACCATAGGCTGCCGCCGCCGTTCGCGTATCCCCAAAGAAGTCGGTACTGCATCGTTGTTCCCACCTTACGTTCTGTATAACGGCGCGGTGCTACTTCAGGTTACGGCTTTTACGTGAGGTCCAGGTTTCTTGTTTTTCACCCGGGAGCGAGTCGAGAATCTGCCCCGCCTCATCGTATTGTTTGCCGCGCCTTTCGGTCTGCTCCAGCGTAGCGTTCGCAGCACCCCCGGCACCACTGGCGAACTCCTGAACCTTCTGCCACAACACCTGCGGCGTCATACCGATGAGAGAAAGGAAGATAAGGGCCACAACCACTGCCCCGACGAAAAACAAGCGACGATCTATCATGGAGTTGCTCCTTTCGTTGAAGAGTACCCAGCGCAATAATTAGCGTTAAGAATTATACCGCAAATATATCTGTCTGCTACGGGGTCTGATTTTCAGTGTCCCCGCGCCACAGCCGGTCGAGCCGCGCTTTTATCTTCGCCTCCACGCCATTTTCGGTTGGCTCGTAATAGCGTCGATTTCCGGCGGGCAAGCCTTCGGGGAGATACTCCTGCACCACAAAATTATCGGCATAATCGTGCGGGTACCTGTAGTCGACACCCGCGCCCAGTTTTTTCGCGCCGCCGTAGTGCGCATCGCGCAGATGCGGGGGTACGCCATTGAACGGTGCCTTCTGCACATCCTCGCGGGCGCGCCCAATCGCCACGGTGCAGGCGTTCGACTTCGGGGCGGACGCCAGGTACAGCGTCGCCTGCGACAGACTCAGCGCGCACTCGGGCAAGCCGATCTTTTCCGTCGCGTCGAATGCCGCCATCGCGAGCGGAAGCGCGGACGGGTCGGCGTTCCCGACATCCTCGGACGCCAGGATTACCAGCCGCCGTGCGATAAAGCGCGGGTCTTCCCCGGCTTCGAGCATCCGCGCCAGATAGTACACGGAAGCGTCCGGGTCGGAGCCGCGCATACTCTTGATGAACGCCGAAACCGTGTCGTAATGCGCGTCGCCCGTTTTGTCGTACTGCACCCGCCGCTTGCCGACCGCCTCCTCCGCGACGGCGAGTGTGATGGGATTAGTGGTCAGTGAACAGTGGTCAGTGGTCAGTGGAACGGTGCCGGAGGGCGCGGCGGACGAACGGTCCGCACTATCCACTGACCACTGGTCACTGACCACTAATCCAACCACTGATGCTGCCGCCAACTCCAGTGCGTTCAGTGTGCCGCGGGCGTCGCCGTTCGAGACGCCGATCAGGTACTCTCGGGCGTCTGCCTTCAGCACCAGATTACGCCCGCCCAGACCGCGTTCGGTGTCCGTCAGTGTGCGGTCGATCAGCGACGCGATTTCGTCGTCGGTGAGCGGGTGGAACGGATACACTCGGGCGCGGGACAGGAGCGGCGCGACAATCGCGAAGTACGGGTTCTCGGTCGTGGCACCGATCAGGATCACGGTTCCATCCTCGACGTGCGGCAGGAACGCGTCCTGTTGCGCCTTGTTGAACCGGTGGATCTCGTCCACGAATAGCAGGGTGCGCGACTTGCTATTCGCCTTTTTCCGCTCCCGAGCCGCCTCGATAATCTTGCGCACATCGGCGACGCCGCCGGTAACAGCGGAAAAGTTCTCGAAGTGCGCTTTGGTGGCACTGGCGATCACGCCCGCGACGGTGGATTTGCCGCAACCGGGCGGACCGAAAAAGATGGCGGAGCGCAGGTCGTCCTGCTCGATGGCACGACGGAGCGGCTTGCCGATTGCCAGGAGGTGCGACTGTCCGGCGACCTCGTCCAGTGTGCGTGGACGCATCCGGGCGGCGAGCGGCGCGGACGCGCCGGGGACGGAGACGGGGGGCACGGAAAGAGTGGTTTGAGGTTCGTCCTCGAAAAGGTTCACAGGAGGATTGTATCGCCCCTGTGCCGTACTGAACACGCCTACGGGAAAGGGGTCCGGCGTAACTCCATAGCAACGTGTTACTACCCGCTGTACACTGACCTACTTAATCCGACTCCGAGGAAACCCAAATGACTGCTAAGATGCTTCTCACGGCGATGATTGCCGTGTCGTTTTGCTTGCCCGTTTTTGCCCAGGAACCCGTCGTCCCGTCGAATGCCGTGCCTCCCAAGGTACTGCGCCGTGCGCCCGCGAGCATGAAAAAAGCAGGCTGGAAACTGATGTTCGCGGACGAGTTCAACGGCACGAAGTTAAACACGGCTCGCTGGATCGATACGTACCCCGGCGGGGATCGCACACACTACAACGCCAACAACGAAAAGCAGTATTACGCGACGGACGGGTGGCGCGTCGGGAGGGGCAATATGCGCTTCATCGCCGAACGCCGGACGATCCAGAACAAGGAGTTCACTTCGGGCATGGTGTCGTCGTTCGGCAAATTCTCGCAGAAGTTCGGCTGGTTCGAGATGCGGGCGCAGATTCCTAAGGGGCAGGGGATGTGGCCCGCGTTCTGGCTACTCCCCGCCGACGGTGGCTGGCCGCCCGAGATCGACGTGATGGAAACACTGGGACACCAACCGACCACGGTATACATGACGAACCATTACAAAAAAGTGGACGGGAAGCACGAGGGCAAAGGCGACAAGTTCGTCGGTCCCGACTACACGGCGGGCTTCCACACCTACGCGGTCGATTGGCAGCCGAACGAAATCGTCTGGTACGTCGACGGCGTGGAGCGGTATCGTACTAAAGACAACGTGCCCTCGGTCCCGATGTATATCCTCGCGAACCTCGCCGTCGGCGGCGACTGGCCCGGAAACCCCGACGCGACGACCACGTTTCCGTCGTACATGGACATCGATTACATCCGCGTTTACCAGAAATAGACCTGGCGGGGTCGGAGTTGGCGTGGCATTACAGGAACGGATACCGCCCCGAAACCGGTCCGGTGGTATAATCTGCGAAGTAGTCGGGGCGGATCAAGGAGCGGTATATTGCAACATCTTTCGAGACATCAGCAGGTTTGGATGGGTGTGTGCGTCGCGGTGACGCTCCCGTTTTTCGTTCGTGATCTCGCGCAATTGCGATACACGCCCCCGGTTCTCGGCGAGCGGCTTGCCGCTTACGCTGTCTCGTGTTGCGGTTTAGAAGGCGAAGCGCGTATCGACGGCACGACCAATCTACGGCTTGACGAAGTCCGTGCCGCCGTCGATGGGGGCAGGTATCCGGCGTGGAAACCCCGTTCCGAAATACTTCCCGAAATACCCCCGGTGAGGCATACATTTGGCGATGATATGCTGTACAACGGGGAACGATTGCCGCCCGATGAGACACTCTACCGGTTCGCCGTTTCCTGGGCGGGAAGCGCGGACGAAACAATTTCTTCGCTGATACGGTCCGACCCGGGTACGGATGGCGACAAATATATCCGTGTCCATTATTCCGGTGCGGATCGGGATGGACGGCGCGAGGCGAACGTCTGGCGGGCGTTCAAGAAAGGCACACGCACGGCGAACATCGATGTCGGTCTCGCGTTCGCCTCCGACACGCGGACACTTGCGCAGTTTCCCATCCCCGGCTCATTCGGGCTTTCCTACGGAGCGAAAGCGGTCTGGACCGCAAGCCATGACAGTTATCTGAACCCGGTTGAAATCACCCTTCCCGCCAACCGCCGCCCGACCGGGTCGGCGATCTACTGCCTGAAAACATACACGATTGACCGCTGGGGCAGGGCAATGTCGGCGGACGCGCGGCAAATTACCCTGTCACCTAAAACCGCCTCGATTCAAATTCCCCTGACGCGGTTTGAAACCAAACGCGATGCGCAAGCCGTGCGCGTGACCATCACCGCGTACCGCTGGGCGCGATTCGCGGATGTGCCGCTGGCGATCCCCGGTGACGCCCTCGCTAACCCCCTGCCGATAACCCCGGAGATCGAGCAAAGGCGGCGCGCGACTGGGTCCGGCGGTGGAGCCATCGGCGATTACCAGGAACTATTCCGCGTGCCGCACGACGGACTTACCCACCCGCAATTGGCACGATGCGCCCCCGGTACGGTGACGCTCACCCACACGCGGCAAGCAATCGGCTTCACCAACCCCGGCTTTTCCTGGACCGAAAGTCGTCTCTATGCCTTCGTACCGGACGATTGGGAAGACGCCTGGGAGCAGTACACGCTGTACGCCCTAACGCGGTCCGGCAAGCGAGTCCAGGCGGACCCACGCGGCTATTCCCGGGAGGGCGGCGGTATGCGCCTTGACTTCCAACTATCCGAAGTCGCCTACGAGGATGTCGCCGCAGTGTCGTTCGGGCTGACACGCTGAACGGATCGGCGCACGACCCGACGGGCGCGGTAAAATAACCGCGTCATCGCACGAAAGGAACCCGAGTCATGCCGACACTTTCCGTAGAGTTGCCCGAGTCCGTGTACCGGCGCGTTATCGCCCTGACAAAACAGGAGCAGGAGCGGATCGCCAACGTCGCCTTTTCCGTCGCCACCGACAGCCCGATAGAGACGCCTGGCGATAGCGAAGCCGTTTGGCTGACGCCGGAAGAACTGAACGCCCTCGACATTCCGCTCACCGAAGAGGATCTCGCCGCTATCGGGCGCGGTGTCGCGGACGCCGACGCAGGACGGAGTGAACCGGGCTGGGAAGCACTCGCCCGATTACGCGGCGAGATGGGGTGGACGAAATAGGATGGCTTCCCCACTCCATTTCGAGATGACCGCGTTCGCAAGTTCGGATTGGCGCAAAGCCGTACATTATTTAGGCGGCATTGGCGAAGAGGTTGAACTGCGCTGGGAGGCGGCTTTCGCACGGGAAATCAAAAACCTCTGTGAGAGCATCGCCGAGCAAATCGCCTCGCCGGATGGGTTTTACGATCAGCCGGACGAGGGCGCATCGTTGCAGTTCTCCCGCCCCATCTTTCAGCAACGGTTTCAGACCGGCAAAATAAAGGCGCGGCGAAGTAGCGTCGGCGTCTGGCGCATTTTTTACGCGATAGATGACGACGACAAAGACGGCACGCCGGACACTCTGCGCGTTTACGCGATCCGGCACGCCGCCCGCCCATCCCCCGATTTCGGAAACGAGGACGGATAAACCGGACCCGGTTTATCCGTCCGTCACCCTACTGCTCGGAATCGTCCGCGCCGGTCGGGCGTGGCATCCCGAGCAGGTGATAGCCGCTATCCACGAACAGGACTTCGCCGGTAATCCCGCGCGCCCAGTCCGAGACCATGAACGCGCAGGTGTCGCCGACTTCCTCGATCTCGGTAGAGTGGCGGAGCGGCGCGGTCTGGGCGGCGAATTTCAGCATGTCGCCAAAGCCGGAGATACCGCGCGCCGCCAGCGTTTTTACCGGACCCGCCGAGATGGCGTTGACACGGATCTTGCCCGGTCCCAGATCGAACGCCAGATACCGGACGCACGATTCGAGTGCCGCTTTGCCGATACCCGCCGTGTTGTAGTTCGGGAAGACGCGCTCGCCGCCCAGGAACGTCAGCGTGACCACCGCCCCGCCGCCTGCCATAAACTGCTCCGCCGCCTTCGTTGCCGTGACCAGCGTGTACGCCGAAACGTTGAGCGAGATGTCGAAATCGTCCGACGACACGTCCACGAACCGCCCGGACAAGCCCTTCGCGAACGCGACGGCGTGGACGACGAAGTGCAGTTTGCCGCCGAACGTTTCGCCGACCTTTTCGTGCAGTGCCGCGACCTGCTCCGGGTTGGTCAGGTCGCACGGGTGGATCAGTGCCACAGCGTCGCCGAGTTCGGGGGCGAGTTTTCGTACGTCCTTCTCCTCGCGCTCGCCTAAAAAGGTCAGGCACAGTTTCGCGCCCTCGCGGGCGAGCGACTTCGCGCATCCCCACGCGATAGAGCGTTCGTTGCGAACGCCGTAGATGATTCCGGTTTTCCCGTCCAAAAGTCCCATAGATGTGTTACCGTTCTGCGTCCGAATACGTCGGCCGCCGTGCTTTGCGAAGATTGTAGCATGCCATGAAACATTGACGCGAAACACCGCGCCGAACGGAACAGGACACGGCTTCGGCTCGATTTCTACACCATCCTACTGCACTCGTAATCGATGACGCGTCTTTAAAACATCAGATAGCCGTCGAAAGTGGAATCAGCGCCCCCACTATTCGGCAGAAATTGTCCGCGCCATTGATCAAAGTTATCGTTTTCCCAAGTGAAATCATTCAACTCTGCGATTACCTTATTAACCAGGACCGCTTTCTCCTGACGTTTTAGGATAGAGTTTGAGTACAAGCCGCTATTGATCAGATTTCCGCTTGTCTCTTGTAGCGGTTTCGCGACATCCTGCCATATTGTTTTAATCTTCGAGCCTCTTTCAAAAATGTAGATTCATTCCTTCGTCTTACCTACCTGCTCCGCAAAGAGAGCGAGCACGCCAAACATAATATGCAAATGAACTTTCG
>JAYULM010000453.1:0-7258 GCA_043763605.1 Armatimonadota bacterium | reverse complement strand
CGGTGGTAGGATGGTTAGTAAGCACTCTCTCTCCGACTGTCACCTGTAGCATTGCTGGTGAAGCATTGCGACGGGGTGCGGTAAGGGGGCGAGGCTTTGCCAGATCATACCCACCACCGACAACTCAATCATACAAGGGGGAGTACGAGTTAGCGAAGCGGTCCCGCTTGTCGGGCGGTTCGGGAAACGCAGATACGTTCCGCCTCCGGCTCAAGGAAACTTCGTTTCCTCTGTCTCCCCCTCTTTCATTCCGATGAGAGAGGGGGCGGGGGGGTGAGAGAGACAACGGCGCGGTGGTACAGACAACATGGACATCAACCAGCAATCAGAAATACTACAACTCCTCGATAGCGAACGACAGATGATCACTTACCCGGATGTCACCCGATTTTCGGACGGCGGCGTAATCCGGGACGTTTCGGCGGACGGTAAGAGTTGCGAGATAGTCTACTCTCCCTGTTCCGAGAGTGAAGTCGACCGGGTCATCGCTCGGCAGATTGAAGCCGCGCGGGGTGCGGAGTACGCGTTGGAATGGAAGGTTTACGGGCACGATCAGCCGCGTTGCCTGGGCGAACGTCTCCAGGCAGCGGGATTCGAGGCGGGCGAGCGTGAAGAGTTCATGGTCTTCTTCGTGGACCACGCGAGTTTGGACGGTTTCGGCGTTTCCGATGGGGACATCCGGCGCGTGACAGACAGGGAAGGTTTGAGGGACTATCGGATAATCAGGGAAGAGGTTTCCGGGCGGGATTGCACGCGGGAAGTCGCGCGACATGCGTTCCAGTTGGAGTATCATCCGGAGAGTATGAGTGTCTATGTCGCCTACGTTGATGGGGAACCTGCCGCCACTGGGCGCGTCTACTTTCACGCGGATAGCCAGTTCGCCGGGTTGTACGGGGGCAGTACGCGCGAACGGTTCCGGAAGCGCGGCTTGTTCACTCAGGTGGTCGCGGTTCGCATCCGCGAAGCCGTCGCGCGGGGCATTGTCACTACCTGTGTGGACGCGTTGCCGACATCGGAGCCGATTTTGCGGAAGCGCGGGTTCGAGAGTGTTACCTATACACAACCGTTCACCTTTTCCGGGTGAGGTTCCCGGACGAATGAACCCGAAGGCACATTCGCGCGTCTGTCTGATCGAACATTACGTAATCTGACGGGAAACGAGAACGAAGCATGCAACGAGCGGCGGGCTGGGGGCGATTTTGGGGTATCGGCGTTTTGGGATTGGCGGCGGTCGTCGCGGTGGCATCCCTGACTCGACCGACCGGGCAGGCTTCGGCGAACGTGCCCGCCGTGGTGGCGGCGCGTGCCGAACCTGAGGACGTGTTGCGGACAGCACCGCGCCCGCTGCCGCCCGCGCTGTCTGGCGTCGGGCGGCGACTGACAGACACCCGCGTTTTCGATCTCGCGGGTAAGCCGCGTAACCTTTCCGAGTTCGGCGGACCGCAGGGGCTGGTCGTCGCGCTGGTAAGTTCGTCTTGCCCGGTGGCGAAAAAGATGGCTCCCGCGCTCGGTCGGCTGGAAGCGGACGCCCGCGCCGGTGGGCTCGAGGTGTTGTACCTCGCGCCTCTCGTGACCGACACGCCCGCTGAACTGAAAGCCACGGCGAAATCGGCGGGCTGGAAAGCAACCGTCGCGCGGGACACGAAGGGGGCGGCTATCGCCGCACTCGGGGCGACCTCGACCACGGAAGTATTCGTCTTCGATGCCGCCCGCACCCTGGTGTATCGCGGCGCGGTCAGCGATCAGTACGGTCCGACCTGGGCGAAAGACGCGCCGACCGCTAATTATCTCGCCGACGCCCTCCGTGCCGTCGCCGCCGGGACGCTTCCGCCGATTCCCGCAACCACCGCACCGGGGTGCCTGCTCGCCGCCGGGAACCGGACACCCGCCCCGCCGTCGTCGCCGGTGACATACCACAATCGCGTCTCGCGCATCGTGCAGGCGAATTGCGGCGATTGCCACCGGACCGGGGGCGTCGCGCCGTTCGCGCTGGAAAATTACGCGCAGGTCGTCGCGCACTCGGCGATGATTCGCGCGGTCGTGGACGCCGGTCAGATGCCGCCGTGGTTCGCCGCGCCGACGAAAGGTGACGACGGGAAGACCGCGTCGCACACGCCCTACGCGAATGACCGCCGCCTGTCGGCGGACGATAAGCGCGATTTGCTGGCGTTTCTGGCGGGAGCGAAGCCGGTCGGCTATCCCAAAGACGCCCCGTTGCCGCGCACATTCGATCCGGAGTGGACCGCCGGGAAGCCGGACGCCGTGTTCGGTTTCGCTGAACCGTACCGCGTCAAGGCAGAAGGGGTGCTTCCGTATCAGAACATCACGGTCGCGACCAACATTTCCGAGGACAAGTGGGTCCGTTCCATCGAAGTAAAGCCGGGTGCGAAAGGCGTGGTGCATCACGTGCTGGTTTTCGTGCAGGAGCCGGGCAAGCCGCAAAACAGGACTGACGACCGGGCAGGTTTTTTCGGCGCGTACGTGCCCGGAACTGCGGCGTTTGTGTACCCGGACGGCTACGCCAAAAAGTTGCCGAAAGGCGCCGTCCTGCGGTTTCAGATGCACTACACGCCGAACGGTACCGCGCAGGACGACCGGACACAGATCGCGTTCCGGTGGGCGAAAACCGCGCCGGAACACGAGGTCAAATCCATCGGAGTGTCGTCGCTCCGGCTTAATATCCCGCCCGGCGCGCAGAATCATAAAGAGGAAGCGCAACTCCCGGTCCCCGCCGACGTGAAGATTCTGGCGTTCATGCCGCACATGCACGTCCGCGCGACCGCCTGCCGCTACGATCTGGTCACGCCGGACGGCGTTCGTGAAACCCTGTTAGACGTTCCGCGCTACGATTTCAACTGGCAGTTGACCTACCGCCGCGCGACGCCGCTCCCGGTGCCGAAGGGGAGCCGCATCGAGTTCACCGGCTGGTACGACAACTCCGCGAAGAACCCGCATAACCCCGATCCGACGAAAACGGTCCGCTTCGGTCCGCAGACCTATGATGAGATGTTGCTCGGCTATATCGAGTATGTCGCCGAGGACGGCGCGGCGTTAGGCAGAGGAGGTCGTCCCGGAAGCGGCGCGGGCGTCGAACCCATCTTCCGCCGACTGGATCGCGACGGCGACGGTAAAGTGACAGAAGGGGAGGCGGGAAGTGCGTGGAGCCGCATCCGCGCCGCCGACACGAATGGCGACGGAGGGATCACGCTGGACGAAGCCAAAGCCCAATTCGGCGGGCAGTGATTAGCCCATTCGAATGCCGCCGCCGCTATATCGTGCGCGGAACGCAAGGGGCATAATAATCGGTAAGCAGTTCGGAACCCGCCGATGCCCCTGTTGCCCCCGCCGTCACTTCTCGCCGCGACCCGCGCCCTGCTCGCCCTGCGTTTCCACATCACGCGCCGGACGATAGAGCTCAGTCCGGCGGGGCAGGCGGCAAACATTCTATCGTTGGTGCTGGTCTGCCCCGCCGCGTGGCAGATCGGCGGTCGCGCCGCGCGTCTGATGACGACCGCCGCTCCCGCCGAAGCGTTCCCCGCCGTCTGCGCCGCGCTACTACTCCTGACGTTGCTTTATGTCGCGCTCCTGCTTGCCGGGAACGGGGGACTCGGCGGCGTCATGGAACCGCCGCCCGCGACGGTGCTCCGGGCGTTGCCCGTGCCGTCGGGCGCGACGCTCCTCGCGGACTCCGTCTCGTTCGCCGGGTCACTCCCGACGCTGTTTTTCGCCGTCGCCGTGGTCCCGCTGTCAGCGGCGGCGAGTGGCGGCGGGCGAAGTACCGCCGCTCTGATTCTTCTCGGGATGTTCGCGCTCTGTCTCGCCCTTTTGCTCGGTCGTCTGGGAACGCTCGTGTCCAGACGCGGGCGTACTGGCGCGGTTCTAATTGCCGCGCTGTTGGTGTTGGGCGGTGTCGTGCTACGTGCCGCGCCCGCCGCCGCGCTATCGTCGGTCATCGAGGACGCGAAGCCGCCGGTACGCCTGCCGTGGGACCCGCCGCCTCCGCTGCCGCCGACCATGCCCCCCGCGCTTCGCAACACCCCGCCGGGGCTTGCCGCGCGTTGCCTCACGGCGGGCGGCGACGGTGGTGCGACGACCGCGCTACTCGCTCTCGCCCTGAGTGTCGCGCTGACCGCCACAGGAGTTGTTTTGCTGGGTCGCGCCGCCGGGCGCGGGGAACCCGCGAGCGATGCGAAACCGAACCGCAGACGCAATACTGTCGCGCCGCGCCAAGCCGGTTCGCTCGTCACTGAAGTGCGATTGCTGGCGCGCGATCCGTCCGCGCATATGGCATTGCGCGGACCGGCGGGCGCACTTCTCGCCATGGGCTATGCCTGGATCGCCCCCAACCTCGGACCCGACGCCGTGCGCAATCTCGGCGATCTGCTCGGAATGGGCGTCACGCTTTATCTCGCCGTGTGGCAGACGCAATTCGTCTGCGACCGGTTCGGGAGCGAAGCCGGACACGCCGCGACATTATTCTCGCTCCCGCGAAAGCGATGGCAAACCCTGGGCACGAAAAATGTCGCGCTGTTCGCGTCGCTATTCGCGCTGGACGGCGCGGTTCTCGCCGGGTTCGCCGCCAACGCCGGAAACCCGCGCCTGATCCCGACGCTTCTGCTCGGGCTTTTCCCGGTACTCCTGCTCCTGACCGCGCTCGGCAACGTCGTTTCCGTGCTTGCCGCGTTCCCATTGCCGCGCAAAACCGAGCGGTTCGAGCGGGAGCCGGACCGCTCGTTGATGTTCGTATACGCGGCGGTCGGCGTCGGCACCTACCTCCTTTTCGTCCCGGTGTTGATGCTGGGGCAGGCGTGGGGAATCGCGGGCTACGCGCTCGGGGCGGGATACGTCGCCGCCGTATATGCCGCGTCCGTGTGGCTTGTCGCGCGTCTGCTCACCCCGGCGCGCGAACAAAAACTGATTTCTCTCCTGGACGGCATAAAATAATGAATACCAAGACGGATGCGATACGCACCGAAAACCTCGGCAAGCGATACGGGAAACGAACCGTGGTCGCAAACGTTTCCCTGCGTGTGCCGCCCGGCATCTTCTATGCGTTCCTCGGACCGAACGGTGCCGGAAAATCGACCGTGATCCGCTGTCTGACCGGGCTGACCGCGCCGTCCGAGGGGACTGCCACGGTCGCTGGGTGCGACGTGTCCGCCGACCCGCTCGCCCTCAAGGCGCGTATCGGGATTGTTTCCGAGGACATCGCGCTGTACGAGAAGTTGGGCGCGGGCGAGTTTCTGGAGTGGGCGGGGCGGATGCGCGGTCTTACGAAAGCCGAGTCCGTCCGGCGCGCCGCCGAACTGCTCACGCTCCTCGACCTTTCCGCCGACGCCGACCGGCTGATCGCGGAATACTCGCTCGGGATGAAAAAGAAGACCGCGCTGGCGTTCGCCCTGCTTCACGCGCCCGCCGTGCTGTTTCTGGACGAGCCGTTCAACGGTGTGGACGCGCTATCGGTACGCACGCTCTGCGCGGTTCTGACGGAACTGACCCGCAACCGGGGCGTTACCGTGTTCTTTACGTCGCACGTGCTGGAAACCGTGGAGCGACTCGCCGACCGCGTCGCCGTGATCCGCGACGGGGCGATCATCGCTGAGGGCGACCTGTCCGAACTGACCCGGGGCGCGGGCGGCGCGACGCTGGCGGAAACCTTCGCCGCGCTCGTTGGCGCGCCCGAAAAGCCCGCCCTGCGCCCGGACTCGCTCGACTGGTTCTAATTGACGGCGTGTTGCCTGGCACGTTCTACACAGACGCGGGGACACGGTGCGCGGCTTGCAGGAGCGCGAGGTCAATCGCCTCGCGGGTCATAATGCCGTAGTTCGTCAACACGGTCACGGTCGCGCCGTAGTGGAGGCGATGCACCGGTTCGTCCGTCTCCACGGCGGGAAAAGCGAGTTCCGCACCGCTTGGGTGAACAAAGCGCGTTCCCCCGGAGGCAAGTGGCTTGGCGATAAAGCCGTGTGAGCGAATCACGCCGTACAGCGCGTCATAGGTAAGCCAATCAATAGTTCTCATTTACAAAGAACCTTTCCTATCGGCGTTTTTCGCGTCGCGCAGTTGTCATGCCGCGTCAAGGTCGAAGCGGTTTTTGGTCGGTATGCGAACACTGTGGCGCGAACTTCGCAACAGAGTTTGGTAGTGGACGTAATACGCCACATCCTTCGGGGCATCGTAGAAAATAAGCGCGACCGGGTTTTCATTGCGTGACCACGTTGCGTCGTCGCGGTCATCTACGCGCACGGTCACAAAGTCGCCCGCTTTGGAGTATTCGGGCGCATCGCTCGCCTTCATCTGAACGTATATTAAATCGGGTTCCATGTACCCGTCAGCGTCGAACGTGCTGATAAACATATCGTAGCCATAGTCGGAAACGAAGCGGTTGCTGGTATACCCAGCGAGGAGAAACATCTTCTCGGCGTGGTTGACGGACAGGTCGGCGATAACGTGTTCGCGGGTACGTTGCTTGGTCGGGACGTTCACACCCGTATTGTATCGCAAGCCGCCCAACACCTACCCGCCTTCGTCCATGACGCGCTCCGACTCACTCGACTAATTTTGACGGACTGAGACAAACAAAAAGCAAACAAATTGTTTCCGTGGGGCATGTCACCCGATGTAAAATACGGGGGATGAAGCAACAGCGCGGCGAGTATACGTGGAACGGCGGGTGGTGGCTCATGCTGGACATGAACGCCTTCTTCGCAGCGTGCGAACAGCAGGACCGCCCCGAACTGCGCGGTCGCCCCGTCGGGATCGTGCCCGTGATGGCGGAGACCACGTCGTTCATTGCGGCGTCGTACGAGGCGAAATGTTTCGGGATCAAAACCGGCACTTCCGTGGTCGAGGCGCGCCAACTCTGCCCGCACATCGCCATCGTGGAAGCCCGTCCGGGTCTGTACCGGCTGGTGCATAAGCGGATCATCGCGGCGGTGGAAACCGTCGTGCCGGTGCATGAGGTGCTTTCCATCGACGAAATGACCGTGCGCCCCTGGCGCAACGAAGCCGCACTTCCCGACGCCCTCCGTCTGGGGCAGAGTCTGCAGGACGCGATCCGCTCCGGGGTCGGGGAGTGGCTTTCCTGTAGCATCGGGCTTGCCCCGAACGCGTTTCTGGCGAAGGTCGCCTCCGACCTGCAGAAGCCGCGCGGCTTGTCGGTGATCGCCCGCGAGGACATCCCGCATAAACTGTACCGACTATCTCTCACCGACTGGCCCGGGATCGCGCGGCGGATGGAAATGCGCTTTCACGCGGC
>JAYULM010000452.1:0-29746 GCA_043763605.1 Armatimonadota bacterium | reverse complement strand
AATTGCCCGCCGCGCCCGGAACCTCATCCCCCCGCCCCCTCTCCGTGCCGGAGAGGGGGAGCCAGAATAGACACGCGGTGGCAAACATTTCCGGCATATTACTCCCCCTCTCCGGCACGGAGAGGGGGCGGGGGGGTGAGGTTCCCCCACTTGCCGCCCGCTACGAAACGCGGTATCCTATCTCTAAGAACTTTGTGACGCAAAGAATACGCGTCCCTGAAAATCGCCGATGACATCGCCGTTCCCCAAACAGCCGCGCCCCGACGAAACACCGCCTTCCCGGAAGGACGGCGCGAACCGTGGTGCCGCCATGTTCCGCGTCGTCACCACGCCGGACGAGGCACAGGAGCATTTACGCGTCATCCGGCAGACGATGGAGCGGTCGACGAAGCACTCGACGCTGTCGGGGTTATCGGGCGTATTGGTCGGAATGTTCGCGCTGGTCGGCTCGGCGTTGACACAGTATGTGACGCCGTTCCCGAACCTGCCGCGCCCGATGGACCGGTACGCTTTTATCGCGGTCTGGGCGTGCGTCGGGATTCTATCGGTAGTCACCGACGTGGTGTTGACCAAGCGCAAGGCGGTACGTGTCGGGAAGACGCCGTTTTCGCCGCTGGGCAAGCACCTGACACGGGCGGCGGCTCCCGGTGTCGCGGTCGGCGTGTTGCTATCGGCGTTCTACCTGATGCACTCGAACCTGATCGGGGAATACATCTACGGCGTCTGGATGCTGGCATACGCGGCGGCACTCCTTGCGGTCGGCATGTTTTCGGTGCGCGAGGTTTCCGCCCTCGGTTGGGTGTTTTTAGGCATGGGGGCGGCGACACTGCTGATGCCGGAAGAACGCGCCGCTCTGATGATGGCGTTGTCGTTCGGCGGCGTCCATATCTGGTACGGAGCGTACATGGGACGGAAATACGGCTGGTGAGTTTATATTCAGGCGAAAAGGTAGCGAAACGAGGAAACTAATGGCGGCGGCGGCACTGCGAAAACCGGAAAATAGTAGCGAAACGTTAGAGGCGTGTTTAGAGCGGCTTGACGATGCGATCCATCAGAAGGTACGTCTCGGGGCGATGAGCACACTGATGGCACACGGCGAGGTGGATTTCAACTTTCTGAAGTCCGCCCTGAACGTTTCCGACGGCAACCTGTCCACGCACCTTTCGGTGCTGGAAGCGCACGGCTACATCGCCGTACGCAAGGAGTTCGTCGGGAAACGCCCCCGCACGACATACACCCCCACGCCCGCCGGTCGCAAGGCGTTCGATGCCTATATCGCCGCGTTGGAAGTGCTGGTGCGGAGCCTTTAGGTTAGTGGTCAGTGAGCAGTGGTTAGTGGTTAGTTTCCGGACCGTGAACGGTTCCGCTATGCGCCTGCGGCGGACGCACCGGGTGCGGAAGAACCGATGGCGTCTCGTTTGCAGGGACACCGGACGCTCTGCCGCGCCGCCGGAATTTCCCGCTCGCAGAGCGTCCGCCGCAGGCGCATAGCGGAACCGTTCACGGTCCGGAAACTAACCACTAACCACTGCTCACTGACCACTAACCCACTACTTCCCCACCCCGGCGCGCTTGAAATCTTCCGGGCGCACCGTGTCCTGCGGCATGCGGAGCATGGTCTTCTCGCCGGTATCGAAGCGCATTACGAACAGTTGCCGGTCTTCGCCTTCTTCCTCTCGGACCTGAATCACGACAGTTACCCCATCGGCGACGTAACTCGCCCCCGTTTCGCCCGCGCCGCCACCGAGCCGGGTTTTGGTAAAGCCGTATTTCGCCAGATACGCATCATAGAAGGCGATGATCTTGACTGGCTCCTCGCCGGTGCGGAAGCCGACCACGGTCGTGATGTCCGCCGGATACAGCCCGCGCATCAGCAGTGCCACCGCACGCCCGTCGCGAGTCGCGTCCTCATCGACCGCCGCGCCGGGATAGACCGCCACGCCCGCCAAACCACGCACTTCACTCACCGCGTTGTAGGGTTTCCCGCGCTCGCGTTGCAACAGGACACCGCCGACGACGACGCATAAAAGCGACAGGGCGGCGACGCCGCCGCAACCGATGCCGACGACGCGGAGCGGCGTCATTTTCCGGCGCGGGGCGGGTGGCGGGGTCGAAGATGGGACGGAAGTAGACATGATTCCGTGCGGATTATATCAGATCAACCGTACCGCATGGATACGCGCACGGCGAGATCGTGCGGAAGGAATTGCGTCTCGACGCGGCGAAATGAGGCGAAACGGTTTACGGGGGATGCGATATGCGATTCGACGTTAGTAAGCAAGAAGTTGAGGAAAAGAACCGACGTATCGTCGCGTTTCTCGCGGAGCGAGAGTTTTCGGGATTGATCCTCAGCGGCACGCGCAATTTCGCGTGGGCGACGTGCGGGCGGGATAACCACGTCGTCAAAGGGAGCGACGGGGGCGTCGGGCATGCGCTGTACACGGCGGACGGCGGCAAGTACCTTCTTTGCGACAACATCGAGGAGGCGCGACTCAAGGAAGAGGAGCAGTTAGAGGCGCAGGGGTTCCGTTTCGTCACCGGACCCTGGCACACGTTCAGCCCGGGCGCGGAAGCCGCGAAGATAGTCGGGGGCGGGACTCTCGCCGCCGACACGATGATGAGCGGCGCGAAACTGACGATAGTAGACGGCGGGGATCTGGCATCGCTCCGCTACGAACTGACGCCCGGTGAGATCGAGCGGTACAAATGGCTGGGAGCGGTCGCCGGGCAGGCGATGAGTAGCACGGCGCAGGCGATTGACCCCGGGATGACGGAACACGAGATCGGCGCGGTGCTGGATCACTTTTTAGAGGACGAGGGTGTCACACCGTACCTGACGTTGGTGGCGTCCGACGAGCGAATTTCAAAGTACCGGCACCCAATCCCGACCGATAAGGCGGCAGAGCGGCTGGTGATGTATGTGACGTGCGCCGAAGCGTTCGGGCTGATTGCGTGCGCGACGCGCCTGGTATCGTTCGGCGCGGTCGGCGACGATCTGCGCCGGCGGCACGAGGCGTGTTGCTTCGTGGACACGGTGATGAACCTTTCCACGAAACCCGGAGCGGACGCCGCCGCCATTTTCGCGGCGGCGCAGGAAGCCTACACGGTGCGCGGCTACGGCGACGAGTGGAATTTACACCATCAGGGCGGCGCGACGGGCTACGCCGGGCGCGACTACATGGCAAAGCCGGGCATCGTGGAGACGGTACGGACGAACCAGGCGTTCGCCTGGAACCCGTCGATCACCGGGACCAAGACGGAGGACACGATCCTCGCCACACCGACCGGTCCCGTGGTCCTGACCCCCGCCCCCGACTTCCCCATGATCCCGGTAGAAACGTCGCTGGGAACAATGGCACGTCCGGCGATCTGGGAGAGGTGATGAGTTAGGTGTTAGGGAGTAGGGATTAGTGAGTAGTTTCCGGACGGTGAACCGTTCCGCTACGCGCCTGCGGCGGGAACCCTGCGGGTTTGGGAAGCGTCGCGTCGCTGTCTCCCCGCTCGCAGAGCGTCCGCCGCAGGCGCGTAGCGGAACCGTTCACGGTCCGGAAACTACTCACTAATCCCCACTCCCTAACACCTAACCACTAACCCGTGTTACAATAGGAAAGTCGCCTGCTTCCCCAAATAGCACTTAGGCGACCATTTGATCTCCCATACGCTTTTTTTCCGGAGGATATGCCCTGGGGACACGGCGCGCTGACTGACGGATTACCATGGCTTTTCACGACATGTCGATTTTCACCCCCGCCGCCGCTTTAATGAACCGACTGCGCTACCCGGCGAAGTTCGCGCTGATCACGGTGCTGTTTATCATCCCGCTTGCCTGGGGATCGGTGCAGTTCTGGCAGAGTATCGACCGCAACGCGGCGTTTTCGGCGAAAGAGATCGTCGGCAACGATTACCTGCGCCGTCTGGTACGACTGCTTTTTGCGGTCCCGAAATCGCGGGCGGCGCGACTGGCGGTCCTTAAGCCCTCGCCCGAGGGGGACCCGCAGGCACGATGGGGCGGGGCGCGCTCCGAAATGGAGCAGATACTCGCCGCCGCAGGAAACGAGGACACGCGTAGCGGCGCGACCCTCGGTTCCACAGCCGAGTACGGCGCGCTCACGCGCGCTTGGGACGACGTACTCGTAGCAAAAAACCCGGAAACGGCGCACGAGGCGCACGAGGCGTTTCTCCAGACAACGCGGGCATTGATTAAAACTGTCGGGGATACTTCGAACCTGATCCTCGATCCCGACCTCGACACCTATTATCTGATGGACGCGACACTTCTGCAATTGCCGCAAGCCGGTTCACAGTTCGTCCAGGCGCAGATGCTCCTTGAGGCGGCGGGGAACGATACCGCCGCTATCGCCCCGGAGCAGAAGGCGCAACTGATCGGGCTTGCCAGCCTGATGCGCGCGGGCACCGCTCAACTCCGAAAGGGCTTTGATACAGCGATCAAGTATAACCCTACCGGAAATATCAAACCGCGCCTTTCCGAAAGTTTTGACCGCTGTATCGCCGCCCGCGAATCGCTGGCGCGCGGACTTGAAGACCGCGCGAACGGTTCCCCGGTTTCCGACATCGACGCGCGCTTGAACGCCGCCATTCAGACCGGCGCGGATTTCGCCGACAAGGCACTCACCGAGAACACCACGCTGATACAGAAACGGGTGGACGGCTATCGCGACCAGCAAAAATGGCTGGTCGCCCTATCCGCCGGGTCGCTGTTGCTGGCACTCTACCTGCTCGTCGGCTTTTACCAGAGCGTGGTTGCGGCAGTGAGGAAACTGGACGCGGCGGCGGGGCAACTCCTGCGCGGCGGGGCGGATGTGGATGTCGTCCGGCTCGAAACGCGCGACGAGTTGGGACAGATGGCGACTTCGTTCAATACCGTCCTGTCGCGCTTCAAATCGGAATGGGAGCAGGCGCGCGAGGAGCGGATACGCGCTGAGGAAGCCGAGGACAACTACCGGACTATCTTTCTGAACGCGACCGAGGGGATCTATCAGACGACGCCGGACGGTCGATTTCTGCGCGCGAACCCCGGTCTCGCCCGGATTTGCGGTTACGATTCGCCCGAGCAGATGATGGAAGCGGTGCAGAGTGTCGGGACGCAACTGTACGCCGACCCGAGCCACCGCGAAGCCTTTGTCGCTGCGATGGAGCGGGACGGGCGTGTTTTCAACCGGGAATCGCAGTTCGTGCGCGCGGACGGCGAAACGGTCTGGGTGCTACAGAACGCACACGCGGTGCGAGACGCGGACGGCGCGGTGCGCTATTACGAGGGCACGATCACCGATATTACGACCGAAAAGAACCGGCTGGCGGCGATGGACGCCGCGCGAGAGGCAGCGGAAGCGGCAAACCGCGCCAAGTCCGACTTCCTCGCCAAGATGAGCCACGAACTGCGGACGCCGCTCAATGCGATCATCGGCTATTCCGAGATTTTGCAGGAAGAGGCGTCGGATGTCGGGCAGGACGGTTTCGTCCCCGACCTGCAGAAGATCAACGCGGCGGGTAAGCATCTGCTGGGCTTGATCAACGACATTCTGGACCTGTCGAAGATCGAGGCGGGCAAGATGGAACTGTACCTCGAAACGTTCGCGGTCGCCGACATGGTAAAGAGCGTGGCGGACACCGTGAAGCCGCTGATCGACAAAAACGGCAACACGCTTGGAGTTACAGTCGCCCCGGACGTGCGCGCTATTCGCGCCGACCTGACGAAGGTTCGCCAGAACCTGTTCAACTTGCTGTCGAACGCGTCCAAGTTTACCGATAAAGGCGAGGTCACGCTCGATGTGACCCGCGC
This sequence comes from Armatimonadota bacterium, assembly GCA_043763605.1. Lineage (GTDB taxonomy): Bacteria > Armatimonadota > Armatimonadia > Armatimonadales > Armatimonadaceae > JACMIU01. The sequence goes on along the minus strand of JAYULM010000452.1, from coordinate 23,946 downwards.
CACGGACGAGGCGGGCATCGCCGTTGTCGATTTCGCGGTTTCCGACACCGGGATCGGGATGACTCCGGATCAACTGTCGCGGCTCTTCCAGGAGTTCACACAAGCCGACAACTCGACCACACGCAAATACGGCGGCACGGGCTTAGGGCTGGTGATTGTTCAACGGTTCGCGGAAATGATGGGTGGCGCAGTGTCCGTAATCAGCGAGTACGGGCGAGGCTCGACCTTTCTGTTCCGCATTCCGGTCACGGTCGTGGACCCGATGGCGTTCGCCGGGAGCACGTCGGACGAAGAGGCGATAACCGCCGCACGCCCACAACTACCGGTGCTGGTGATCGACGACGACCCGGCGGTTCTGGACCTGACATCGCGCCTGCTCTCGCAGGAAGGGTACGCCGTCGTCACTGCTACGAACGGCTTCGACGGAATCCGTCTGGCGCGGCAGGCGATGCCGCGTGTGATCTTGCTCGACATTATGATGCCGCACTTCGACGGATGGAGCGTACTAACCGCGCTGAAGGAGGACGCCGACCTGGCGCGCATCCCGGTAATCATCCAGACGTTCGCCGATAACAAGGCGATGGCACTCGCCCTCGGGGCGTCCGACTACCTGCCCAAGCCGATAGAAAAAAATCAATTGGTGCGGATGCTCGGGCGGTACCGCCCCGAAACCGGTGACACGCAACCATCCGCCCTGCTCGTGGAAGACGATCCGCTGAACCGTGACCTCCTGAAGCGGCTCCTGAACGCGGAGGGCTGGCGGGTCACGGAAGCAGAAAACGGGCGCGTCGGGCTGGAAAAGTTGGACGCCGCCCAGCCGCACCTGATACTGCTCGACATCATGATGCCCGAGGTGGACGGTTTCGGGTTCGTGGAAGGGTTGCGCGAACGGACGGAGTGGCGGAAAATACCGGTCGTGGTAGTCACCGCGAAAGACCTGACTCCGGAAGATTTCGCGCGGCTGAACGGCACAGTCACGGCGGTCCTGCAGAAAGGGCGCTACCACGACGCCGACATCCTGCAACTGGTGCGCCGGTTCGGCACACTGAAGGACGAAGCAACACGGGAAGATGTCAGGAAGGAAAACAATGGCACGGATACTTTTAGTCGAGGATAACGAGGATAACCGCGATATGCTCAGCCGCCGCCTTCAGCGGCGCGGGCATGAGGTGTCGCTGGCGGTGGACGGCGAAGAGGGCGTGGAAAAGGCGGGCACCGAGTCGCCGGATCTGATCCTGCTCGATATGAGCCTTCCGCGTATGGACGGCTGGGCCGTCGCGCGCACCATCCGCGACTCCGGGGCGGTCGTGCCGATCATCGCGCTGACCGCACACGCCATGCAGGGCGATCGCGAAAAGGCACTTGCCGCCGGGTGCGACGAGTACGACACCAAGCCGGTCGAACTGCCGCGCCTGCTGGAAAAGATCGACGCCCTGCTGAATCGAGCGAACGCAAATGGATGAGCAACCGACGAACGGGGTACCGGAAAAGGGACAGCCAGGCGACGTGGTGGCGGCGACTGTAACGGCGATGCCGCTACCGGAAGATTTTACGCGGGCGATGGCGCAGACCCGCCACGAACTGCGTACCCCGCTCAACCACATCATCGGCTACAGCGAACTGCTTTTAGACGAAGCCGAGGAGCAGGGCTTGGGCGATCTGACCGGTGACCTTTCCAAGATCCGCGACGCGGGTCGTCGCCTGCTCGGTATGCTTAACGCCCTGCTCACGCCGGACGCGCTGGCGAGTCGATTGGTGGCGTCGGGTGGGGTACTCCCCACCGGGAGCGGCGGTGCCCCTGCCCCTCTATCACCTCTGACGGCGGCGATGGACCGTGCCCCTCGGGACGAAAGCGCGGTCGCCGAACTCGCCTTCGCCTCCATCCTCGCGCCGTTCCCGGATGTCGTCCCGCTCTTCCCCGCCGAAAACCCGCTCCTCGTGGTGGACGACGACCCGTCGAACCGCGAGGTGCTGGGGCGGCTCCTGTCCGGGATGGGCTATCCGGTGATGGGGGCGGCGGACGGCGCGGCGGCATTGGCGATCCTGAGCGCGTACCCGTGCGACGCCGTATTTCTTGACATCATGATGCCGGTCATGGACGGCTATCAGGCACTGGTAGAGATCCGGGGCGACGCGAACCTGCGCCATGTGCCGGTAATCATGGTTTCCGCGCTGGACGAGATACAGGTCGTCGCCCGTTGCATCGAGGCCGGCGCGGAAGACTACCTCCCGAAACCGTTCAACCCGACCATTCTGAAGGCGCGCCTGGTGGCGGCACTGGAGAAGAAGCGTCTCCGCGATCAGGAGCGCGCCCTGTACGCCGAACTCGCCGTCGCGCACGACAAACTACAAAAGGCGGAGCGGCTACGCGAGGACATGACGCGCCTGCTGGTGCAGGATCTACGGATGCCGCTCATGTCGCTCCTCACGTCGCTGGAGATGTCGGCGCACCTCGGCGACGAGGAACCGGCGACCGAGCGGCGCGAATTTCTCGAACTGGCGATCAAGGGCGGGGACAAAACGCTCGCCATGGTCAACGGCTTGCTCGACATTGCTTCCGCAGAGGACGGCGTCTTGCCGCTGGAGCGGACGTTGTACCCCCCGATCCCGGTCGCGCAACACGCCGCCCTGCATGTGGCGGAACTGGCGCGGGCGAAGGGCGTGACGTGCGAATTACGGGTGGATACGCCGGAGTTGCCCCCATTGTATGTGGACAGCGGGCGCATCCGGCACGCGCTGATCAGCCTCCTGGAAAACGCGATCAAATGGACGGCGGACGGCGGGCGGATCACGCTTTCCGTGGCGGCGGACGCCCTGCCCTCGGGCGCGCCCGCTGTCGCGTTCCGGGTAGAAGACACCGGGGCGGCGGTGCCGTCCGGGCGGAGCGAGGATCTGCTGGATCGCTTCGATCAGGTGGAGGCGCGTCAGGACGGGCTACGCGTTTCGCCCGGACTCGCGCTGACATTCGCGAAATATGTCGCGGAGGCGCACGGCGGGGAACTGCGCATCGATGGTCACGGCGAAGAGCGGGGCGCGATCTTCTCCCTTGTCCTGCCCCTGACTTCCTGACGGGATGTTTCATCCGACTGCTTGAATGGTAGACTGCGTTTCATGAATGATCGAACCACGCAACAGGAAACGGCACAGGCACCGGATGACGCGTCTTCAGGCGACGAGTTAGCGGAAACACTGGTCGGCATACGCCACGAGCTACGCACCCCGCTCAACCAGATCCTCGGGTACGCGGAACTGCTGATGGATCAGGCGGACGATGCCGGGGACACCGAAACGTCGCGTGATCTGCGCAAGATCCAGGCGGCCGCGCGGCGTTTGACGGGGATCATCAACCTGCTTCTGACCGACGACCCGCCCGGCAAACTGTATGCCGCCCCGGGCACCGATTCCACGGGTGCGGGTAAGGGGGTGACATACGCCGTGATGACTGGAAGCAAGCCTTCTATATCACCGGCGATCTCGCTCGCGGTGCGCCGGACCGCCACCGGAGCAGGGATTGCCGTGGTCGCCCCGGACCTGCCGCTTCTGGTCGTAGACGACGAGCCGGACAACCGCGAGGTACTGACCCGGCTCCTGCGCCAGATGGGGTATACCGTGCTGGAAGCGGAGGACGGGCAAGAGGCACTGCGGATTCTGGAGGACACGCCGTGCGACGCGGTGTTTCTGGACATGATGATGCCCCGGATGAACGGCTACCAGACGCTACAGGCGATCACCGCCGACGAGATATTGCGATACACGCCGGTGATCATGATCTCCGCGCTGGACGAGTTGCAGGTCGTAGCGCACTGTATCGAAGCCGGAGCGCAGGACTACTTGCCGAAGCCGTTCAACTCCACGATTCTGCGGGCGCGGCTCGCGGCGACGTTGGAGCGCAAGCGGCTCCGCGACCACGAGCAGGAACTTATGGTGCAACTCGCCGAAGCCTACGAGCGTCTCCACGAGATCGACACGATGCGCGGGGCGATGACACAGGATCTGATGGGCGAGTTGCGCGTCACGCTGACCGGTCTACAGAAGGCGTAGCGTTTTCCAGATCACCGTACTTGTATTCTATACTGGTCGTGTTTTCTATTATTCGTTTCGAGGAGTTTACGCGTGAAAAGCAACGTTTATCGGTTCGACGCACAGAACGAGTGGGTATCGCTTCCGACCGGAATGATCCTGATATGGGTGGGGCGGCGGCGGCGGTCTGCCCGGCGCGGCGGAAAATCATGAGCGACCGGTCCGTGCCGGTGCCGGAATCGCTCCGGGAGCCGCTTCACCAACTCCGCCACGACCTGCGGACGCCGCTCAATCACATCATCGGGCTGAGCGACCTGTGGGCAGACCAGATTGGCGAAGACCCCCTGCAACACGAACTGAGCGCGGATCTCATCCGTATCCGGGACGCCGCGTGGAAACTGAACGACATGCTGGAGCGTCTGATCGCGGAGGACGGCTTCTGTATTCCGACCGACGCGCCGTTACTGGAAACGTCGAAATAAAAAAAAGGACACGCCGCAAACATAAGTTCGGTAGGAATTATTACCTGGTTTGGCGGAAGTTAAGGGTATACGCCGATATAATGGAATCAACGCGCCGTGGGACACACTAAACTGTGATCCACTGTACAGGATTTCGCGCCAAACCGCAACATGTGGCATACGCAAGGGCATGTTGCAGGGCGGGGCAACACAAACAAAACTTCACCACGGGACACGCAGGGGGCATTAAGAGTTATTCGATGGTAGTACCGGAACCGTTTGCAAAAATTAAAGTGATCGGTGTGGGCGGCGGCGGCACGAACGCCGTCAACCGCATGATCGAAGCCGGGTTATCCGGCGTAGACTTCTGGGCGATGAACACCGACGTGCAGGTTCTGGCGACTTCGTCGGCGGACAACACCCTGCAACTCGGCACTCGCCTGACGCAGGGTTTGGGCGCGGGCGGCGACCCGGAGCGCGGGCGTGAGTCCGCCGAGGAATCGCGCTCCGACATCCAGAAAGCCCTGGACGGGGCGGATATGGTGTTTATCACAGCGGGCATGGGCGGCGGGACCGGGACCGGGGCGGGTCCGGTGATCGCCGAGATCGCCCGCTCGATGGACATCCTCACCGTCGCCGTGGTCACCAAGCCGTTCCGCTTCGAGGGACCGCGCCGCGACCGACTGGCACGGCAGGGCATCGACAACCTGCGCCAGAACGTCGATACCGTGATTATCATCCCGAACGACCGCCTTCTGAACGTCGTCGAAAAGAAGGCGACCCTGATGGAAGCGTTCAAGGAAGCCGACGACGTACTCCGGCAGGGCGTACAGGGGATCTCCGACATCATCACGATCCCGGGCTTGATCAACGTCGACTTCGCCGACGTGAAAGCGGTCATGTCCGACGCCGGGACCGCGCTGATGGGAATCGGGTTCGCCGAGGGCGACCACCGCGCGCTCGAAGCGGCGCAGGCGGCGATTTCGTCGCCACTACTCGAAACCGACATTTCCGGCGCGCGCTCCGTGCTGGTCAACGTCACGGCGGGTTCGGACCTGACGCTTTCGGAAGTGAACGAAGCCCTGGAGTTGATCCAGAACGGCACCGACGGCGAAGACGCGAACATCATCTTCGGCGCGGTGATCGACCCGCGCCTTTCCGGCGCGGTGCGTATCACGGTGCTGGCGACCGGCTTCGAAGCGCGCCCGCCCGCGTCTACAGCGGTGAAGTCGTACCCGTCTGTCGCGACCACGCCGCTCCGGCGCGCGGTCCCGGCGGTCGCGGTCGGCGGCGGCGGCACCACGGCGAACGGTGCCGGGGAAGCGGCGGCGGCAACAGACGGTGGGCAGACGGCACCGCAAGCCCAGCCAGCCCGTACGGCGACGCTCAGTTCGGACGACGTGATGGATATTCCGGCGTTCCTGCGCCGGAAATAGTCGAACCGGCGTTGACTGAAACAAGATCCGCCGGACGTCAGGTCCGGCGGATATTCGCGGGAAGTTCGGGAACGTCCGCCGACGTACCGGGTTCAGTCCCCCGCCGTCGCGAATCGCTTAGTCAGGTAGATCGCTATGCCCGGTTGGATGCACACCCACTGCCCGAACTGCAACATGCCTTACGTGCGCGCCGCCGACGAGTGCGGCGCGTGCGGGCGGGCGCGTGATCCGCTGATCGTTCCGCCACCGGTGGTCGAAGCCGCCCGCCCGGAAACGTACCGGAAGGCATCCCCGCCGTCCGTGTTGCGAGTGACTTCCAACGACGGCCTGACCATCGCGGTCGCCGTGCTGATCGCGCTGGTAATCACCTACCTCCGCCTGTTTTACCGATGACCGTAACGTCCTGTTCGGGGGTTTCCAAACCCCCGAACAAGACGTATACTCAGAGCATGGCAACGTCGTCAGGCAGAACCACCCCCACCCTTTCGGCTACGTTCGCCGCGCTGACGACGGCGTTGCTCACCGCCGTCTTATTGCCCGGCATCGTGGTGCCGCGCGCCGCGCACTCGGACGAAGCCCCGCCCGTGCAAGCCCCCGCGTCCCCGGAAGCGTTGGCGTTCTTTGAAACGAAGGTTCGCCCCATCCTCGCTGACAACTGCTACTCCTGCCACGGCAAAAGTGCGCAGATCGCCGGACTGCGCGTCGATTCGCGGGAAGCGTTGCTCAAAGGCGGCGACTCCGGCACCGCGCTTCTCCCGGGCGACCCCGAAAGCAGCCTGCTTCTCCAGGTCGTGCGACACTCGGGCAAGATCAAAATGCCGCAGGGCGGCAAACTCAAGGACAGCGAGATCGCCGACCTCGCCGAGTGGATCAAAACCGGCGCACCGTGGACCGCGAAGAGTCCCGCCCCCGATGCCGGGGCGAAGTCGGTCGCGCCCGTCGCCAGTGGCAACCGAACCGACCAATCCGCACAACTCTGGTCCCTCCAACCGGTCAAGAAGCCGACACTTCCCGCCGTTAAAAACGCGACGTGGTGCAGGGTTCCGGTGGACCGTTTCATTTTAGCGCGGCTGGAAGCGAAAAAAATTGCCCCGATGCCGCCCGCCGACAAACGAACCCTGCTCCGACGCGTCACATTCGACTTGACCGGACTCCCGCCGACGCTCGCCGAAACCACCGCGTTTCTGGCAGATCAGCGACCTGACGCCTACGAAATGGCGGTAGAACGACTTCTCGGCTCGCCGCGCTACGGCGAACGGATGGCGCGGCTCTGGCTTGATGTCGCCCGCTACGCCGACACCAAGGGGTATGTGTTTGATGAGGATCGCAACTACCCGAATGCCTATACCTACCGCGACTGGGTAACAGACTCCTTCAACCGCGACACGCCGTACGACGAATTCATCGTCCGGCAGTTAGCCGCCGACCGGTTGCCGCTCGGCGATGATAAATCCGACCTCGCCGCACTCGGCTTTCTCACAGTCGGGCGTCGCTTCCTGAACAACAAGCATGACATCATCGACGACCAGATCGACGTTACGATGCGTGGCTTCCAGGGATTCACGGTCACGTGCGCCCGGTGCCACGACCATAAGTTCGACCCGGTCCCGACCCAGGATTACTACTCCCTGTATTCCGTGTTTGCCTCGACCAGGGAAGCGGCACCGGAAATTTCCAAGCAACCGGTTCGCGTCGCGATGGCGGTTGAGGACAGGGAAAAGCCGCGCGAAGGGCGCATTTTCAAGCGGGGCAATCCGGGTAACCTCGGCGACCCCGCCCCGCGACGTTTTCTGCTTGCCCTGTCGCCGCCCGATAAACCGCGCCCGGAATGGACGGATGGGAGCGGGCGACTCGAACTCGCCCGCGCCATCGCGTCGCCGCAAAACCCGCTCACCGCCCGCGTTTTCGTCAACCGGGTGTGGCGGTGGCACTTCGGGCAGGGCATCGTGCGAACCCCCAGCGATTTCGGCAGGCAGGGCGAAATGCCGACGTATCCCGAACTGTTGGATCACCTGGCGTCGCAGTTCGTCGCAGACGGTTGGAGCGTGAAGAAACTGCACCGGCACATCGTGTTCTCGGCGGCATACCGGCAGTCGTCCCGGTTCGACGCAAAGTCGTATGCGGCGGACCCGGAGAACCTTCTGCTATGGCGTCAGAATCGGCGGCGTCTCGATCTGGAGCAGATCCGCGACTCGCTCCTATCGGCGTCCGGCAGACTGGACACCCGTGTCGTCGGCGGACCGGCGCAGGAGATGTGGAACGCGCCGTTTATGATGCGCCGCGCCCTGTACGGCAAGATCGACCGGCAAAACCTGCCGCAAACCTTCCGCACGTTCGATTTCGCGTCGCCCGACTCCACGAACGCCGGGCGGTTCGTCACAACGGTCCCACAACAGTCTCTGTACTTCCTGAACGCCCCCTTCGCCATCGAGCAGGCGCGGACACTGGCGGGTTCGTCGGCGATGCTTCAGGCAAAGGATGACGCGACACGCATCCGTACCCTCTACCGGCGATTGTTCGGACGCAGCCCGTTGCCGGAGGAACTTGCCCTGGGAATGCGTTTCCTGTCGGGTAGCGACACAACTTCGGGAGTATCTTCGGTCTCACCGTGGCAGTATGGGTACGGCGCGTGGGACGATGCGGCAGGGAAAGTTCTGTCGTTCCTCCCGCTCCCTCACTTTAGCGGATCGGCGTATCAGGGAGGACCGGCGTTCCCCGACCCCAAACTCAACTATCTGACGCTCAACCCGGACGGTGGGCATCCCGGATCGGACAACACACTCGCCGCAATCCGCCGCTTCGTCGCCCCGCGTGACCTGACCGTTTCAGTGTCCGGCACGTTAGCCCACGAGTCAAAAGAGGGCGACGGCGTGCAGGGAGCCTTGTTCACACACGGAGCGACGATTGCCTGCTGGTCGGCTTTCAAAAATAAAACGGATACTATCGCGCACAACATTCCCCTCAAGCGCGGCGATACGCTGGATTTTGTCGTGTCACCCGGACCGGGCGGGAACGGCTTCGATTCGTTCACCTGGTCACCGATGATTACCGAGGCGGGCGGCAAAAAGGAGACGTGGTTCGCGAAAAAAGGGTTCGAGGGTCCTATGCCTACGCCGTTGAATCGCCGCGAGCAGTACGCGCAAGCCCTGCTGATGACGAATGAGTTTCTGTTTGTGGACTGACGGAACCTCACCCCCCAACCCCCTCTCCTCCGAGGAGAGGGGGGGTAAGACAGCGGGAACGTATCGCCTACCGTGAGTTCCCTCCGGCTCCCCCTCTCCTCGGAGGAGAGGGGGTTGGGGGGTGAGGTTCCGAAGAAAAACATTATGTCGAATTACAACCATAGCCAGCGATTACAGGACCGGTTTCTGACGCGGCGCGAACTGTTAGCGCGTCTCGGCAACGGATTCGCGGGACTTGGTCTTGCGGGCGTGCTCGGCGGCGACGCGGCGGCGGAAGTAGCAGTGATCAAACTTTCCCCGACGAATCCCCTGCTGCCGCGCAAGCCGCATTTTCCGGCGAAGGCGAAGCACGTCATTTTTCTGTTTATGAACGGCGGACCCTCGCACATCGATACCTTCGATCCGAAACCGGAACTGACGAAATATAACGGCAAGCCGATCCCGATTGACCTGCCGACCGAACGGAAGACGGGAGCCGCGCTCGGATCGCCGTTCGCGTTCCAGAAGTACGGCAAATCGGGACTGGAAGTAAGCGACCTGTTTCCCCATGTCGCGAGCCACGCCGACGAGTTAGCGGTGATCCGCTCGATGTATGCCGACGTTCCGAACCACGAGCCCTCGCTCCTGCTGATGAACTGCGGCGAGGCGCGGATGATCCGCCCGTCGCTCGGTTCGTGGGTGACGTACGGCTTGGGCACGGACAACCAGAACCTGCCGGGGTTTGTAGCACTATGTCCGGGGGGCTACCCGATTCAGGAAACGCAGAACTGGCAGTCCGGGTTTATCCCGGGCGTATTCGCCGGGACGTACGTCGATCCCCGCGTACAGAACGTCGAAGCCGCCATCGAGCATATCCGCAACCGATACGTGCCGAGCAAATCCCAGCGCGAAACGCTGGACCTGGTGCAATCCCTGAACAAACGGCACCTCGAAGCGCGGCAGAACGACGCCCTGTTAGAAGCGCGGATTCAGAGCATGGAACTGGCGTACCGGATGCAGACCGAGGCGACGGACGCGTTCGACGTGTCGCGCGAACCGGCGCATATCCGCGAAATGTACGGTGACGGCGACTTCGCGCGCGGCTGTCTGATGGCACGACGTTTGGTGGAGCGCGGGGTCCGATTCGTGCAATTGTATCAGGGTGACGGGCAACCGTGGGACAGCCACGATGACATCGCGGTCGCGCATAAGAACCTGGCGAATGCGTCCGACAAAGCCATCGGCGCGCTACTGACCGACCTGAAACAGCGCGGCTTGCTCGACGAAACGCTGGTGATCTGGGGCGGCGAGTTCGGGCGTACGCCGACGGTGGAACTGCCCGGGACGAACAACGCCGGGAAGCAGAACGGGCGGGATCATAACCACTACGGCTTCACGATGTGGCTCGCCGGGGGTGGCGCGAAGGGCGGCACGGTCCACGGCGCGACCGACGAATTCGGCTTCAAGGCGGTGACAGACCCGGTGCATGTCCATGACCTGCACGCCACAATTCTGCACCTGCTCGGCTTCGACCACACGAAGATGACGTACCGACACGCCGGGCGCGACTTCCGCCTGACCGATGTATACGGGTCGGTGGTGCGAAACGTCGTCGCGTAGACCGCGGAACCCGCCGCTGCGCGCTCGCCGGAACCGGGGAAGCGTCACGCCCGGTCCCACGCCGCGCGAAAAAACGCCCCCCGGTCCGTCCGGCGGGGCGTTTTTCCTGTTGTCGTGCTTACCCCTTCGGGTCGAACGTGATCCGTTGCTTGGATTCGGTGGGAACACCACCCATGGTCGCCGCTTTCCAACGGAACGACGCGCAGGCTTTTTTCACCGCCTCATCTACATCCGGGTTGCCAGACGAACTGACGATCCGGAACGAGGATGAGCCGTTCGCCCCAACCGTGAACTCGACCACGACTTTTTTCGGATCGGTGGCTTTCATCTCCTCGGTGATTTCCGGCTGTTTGCGCGACGTGACACGCGCCTCGGCGAGATCCTTGATATTCTGTGGGTCTATCTTGCTGGAAAGCCCGTCCCCGGCACTCGGCGCGGACCCGGCACGGGGCGTCTTGGCGTCGCCGGTCCGTACCTGAACCGGTCCGCTGTTGTTGCCTTCCTGGACACCTATCTTCGTGCTCTGAATGTCGGCACCGCCGCCGCCGCCGCCGGTGACTTTGATGTCGGCACGCTTTCCACTGCCCGCCGCGCCGCTGCCCTTACTGTCTACGTCGGGTCCGTTGCCCGCGCCATCACGGACCCCGAACTGGCCCGCCGCACCCGACCCGCTACCGGCGCCGACCGCCTCGCCCCGGTTGACCGGACCACCTGCACCACCGCCAGGACCGCTCCCCGGTCCGCCACTCGGTCGACCGTTGACACCAGCACCCGCCGCCAAGCCCGCCGCGCCGCCGCGCGCGCCGGCACGAACGCCTTCGCCTCCACCCGCGCCGCCGATACCGGAGGTACGCGGCGCACCGCTACCCGCCGCGCCATTAGCACCCGCTTTGCCGGTCGCGCTGACACCGCCCGCGTCGCCTTCCGCGCCACCCGCGAACGCGCCGTCCCCGGCACCCGCGCCAGGTCCTTTACCCCCGCGCAGTCCCACGGGTCCGGAACCGCCGCCGCCTGTGCCCATCGATAGGCGCGGGGCACCGAGCGTATCGGCACCGCTACTACCCGCGCCGCCCCCGCTCCCGACCCGCGCCGAAAGGGTCGTGTTGCTCATTGCGCCCGGCGCACCGCCGCCCGCCGTGTTACCGGTCCGGGCGACTACCGCGCCCGGTCTCAATCCGGTGCCTTTGGCGACTGTGAAATCACCGGCACCGGCGGCGGCACCGCCGCCTGCGTCCGCCTGGGTCAAGATGTTCTGGCGCGAACCGGACTTACCGAGCGTACCCAGCGACGGACCCGCCGACGCGCTCAGTGAGGGACCCGCGATGGCTCCCGATGCACCCGCAACGCCACTACTGTTGCGCGCCGCGACAGCGACCCCGGCAGTCCCGGGTGCGTTCAAGCCACCTTCGGCACCTGCCCGCAGGCTGGGCGCACCAGTAGCCTGTGTATTACGGGCGTTCGTCGCCGTGAACTGCCCGCCGACGATGTCGGTCGCGCCCCCGGCGACGCCTTCCGCGACGCTCGGTCGGTTGGTACGTGTGCCGCCCGCGAGAGAGGGGCTACCGCCTGCCGCACCGGCGATGGACGGACCGGTCACTTTGGTCTCGACATCAGTCTGCACCCCACCACGCGGGGCGGGTGCCGCCGACACGGCGTTGGTCGCCACAGACGCATTGGTCGAGCGGTTGCTCGCCACGGTCTCATTCTGACGTCCGGTACGGGCGGTCACGACCTCTTCTCGTTCCGCCTGTGTCTCGGTCACGGTCTCCTCGACGGCTTTAACCGGCGGCGGCGTTTGCTCTTCCTCGGGGATGACCTCTTCCGGCGGCGGCGGCGGCGGGGTGCGTTGCGCTACCACGATGCGCGGCTTCGGCGTGTTCTGCACGACCGGTTCCGGTTCCCGCCTGGTTTGCGGGGGCGGGGTGCGTCGTGGCTCCGGCTTCTTTTCCGGTTCCGCTTGCGCGATCTTCACCGGCGCGGGGGTCGGGTCCGTCTTTGTCGGCGGGGTTTCTTTAGGGAGGGGCGTCGTGACGATGTCCACGTAGATGACGCGTTGCTCCGGTTCGAGCGAAAGGGGCTTTTCTTCCATGCCCTTCGCCGCGCCGATCAGGAATAAAAGGTTCACTGCGACGGAGACACTGGAGGCGATCATGAGCCGCTGGTTCTGTCGCCGCTCCAGATCCGTGACGAGGTCTCCCGCAACGTAGGCGGGGGCGGTTGGTTTCGTATTTTCTGCCATAATTTTGTTTTTGAACTCCGTTCGCGATTGTGCCGTATCCCGTAACCCGAAATCGGCTACTGAATGTCGGCGGGGCAAAGCACGTCGCAATCTCCATAGCACCGTCCGACGACCCGTTTGACCTCACCTCAGCCGGACTGCTTCAAACAAAACGAAATAATTTCCGGCGGCAAAAATCGTTGAACCCTCTATTTGTCACTCGGAATAATGCTCTTATCTACCGAAATAGCAAATCGTTCCATGCCCTGTTGCCGCGCCGAGTCGATACAGGTTACTACCAACCCATGAGTTACCCCGGTTTCGGCACTGATAACCACGCTCATCTTCTGGATCGCTTCGTTGGTCAGAATTCCGTTGCGGTTCCCCGGCTTTTTCCGCTCCTGCTCGGTAGCGGATGCGATCAACGCCGCGCCGATGTCGGCAGGTAGCACGGGCTTGCCGTTGACGAAAACGTTGCCGTCTTTTTTGATCGCCACGGTCAGTTGCGAGTCAACCTTCTTAATTTTCGTGGTAGCCGCACTGTCTTCTTTGGGCAGGTTCAACCCGAGCGATTCCAGGTTGATGATGCTCAGGGAGGAGAGCAGGAAAAACACCAGCAGGAAGAACATCGTGTCGATCATCGGGATGATCTCGATCTTGGTGCGTTTGAGGTCGCTGTTACGTCGTTTCATAGGGGCGGATTCTCCTCGCGCTATTTATTGCGCGGCACTTTCCTGGGCGAGCGTGTTCTTGCCCTTCGCGGCGATGCCGAATTTCACGAACCCTTTGGCGCGCGCCGAGTCGATAGCGCGTACCACGGCGGCGTTGTCGGTCTCGGAGTCGGCGTTGATGACCACAATCAGATTCTTCGCCTTGTCCGCTACCTTGTTTACGTCCGGCGTGTTCGGCAGGAGTCCGATCTTCTGCGCCGACCGTACGAGTGCCTCGCCGACATCGGCGGGGGCGAATGTCGTATTGTCGATCTGCGTGGTACCGTTGGGGCGTACCGTGACCGTCAGATCCGCCTTCTTTTGCGGCTTTTGCGCCGACATCGCCTTGGGCAGTCGGACTTTGGAGCCGGAAAGACTGATGATGTTGAGTGACGAGAGCAGGAAGAACACGAGCAGGAAGAACATCGTGTCGATCATCGGGATGATCTCGATCTTCGTTTCTTTGATGTGCGAATTGCGTCTTTTCATACGTTGGTTATCCGGGTCAGCCCCCGTCGTCTCCTATTGATCGGGCACACACTGAATCAGGCACACACCGCTACCGGGTAGCGGCAACGGTGTGTACGGACTATCGAACCGCGCCTACCGGGCAGGGGCGACGGCGGCTTTGCGGCGCGCTTCTTCCAGCGCGGTGATCACACGGGTCGCGGCTTGCTCGGTCTCACCGATGGCGTTGCGGCGGCGCGACGTGAAGTAGTTATAGAACCCGAAGCAGATCAGCGCGACGAAAATACCGGAAGCGGTGGCATACAGTGACTCGCCGACGCCGCCGAGCACCGACGCTTTCGCGGTTTCCGACTGCCCGGCACCCTGGAACTTCTGGAATACGCGCACCATCCCGATGATGGTTCCGAGCAACCCGAGGAGCGGGGAGAGCGTGGTCGCGGAGTCGAGTAGCCACATGAACTTCTCCTGCTTCAGTTCGTACGCCACGGCAACCTCTTCGGCGCGCGATTCGAGCAGGTCTTTCGGATCGTTGCGGTTCTGGATCAGGGTCGTCACCACGTCGGCGACGGGTCCCTTCTGCTGACCCGCCAGGCTGAGCGCACCCTGGTAGTCGTTCCCGCGCAGTTTCTGGATCACGCTGGACACCAGACCGGGCGCAGTATTCGCCAGTTCGCCATACGCCATCATGCGCTCCACGATCACGGCAATCGCGGCGACGGAGATGAAGAGCAGGGGCCACATCACGAAGCCGCCCGCCTGGAAGAATTCCCACGGTCCCATCGGCGCGGCTTCGGTCGCAGGCGCGGATTCCTGCGCCCACGCCGCGCCAGATAGAGCGGCGACGGTGGCGAGCGTGGCAAGCCCCGTCATAACGGTGCGGAGCGGGCGCGTCTTTTCGGCGGCGGTGTTCGCCATGCTAGTTACGGTGGCTTGAAAATTCATATGTTTTCAGTCTTCTCCTACACGGTCTGAAGCGATCTTTTCAACCGGTCGGTGTCGGTGTGCCTCATGGAAAGCGTTTGAGTATAGGTACGCTTCCCCGATTCATGAATGTGACGAGATTTGTTTGTCGCGAGTGCGGTTCGTCGGAATGCGAGCGATTGCCGTTTTAAAGCACGGGAGCATTATACCTGAAAGCCGTGTTTTTCTAACGTGCGCCGCTCGATACCGTCGCCGGTCCGCCGGGGACACCCTGACAAATAGTATACCCGTTTCCTTGACAATGCTTGTTTCCTATGCATATTCCCACAAAAAACTGTGCGGGTTAAAACCGCGCGTACACGGATGTCAGCAATCGCCTCCCGATCTGCACCCGGGTCGCTTCATACGCGCCGTAGAAATTGTACCGGTTTTGCTGGTCCAGAAGGTTCTCCACCGATACGTCCAACCCGAACGTTTTCGCGAAAAATCGCGGGCTTGTGGAAAGGCGCAGGTTTATCTCCGCTATCCCGTCCCGCGTCTCGCTGTTCGGGCGGCGCGAGCCGTACAAGCCGCTCCCGAGGTAGGAACTCACGCCGAGCGTGTAGTTCCCCGGGAAGCGGTACCCGAGTCCGACGTTGAGCGTGTGCTCCTGGTCGATATCGGGCCGCTCCTTCGTCACCACGCGCCCCAGCGAGTCGGTCGAACGCCCCTGGTCCTGCAGTTTGACATTCCCGTTGGCGTACGACGCGAACACCGTCAGGCGGTTGTTGTTGCGGAACGTCGGGTTATAGTTGTACGACACCTCGAAACCGTTCGACGTGGCACGCGGGTAGTTTACCAGCGTCAGCACACTGGTCGCGAATTGGGTGCCCGGGAACAGACCCTCGACATCCAGGTAGTTCTGGAACTGGATCGAGTACAGCGTCGCCTTGACCACCTGGTTCTCCCCGAGTTGCTTTTCCAGCCCGATCTCGTACGAGTCGCCGGTCTGCGGCTTTATCGCCGAGTTACCGAAATACGTCCCCTGACCGAGCGGGGGTCGCTGGAAGAGGCGGTTGTAGCCCAACCGGAGCACCGCACGTCGCGTCGCCCCACCGCCGCCCAGGAAACCGATGAACCCGCGGCGCGGCAACTGGAGTGCGAGGTTGAGTCGTGGCGAGAACTCGCTGGCGTCCGTACTGTTGTTGCCGGGAAGCCCGAAAAGCGGGTTCGCCCCGATGCGTGTCAACTGGAACGTGTCCATGCGTACGCCGCCGTTGATCGTCAGCACCGGGTTGAATACCCAGTTATCCTGGATGTAGAGCGCGGTGTACGTGCCCTCGCGGCGAATCTGCCCGAAGTTCGCCGTCGCCGGTTGCCCGGCCGCGTAGTTGACAATCAGGTTGCCGAAGTCGTCGCGCAAGCCCTGCGCGTTCGGCACGATCCCCTGCGGAACGAGGAGCGGGCTACGGGCGAACAGCGCGTCGAGGGCGACCTGGCTGCCCGGTTCGAGTCGGTACCGCTCGGTCAGCGTGTAGTTGTTGAGCAGAAGGCCGCCTTTGATGACGTGGTTGTTACGCGCCAGGACCATGTCCAGTTGCGACTGGAACTGGGTGTACGTGCGACGGACATCCGGGTTGAACTCCAGCGAACTGTTGCGCCGATAGAGCGAGCTGTTCGGATTGGTCAGGTCGCGCGGGTCGAAGTTGCGGTTCGTGTTCTCCAGCCGCACCTCGTTGTCCATTGCGCCGACGCTCAGCGTCACGGACGAATCCGGATTCGTTGCCAGATCCCGCTTGCGAATGACACGCCGCAGTTGTACCAGCGCGAGGCTGTTATCTTCCTTCTGGAACTGGTCCTGTAGCTCTTCCTGTTGCGACGGCGTGTTCGCCACAGTCTGCGGCGGGGTAATCCCGGGCGAGGTTTCGATCCGCCCCGTGAAGCCGACACCCCCGGCACGGGTGCGGTTGGCGATGTTGCTACGCGCACCGTTGATGTCGATCAACCCCGTGATCTGGGTCAGCGGTCCCGGGGTGTACTCAAACTTGCCGAACGCGGAGTTGTTGCGCCCGCTGTTGTTGATCGTCTGCCGCTGTTGCGGGGCTTCCGCGACAACATCGGTGCTACGCTGGCTGAGGTGTAGCAGGTACCCGAAACTCGGCACCGGCGCGGGCTGGCTCCCCGGCGCGGCGGAGGCACCGCCGACCACCGTCGCCGTGTTCGCCCGCGCGCGGTCGAGTTCGGCTTGCTCCCGCGCGGCGGCGGCGGTGGCACCGCGCCCGCGTATCGAGAAGCGTTGCCCCACGGTGATATAGATCTCGTTCGTGTTGTAATCGCCGGTGGTCAGCATCCCTTCCAGAGTCGGAATCGGTCCGACGCGGCGCGTCGTCAGGTCCACGGCGACGCTACCGTCCCCGCCGTACTGCGCCGACAAACCGCCGGTGCGGATGTCGTACTGGTCGAAGACTTCCTGCGGCAGGAACCCTTGCAACTGCCCGGTCGGGAGCGACGGCAACATGAACCCGTCGATATAGTGCGCTACCCCGAAGCGTTGCCCGCGCGGATGCACCTGATTCAGCGAGTTGCGCACCATCCCCGGTGCGGTCGCAAGGACGTTATTGATCTGTTGCCGGTTCCCGGCGGCGACCGGGATGGTGCGCACGAACTGGAGCGAGCGGCGGGTGTTGTTGGTGGTGTCGCGCACGCTGAGCAGGGTGAACGGTTCGATCCGTTCGCGGAACCGCAGGTACACCGTCACCTGTACGGTACGGTCCTCCTGCACTTCGACTATGGCGCGGCCGGTCTGATACCCTTCCTTGAGCACGACCACGATCCACTGGTGCGTGATAAGCGGGTCGGAGATCACAAAGCCCGGTCCGCCCAGCGGGCGGTTGTCGGCATCCTGACGCGTAGCGTCGCCCACATAGTACGGGAGCGAGCGCAGGTCCGATAGCGTCGGGTCGTCGAAGAAGACTGCGGCATCGTTGAGGAACGCCTTGCTGACCGCGTCGCGGACGAATACGCGGATGCGCCCTTTGGGGACGCCGATTCCCGGCGCGGATTGTGGGGCGACCGTCCCCGGCGGCACGGCGGCGGCGGGTGCCCCGGGGAAAGGCACGGCGGGCGGGGCGGGTGCCGGTTCCTGTGCGAGGGCGGGGGCGGAAACCAGCACTGCGACAAGAGCCGTCAGCGGAAACGATGACAGCACGCGGCGCGGTGCCGGGGACGCGCCGCGCACGGCGATCTCGCGCACTATTCGCGCTGCGCTAATCCCGCCATCGCCCGGGGCAGTAAGAGTCGCGGCGGGCGATTCGCCCCCTATAGGGAAACACCGCGTCTTCCCGACGTTCCGATCTGGCATTCCAATCCTCCTGAGATCCTCCGTCCGAACCCTCCCGGGTTGGCGGGGACCTGAATTTGTTTCTTGCTTGCACAGGGAGCGCACATCGCCCGCAGTGACTTTGACGCTCTCCGCGCCGCGTCTTTTCGTGTTTTTTTGCCGTCACGACGGACATTCCGACGAATTTTCATCCGGACCGCGCCCTGCGACCGGGCACGACACGTCGGTATCCGATGGCGTGGGTATACCCGGGGCGGGCCCGTTCGGAAAAAAGACGTATCTCGCAGGAAGCCGTTTTGTTATTCAACCGATACGTTTGCCAAGTATACGGTCGTGACGCACGGGCTGTCAAGCGCAGCGTTTCTGTGACGACCGACGAGTGCGCCCGAAGCCGCGCGGCGTGGGAACCGGAACCGCGTCCGGGCGTTGAACGGGGCGGCACGAAAACCCCGTCGCAAGGCGGCGGCGCGCCGTGAAAGAAACTATTTACTCCCATGAACGAAACCACGAACACCGGCAATCCGCTCGCCGGGAAGACCGTCGTCCTCGCCGGGGCGACCGGCGGGATCGGCGGCGCAACGGCGTTGCACCTCGCGCGCCTGGGCACGCGCCTCCTGCTATCCGGCAGGAACGAAGCCCGGTTGCAAGCCATCGCCGCGCAGATCGAGTACGCATCCGGGGTCGAACCGGTGTTGTTCCCCGCCGACCTTTCCGACCCCGCGCAGGCGGCGGCTTTGATCGACGCCGCACAGGCGGCGTTCGGCGAGGCACCCGACATCGTGATAAACGCGGCGGGCGTGGGCGCGATCCGCCCCGTGGAATCCCTGACACCGAACGATTTCCAGACCCTGATCGGGACCAATCTCCTTGCCGCGATGTACCTGTCGCAAGCCGCCGTGCGCGCAATGGCACCCAGGAAAAGTGGGCATCTCCTGCACATCGTCGGGATTCTGGGCAAGGCACCGATGGCGAACGCGACCGCGTACTGCGCCAGCAAATACGGCTTGACCGGGTTCCTCGCCGCATTGCGCGCCGAAGTGTCGCGCCGCCACAACATCAAGATCACCGGCTTGTACCTCGGCGGCGTAGACACGCCGTTCTACGACAACCCGGCAATCGAAATGAAAGTCCAGCGCGACAAGATGCTTTCCACCGACGACGCGGCAGATGCCATCCTGTACGCCCTCTCCCAACCGGCGCACCTCGTCCTCGGCGAACTGACCCTGCAACCGGAAAGCCACCAACTTTAGGTTTTGGGTGTTAGGTTTTGGGTTTTGGGTTTTGGGTGGTTCGGACCGTGAACGGCTCCGCTACGCGCCTTCGGCGGACGCTCTACGAGCGGGAGGAGCGATGGCGTCCCGCTCCCTAAACCCGAAGGGTTCCCGCCGAAGGCGCATAGCGGAACCGTTCACGGTCCGAACCACCTAACACCCAAAACCCAAAACCCAAAACCCAAAACCTAACACCCAATACCCAACCAAGCCCGGTTGACGGACCGGGCGTTTTCCTTTAGAATCATCGGTATATGCCCGCTTCTCGTCCCGCCGCTTCGGACGCGGCGAACGGTACGGTCGCTCGCCCGCACTATCGCCGCGTTTACGAGGACATCGAACGCCGCATCCAGTCGGGCGAACTCGCGTTCGGGGCGCAACTCCCCCTCCTGCCCGAAATGTGCGCCCGGTACGGGGTCAGCGAGGCACCGATCCGCCGTGCTTTCGACGAACTCGCCCGCGCCGGGCTGATCGTGCGCCTGCGCGGTCGGGGCAAGGGAACCTTCGTACAGCGACGGATTGCCCCGCCCACCGTGATACGCGTCCTGCTGATCGGCTTCGACCTGAGCCGGAACGTGATCGAAGCCTATCACGAAATATACGGTCTTCTCGACGGGGCGCGGCGCGGGGCGACAGCGCGCGGATGCTCCGTGCAGACCATCGGCGAGAACGCACTCGCCAGCATCGCGCCCGCCCCGAAAGACGCGCGGCTCGGCTACCTCGTGCTCTCACAGACCGCCGAACAGTACGAGATCGGTGCCGGAATCGCGACCGCGTACGCCCCCTGCGTGTTGTTCAATACGCCGGGTCCATTGCCCGGCAGGTGGACGGTTTCCGTGGACATGGAGCAGGGGGCGTTCCTCGGCACGGACCATCTCGCGGGTCTCGGGCACCGGCGCATCGCGTATGTCGGCGGTACGCGGGGCGGGTGGTTCGCGCCGCGCTACGCCGGGTACCGGCGCGCCTTGCGCGCGCACGGACTGGCGGAGGATGATGCCCTGGTCCGGGAAACCTCCGGGTTGAGCGGGGGCGAGGACGCCGCCGCCCTGGACGCGCTGCTCGCCCTGCCCGCGCCGCCGACCGCGATCTTCGCCTGCTCCGACTACCGCGCCCTGCACCTGCTCAACCACGCGCAAAACCGGCTCGGCTTGTCGATCCCCGGCGACCTGTCGCTCTGCGGCTACGACGACATCGCCGCCTGCGAGACCGTCTCCCCGACGCTAACCAGCGTATACCACCCTCTCGCCGAGCAAGGAGAAGCCGCCATCGAGATGCTTTTCGCGTTGCTGGACGGCACGCCCGGTGACACGCCACACCGGGTGTTGCTACCGCAACTGCGCGCCCGCGCTTCGTCCGCGCCGCCGCCGCGCTAAAGCAGGGCGCGGAGCATACGCTCCGGCGCGTTCAGGAACTCTTTCGTGACGAAATAGTGTTCCGTCTCCTGCCACTCCACTTCGCGCACATCGCCCTCGGTAAACTGGATGATTTTCGCATAGGGGTACGCCATCAGGATCGGCGAGTGCGTGGCGATGATGAACTGCGAGCCGGTGTCGTTGAGTTGCTTCAGCCGCGCGAGCATCGCCATCTGCCGCATCGGGGAGAGTGCCGCCTCCGGTTCATCCAGGAGGTACAGCCCGCCGCCGAAAAACCGGTGCATGAACAAATTGAAAAACGCCTCGCCGTGCGACTGCTCGTGGAGAGACCGCCCCCCGTAATAGCGCGTGTCGTGCGCCTCGCGGTCGATCTCGGACGCATAATTGAAGAAACTCTCCGCGCGCAGGAAGAAGCCGTCATCGGCGCGCATCGCGCCCTTTTCGAGCCGCAGGGCGTCGGCGAGCGGCGTCTCGATGTCGTGAGTACGTACGCGGACATTTTTGGAGCCGCCCTCGCCGGGGAAGCCCCATGCGACCGCGATTGCCTCCAATAGGGTCGATTTGCCGGTACCGTTCTCACCGACGAAAAACGTCACCTGCGGGTGGAACGCTATCAAATCGCTGGCTAAATGCTGGCACGCCGGGAGCACGAACGGGTGCGTCACGAACGACTCGACGCGGTCGCGGTCCAGCGTCACGGCGCGGAGAAAGGGTGGGCGTTCTAACATGGGCAAAAACTCCTGACACTATTCTACCGCCCCGCACCCGAAACCCGTCTGCCGTGAGCCAATCGGACCGCGCGTGAGCCACCGCGCGTTGAGGGGGACATAGTACCGCTGCGTGGCGATGAGCAAGCCCCGGTCCCTCGGGTCGGCACTCGCAAGTTTCGTGTTGTTTTCCACGTAGTAGCCGAACTGCCCGCCGAACCCGACCGAGTATCCGGCGGTGTACGAGGTCGGTCCGGTGGTCGTCGAATACGCCACGCTACAGGACACGTCAGCTTTCGGGTAGCCGTACCCGTCGTAGAGCGCGACTTCCACCGGATAACCGGACGGGAGAGTCGTGGTCCCGTTCGATTGTGAACGGGTGATTGTGTTGCCGCTCGGGTCGTACGCGAACGACGTGACCCGGTTGCTGACCGTCGGCTGGAACCGCTGCGCCAAGCCCGCCGCGCCGAACCCGTACGCGTTGCGGATCGTATAGGTCGCCCCGCTCCCTTCCAACTCGTACTGCAGTGTCCCCGACGCGTCGTCGTACACAAAGTACGTCACCGTGCCGGAACTGCTCACACGCCATGCACGCAACCCGTCGCCGCGATAGCCCGCACGGTACGCCGGACTTGCCCCGCCGCTTATCGTCAGTGCCTCCAGCCGGTTCGTCTCGTCGTAGCCCAGCGTCCCGAAAGCATACGCGGTCGGGTTGCCGTCCCCGTCGTAGCCCCGCCCCACGGCGGCGTGATCTGTCTTCTTGATATCGGATGATACCGGACGCCAATCGCCCTCAAGTCGCAAGTCCCTAATTTGTGAAGGAGACTCCGGGTAGCGCTATATTTGAGGGATCATATCGATGTCGTATCTCTCACACCGGTCATTCTCATCGAAACGAAAAACCATTGTAATGGTCACCCCATACGGACCTTGCGGCAATCTCCAAGTCCTAGCAACCCAAGGCAAACTTGCGGAAATAGTTCTGTTCAAACTCGGGTCTATAGGGTAAACACGCGAATAATCTCCATGAGGAATGTTCTCCTGATCGAGAAATGACAATACTACTTCGGGTTCCGCCCCGATCAGTTTCGCAGAGGCTACCTTACGTGTTATTTCATTTTTGACGCGCTCCGCTTTTCTTTCGCCTTTCATCGTGATGTAGCTCGTTATCGAAACAACTGTCACGAAAACCAGCGCGACAGCGAGAACAATCTTCACTATTTTTCTCATTTTTCTGACCCCGCAAATCACTATTGCTACACTTGTCTTTGAGTCTTGGTGGTCGCCACTTCGGTCGTCCAAGCGTTGCTCCAATTGACCTTATTCATGGAAATTGCCGGTTCATGTCGGAGGGGTTATCCTCCTCCGACACGAAACGTTGCGTTGCTTATGTCAACGCCTAACCTAGCACAATAACAGTGTGGGTTTAGAAATCCACTCCATTTTTTCGTGGCGGCATTATGTTACTGGGAAACAATTTGGGCTGAGTTTTCAACAACCGTCCAGACTGTCTTGCTCCCCATTGTTGCCAAGTTTCCATGTCATAGTTCCAGCCAGGAGCGATAACCCACCATGGTAGACTATCCGGGGCTTTCAATCCGGTGCCCGACTCGTCGATAATCATCCGTGCGCTGGTGTTGCTGTTCGAGCCGGTGAACCCTAGCCAGGGATAGTCTTGGTCGCGTTTTTGGATGCGTTTCGCGACTTCAAGAAATCTGTCTGCGTACCATTTTGCGGGTTTGTTGTCATCGGCAAGTACATAGGTTTGCCGTCTTTTTTCCGTGTCCTTTCCGTACACGAATATATCCGATTTGGGCCAGTCGTAGGCACTTTTATCGTACTTGCCCGAGTAGTAGACTAGTTTTCCTTGGCTGTCAGGTCCAGTGCTCAGATACCACTTGCTCCCATCCAAGTCCGTAATGCGGATGAATGAGTGTGAACCGGTACCAAGACTCTCTTGAACAGGTCGCCAGACGAGTTCAACTTTAGCAAGCCCGCTCGGGTCTACGGACATGACGGGGTTCCCCTGCACGTACCCGTACAGGTTCATGTCACCGTCGTAGCCGATGGGGTCCCGCGTCAACCATCTCGCGTTGATCGGGTCGTAGTACCGATGTGTGCAGAGGATCAAGCCCCGGTCCCTCGGGTCGGCACTCGCCAGTTTCGTGTTGTTCTCGACGTAGTAGCCGAACTGACCGCCGAACCCGACCGAGTACCCCGCCGTGTAGCTCGTCGGTCCCGTGCCCGAGAAGTACGGACCC
>JAYULM010000451.1:0-2068 GCA_043763605.1 Armatimonadota bacterium | reverse complement strand
CCTCGGACAGATGCGGAGGGACCAAATGCTGAACGGCGTGAGCGAGTGCCATTCGCTCTAAGCCACTCGTCTCCCAAAGGTCGGTGAGTTGCGGCGCGAGAGCCGTTGCCTGTTCCGGGGTGAGCGGTTCGTAGTCGAGATACGGCGCGTATCCTGCCGGACGCGCCGTGCCATCCTTCGTCAGTTCCACGAACTGCAATCGGCGCGAAATAGCCCGTCGTTCGCCCTTCTTGTCGGTGCGCCCGTCCTGAATGGCGTGCTCTAAGTAGACGAGCATTCGCGGCTCGGTGCCCGGATCGGCTTCATCCACCAGAACCGCGCCTTGCTTGAGAAGATCACGATGCCGCTCCAGCACCAGATCAATCACGGCATCGAGTAATGGATGACCGGGGCAAACAAAAGAAGCGAGCGGCTTACCGGGAACGCTCACCTGCGCCTTATCGAAAGCGATCCGCTCATACTTTGCCATTACCGGCTCGCCAATCCCGATTTGCCGGTCGCGGCTACGCACGGCGTTCGGAACGCGGGTGATCTCGTAGCGTCCTGGTTCGCGCTCATGCACCGTTCCTCCCAAACGACGAAAGGCTTCCAGAAAAAACGACGCGATATAGTGCGGTTGTAGACGCCTCGCTTCCGCCCGCTCCATATCTTCCCGAATTGCCTCTACACGGGCAGTGCTGAGCGTTTCGTTGGAAACGGCGCGTTCCTGAAGCAGTGCCGTCAAGTGAGCGCGGTCCAATGCGTTGTCCACGATTTCGGTAAGCCGCGCCCGTACTTCGGGCTGATCGCCGTAACGAACGGCTTCCACGAGCAGTTCGCGCAAGGAGCGGTTTTCAAACGTCATCGCCCCCAAAACGTCGAACACTTGATCGCCAAGTGCTTTTTTTCCCTCGTTCAATTTGGAAAGGAGAAGATCGTAAACTTCGCCCTCGCGGGTCTCGTGCGCGACCAGATTCCAGCAGTGACACACCTCAGTTTGCCCGATGCGATGAATTCGCCCGAATCGTTGTTCCAACCGATTTGGGTTCCACGGCAAATCCGCTTGAATCATCAAGTGAGCACGCTGTAAGTTAATGCCCTCTCCTGCCGCGTCGGTGGCGAGAAGAATCAGAACGTCTTTGTCTTGCGTAAAGGCTTCTTGTGACTTGCGTCGCTCCTCACGCCCCATGCCGCCATGAATGCAGACGACCGCTTCATTTTTACCGATCAGCGTTTGGATACGCTCGCGCAGGTAGTTAAGCGTGTCACGATGCTCGGTGAAGATGACCAGTTTACGACGATGCCCGTGAACATCGAACATTTCCGCGTTGTCTTGCAGTAGTTTGGAAATTTCTTCCCACTTGCGGTCTGTACCCCCTTGCCGCACCTTCAGCGCCAACGCCTCCAACTGCGATAAAATAGCGATTTCTGCTTCTAACTCGGCGATAGTTCGCGCCGCTGTTGCTTGATCGGTGATTTGTTGCGTCGCCTCTTCGCGCTCCGTGCCGGGGGTGTCGTCCTCGAAATTGTCCACGTCATCGGACGACAGACGCGGTAGGTCAAGCAGGGCATCCAGTTCGCTTGTTGCTCCCCCGCGCTTCATCAACTGTTCTTCTCGAAGCCGGTGTCCGAGCCGCTCGCGCCGTCTGCGTATAGATTGGTAAATGGCTTCGGGCGATGATGCCAGCCGCCTTTGAAGGGATGTCAGCGCAAACCCCACGGTTCCTTTGCGGCCTTCCTCCAAACGCTCGGCACGGTTGAACTCTTCGCGCACATACTCCGTGACGGCTCGATACAAACGCGCCTCTAAATCAGACAAAGTGTACTTGACGGTGTACGCTCTACGTTCGGGGAACAGCCGCCTTCCGTCAAAGCGCACCATCTGCTCCTTCACCATACGTCGCATCATGTCGGAAGCATCCGTCACATGAATGCCGTCGCGGAACTTGCCCTCGAAGCGGTCGCCGTCAAGAAGGGACAGAAAGAGTTGGAAATCCGCCTCTTTTCCGTTGTGCGGAGTTGCACTCATCAACAGAAAATGTCGGGTTATGCCTCCCAGCAATCTTCCCAAATGGAACCGCTTAGTGTA
>JAYULM010000450.1:0-7289 GCA_043763605.1 Armatimonadota bacterium | reverse complement strand
TCGAGTGCATCTACAATGCGTTGGCGTAGGTCGAGGGAGAGTGGCTTCATGCCTGAAAGGATACCTCACCAGCAATACTTTTGCCGAAGACTATAGAGGAGTGCCAAATAAGAATGTGGTTCCGGCTGTGCATCGCTGGCGATACGCGCCAGCGTTTCATTGGCAACCTCGACCGAGTTATTGACCAAAAAATTTTGCGTGTATCGACTCGGGTACCAGTCTTCCTGCGCGAGCCAGTAGCGCAGGGTTTCCTCGACCTCGGTTATTTCTTGCATGGTTAAGAGTATGCTACGCCGGGGCGCGGCGTAGTGCAAGCGTTGCGGTCGTTCCATCTACGGGGCACAATCAAGGGATATGACACACAATGAACTGCTACGGGAAGCGATACGAATCTCGCATACGAATCAGTCGGAGGGTGGGGGACCGTTCGGCGCGTTGATTGCGCGGGACGGGGATATCGTCGCGGCGTCGGGAAACCGCGTTACCGCTACGAACGACCCCACGGCACACGCGGAAGTCAGTGCGATACGGCTTGCCTGCGAGAGACTGGAAACGTTTACACTCACCGGGTGTGAGATCTATTCGTCGTGCGAGCCTTGCCCGATGTGCCTCGGGGCGATCTATTGGGCGCGCCTCGACACCCTCCATTTCGCCGCTACACGCTCCGATGCCGCCGACGCGGGTTTCGACGACGAGTTTCTGTACGACGAAATGACAAAACCGATCCGGGAACGCTCGATCCCGACGAGACACGGCGTCGATCTTCGGGGCGATGCGGCTTCCGCTTTCCTCGCCTGGCGCACATCACAGGACCGCGTCGCATACTAAAATCGGACATGATTCGGTATACTTTCCCGGTAGCGTGATCCTTTTTCGCGCCGCAATCTCGAACCGAATTTTTCGCAAGGAGCGAACTAATCATGTCTGAACACATACTGCCGACTCTTCCTTATGCCCACAACGCGCTGGAACCAGTGATCGCAACCCGTATCATGGAACTACACCACGGCAAGCACCACGCGACCTATGTCACGAACCTGAACACGGCACTTAAAGAGTATCCCGACCTGCAGTCGAAATCCGCCGAACAACTGGTCAAAGACCTCGACGCGGTTCCAGACGCAATCAAAGCCGCCGTACGCAACAACGGCGGCGGGCATGTAAACCATACGCTTTTCTGGGAGATCATGACCCCGGGTGGCGCGAAAGAACCGACCGGTGACCTGCTCGTAGCGATCCAGACGGCGTTCGGCTCGCTCGATGATCTGAAAGCCAAAATCAACGACGCGGGTGCGAAGCGGTTCGGCTCCGGTTGGACCTGGCTGGTGACGGACGGCGCGGGCACGCTCGAAGTGTTGTCCACCCCGAACCAGGATTCGCCGCTGACCGAGGGCAAAACGCCGATCCTGGGCAATGACGTTTGGGAACACGCGTATTACCTGCAATATGAGAACCGCCGCCCCGATTACCTCAAAGCCTGGTGGGATGTCGTTAACTGGGACATCGTCGGGCAAAAATACGCCGCTGCCAAAGTCGGTTAATCTACGCTAGCGCACGGGCGGCTTGCAAAACGAAGCCGCCCGTGCTATAACTGACGACAGCGGGCAAACCCCGCGAGAATCGAGCGAGTGTCGCTTATCACGAGTAGCGGAGGGAACGGCCCGACGATGCTACCACAACCACTGTTGGTTAGTGGTCAGTGATCAGTGGACAGTGGTCAGAATACCGGAATTCCCGGCTCTATCCACTGTCCACTGATCACTGACCACTAACCAACAGCAGGTGCGAAATCCGGCGGAGGCAATTGTTGTCGCCCGCGAAGATAAGAGAGACGGGCGCGATGACGTTTGGCAGGGTGGGGGACTTCGTCCCGTTTACCTTCCCGCGTTCTCCGTTTTTCCCTCTTCGTTTGTAAAGCGCGTATCTTTCAACTCGCTCGGTTAGAAGAGGAAATATGGCAACTACTCATCAACTGTTCACCTCCGAATCCGTGACCGAAGGTCACCCCGACAAGTTAGCCGACGCCATCTCGGATGCAATCCTCGATGCCTGTCTCGGTCCGAGCAAGCATAACAACGGCACGGGCGACCCCCGATCCCGCGTCGCAATAGAAACCTTGCTGACGCGCGGTCTCGCCGTAATCGCCGGTGAGTTGACGACCGATACCTATGTCGAAATCGCCGATGTAGTCCGCGAAACCATTCTCGAAGTCGGTTACGACAGCACCGACATCGGGTTCGACGGGCGTACGACGGGCGTGACTATCGCGGTACAGAAGCAGTCTCCGGACATCGCGGCGGGCGTAGATACCGGCGGCGCGGGCGATCAGGGAATGATGTTCGGTTTCGCCTGTGACGAAACTCCGGAACTGATGCCGCTCCCGATCACCATCGCGCACCGCTTGACCAAGATCCAGGCGCAATTGCGCCGCGACAACCCCGAACTCGGCTTGCGCCCGGATGCGAAGTCGCAAGTCACTATCGCCTACAACTCCGACGGGACACCCTCACACATCGACACTCTCGTGCTTTCTACGCAACACTCGCCGAATTTGACTCTCGCTGATGTGAAGGCGATTGTGGACGAGCGAATCTTTGCGCCGGTACTTGCGGAGTATCCGCACCTTGTGACCGGCGACATCATCAAGCACGTCAACCCGACCGGCATCTTCGTGATCGGCGGTCCGCAGGGGGACACCGGATTGACCGGTCGCAAGATCATCGTGGACACGTATGGCGGCTTCGCTCGACACGGCGGCGGCGCGTTCTCCGGCAAGGACCCGACGAAGGTGGACCGCTCTGCGGCATATGTGGCGCGTTACCTCGCCAAACTGGTCGTCGCGGCGAAACTGGCGACCAAGTGCGAGATCCAACTCGCCTACGCCATCGGTGTCGCGCAGCCGGTTTCGGTGCGCGTGGATACGTTCGGTACAGGAACCGTCCCGGATCTGGAGATCAGTCGCCGGTTACAGGCGAAGTTCGACCTGACGCCGAAGGGGATCATCGATCTCCTCGACCTGCGCCGCCCGATCTACCGCGACACAGCGCGCAACGGGCACTTCGGGAATCCGGCGTTCTCGTGGGAAAACACCGCCCGTGCTACGGAACTGGCGGGGTAATTGAAACCGGTTCGGATTCTTGTCACTGGCGGGGGCACGGGCGGTCATGTATCGCCCGCGCTCGCCGTGGTGCAAACCCTGCGGGACTGGTCGAAAACTCCGGGAGCGACGTTCGCCCCGGAGTTTCTTTATCTGGGGAGCGATGCGGGTATCGAATCGAGGCTGGCGAAAGAGGCGGACATTCCGTTCGTGTCCGTATCAACCGGGAAACTGCGTCGTTCGAGCAAGGGTATCCTCGGATTGCTCACGGCGGCGAACTTCCGCGACGCACTCCGCGTCCCGGTCGGCATCGTTGAGTCGTTTGCGGCAGTCCGGCGATTCAAGCCCGATGTCGTCCTTGCGACGGGTGGCTATGTTTCGGTTCCGCCTGTAGTCGCGGCCGGCTTGTCCGGCGTCCCGGTGTTGATACATGAACAGACGGTGACGGTCGGTTTGGCAAATCAGATCGCCGGACGCTTTGCCCGGCGAATCGCACTCTCCTTCGCCGAGTCGCTCGAAGAGTTGCCCGCTGACCTGCGCAGTAAAGCGGTCGTCACCGGGAATCCGGTGCGCTCCGTGATCTTCGGTGGCAAGAAAGCGAATGCCGTCGTTCGCTACGGTTTCGTGGCGAACGATGATGCCTTTCCCTGCGTCTACGTTACCGGCGGCGCACAGGGTTCTCGGATCATTAACCGCGCCGTCGAAGCATGTCTTTCCGACCTGTTATCGTTCTGCCGCGTCGTTCATCAGTGCGGAAAGCAGCCCGAAGGCACCGAACAGGACTTCGACCGCTTGTGCGTCGCCCGGGGCAGATTGCCGGACGAGAAGCAGCGTCGGTATCACGTGACACCGTTCGTGGAGGCGGGCGAAATCGGCGATTTGTTCGCACTCACCGACCTGATCGTGGGACGGAGCGGCGCGGGCACGGTTGCCGAAGCCTGCGCGTTGGGAATCCCCGCGATTTTCGTTCCGCTACAACCGGCGTCGGGCGACGAGCAGATGAAGAACGCCGGTCGGCTCGCGAACGTCGGGGCGGCGGTCATCCTGACACAGTCCGAATGTAGCGGCGAAAACCTTCTCCGGTTATCGGTGACCATCCTGAACGACCCTGTAAAGTCAAAACTGATGGGGGACGCGGCGCGGAATCTGGCGACACCGGAAGCCTCCCGTGATCTTGCCAGAGAACTTTTACGATTGGCACCCGGCGGAATCGCCGATCCCGCCGCGACCGTCTGATCCGAACGGGTTGAAAGGGGATTACACCGAAGTTGACTGGACCGGGAGAATCCTCTTATAATGCTATCAATATCGTGTCGGGCCGGAGTCCGAAATGACGACTGGTCCTACACGCAAACCGCCTTCGACCTCACCGCGACCGGTAGATTCGTGTACAACGTCTCTACGGATTTTCCTCCCGCCAATTATGGCTGTTGGATGCCGCCGTACCAACGTCAGATGCTGATACAAAAAAGCCCCGCTGCCGGTGCGAGCGGCAATCCACGATAGTCGCGCTCGCAACCGCCTGACTTCTATCAAATATCATGGAAAATACAATCATCGTTACGGTCCGTTCCGCATCCCGCGACGATCTATCGCTTCTAACCGAGTTGAGCAGAACTACCTTCCGGTCCACTTTTGCTCAAGACAATACGCCTGAAGATATGGAAGCGTATCTTACGGAAAACCTGTCCGAGGAGAAAATAGGGCGAGAACTTTCTGACCCGCTCTCGACATTCCTTATCGCGGAACGGGACGGGCGACCTCTTGGTTATGCCAAACTCAGCGAAGGAACCCCGGATGCCAGCGTGACAGGCGCGAGAGCAATCGAATTGGTGCGCGTTTATGTACTGACTGAAATCATCGGGAGCGGCATAGGTGCCCGGCTAATGAAAGAGTGCATCGGTTCCGCCACGCGTCGCGGTTATGAAACTATCTGGCTTGGTGTCTGGGAGAACAATAGCAGGGCAATCGATTTCTATCACAGGTGGGGCTTTTCGGAAGTCGGGAGTCACCTATTTCAACTAGGTAGCGATCCACAGACCGACCTGATCCTGCAGAAATCTCTGCGCGGTTGACCAAGGGTCGATAAATGTTTTTTTGGAACATAACGCGAATTATCGGACGTTGTTTTCAGGATGAATCGGGGCGCATAAATGCGCCCCGATTATCTCACGCAGTTGCGGTGTTGTTCTCGCCGCCCGGGTTCAATGAGACGCTGTCCCTGAGACTCTCCAGTCGATCTTCCAGAACATGCAGGGTGCGGTGCGCTTTGTCGAGAAGATCCTGCACCGAATCCGCCGAACCTGGGTTCGCCTGCGATTTCCGCCAAACGATATATCCCGCCGTTGCAGCCGAGACGATTGCCGCAGTCACTATGCTGGCAATCAGAATCGTGTTTCTCGGATGCACTTTCGGTACGTCCTTGTTACTAATCATGCTGTCATCCGTCATCTTTCGTCATTACCTCTCCTGAAATAACAATCATCAGACTACCGCAACCGGCGAATTGTTGCCGGTTCCCGGCTGAAAAAACTTGATCAACGCGTTCGCGAAAATCTGGTGTCCCTCACGCGTCGGGTGTGAAAAACGGTTCGATAGCAAGTCGGCGGGTTGTGCCCCCATACGCACCGCCCCCCCGTAGATAGCATACACATCGGCAATCCCCACGTCGGCGGACCGCGCCACCTGTCGGATGGCACGCACGAACTCCGTCACCGCGCCGTCATCCGATCCGTGGTCGCCCCGGATGTTCGGGGTAATCAACAGCAGATCTGCGTCCGTATCGGAACGGATTCGGCGAACGATTTCCGTGAGATTCTCGGCGAAAACATCCACAAATTCGTGCCCTTTTCTGGCATCGTTCAAACCCAGGCAAACCGTGACCAGGTGCGGATCATGTCGCAATACATCGCGTTCCAACCGTTCCGATGCCCCAATGGTGTTTTCGCCACCCAAGCCCGCGTTTAAGACCGACACCATCGCGTGTGGATACAATGCCGCCAGTCGCTTCCGAAACAAAGCCGGATACGCGGCATCGCTATCGAGTATTCCATGTTCGAGCCACCCGGCAGTTATCGAGTCTCCGAGTGCCACGTAACGCACCGACTCGGACCCTGCCATCCCCGACGATTTTTGCAACGCCGCCACGGTCCGCGAAACATGGCGCAGTTTCTGGTTTGTCATCGTTACCGTTATATCAGACCGTGACGGCGGACCTTCTTACCAAATAGCGCAAGTGCGGATTCTTCCTCAGACCCCAATGTATAGCGCATTACTTCACTCAGATAGTGTCGTGCCCGCGCCTTAGTCTCTCCCAACTTCCCATACTCCGCGTCCGCGATACGATCCAGGTTTCGTGTCCCCCACTCTTTCGCTGTTTGCAGGAACCGTACCAAACCCGCGTCCATCCGTTCAGGATACCCGACCCAGCAGGCGTAAACGAAGGGTAGACCGGTCAACGACTTCCATTCGGCTCCCAGATCGAGCGTGTGGTAATCCGATCCGTAATCCCGGTATCCCGGATCGCCGATCAATAGCGCGGCGTCAGCAGACTCCAACATCGTATTCAGGTCCGGAGCGTGCGGCATATAGACCGGCGTTAAACCGTAACGTTCGGCGAGTATAATTTTCGTCAAAGCGACCGAGGTTAGCGACGAAATGTCCAGAGCGACTGTACGGATCTGTTCGACAGGAACGCGACTGAACACACGTACGCTTTCGACTGCCCCGTCCGCGATCACCGCGCAACCGGGGGCATACGTAAATCCGGCTTTCCGAAACAGTTCTACCGAGGAAACCAGCGCGGCGGCGATCTCCCCTGCCTCCAACATCCGCGCCAGAACCGAGGGGACCGCTTCGATCACCCTAACGCCGGATGCGACACCTTCGGGGGTGTCTGTGAACCAGCGCATCAAGGGGCGCCCGTTGAGATACGGGACCGAGCCTACTACGGTATACATTGTGCATTCCTTCACAATGTAATACGCAGGGGAACTGCGTTTGGTTGCAGGACTATCACGATGAAATCAACAAACTATTCGTGGTTTTGTGACCAACTGATCGGACACTGAAGGGTTCCGGTGTAAGCGCGGACGCTGTAGACGCTTCGCGTCGTTGGGGCGGAGTGTTCGCGCGGAAACCAACCGTATCCTGACGCGAAGCGTCTACAGCGAACACTCCGCCTCAACGACGC
>JAYULM010000449.1:0-7315 GCA_043763605.1 Armatimonadota bacterium | reverse complement strand
AGAGGGGGAGTACCGGGGCGACACGTTATCCCACTTCCCTAAACGCCCGACAAACGGAACCGCCTAACTATACCGGACTCCCCCTCTCTCATTCCGATGAGGGAGGGGGCTGGGGGAGGGAGGAACGACGGGGCGAGGGAGAAAAAGGTTCCGCCCTACTCAAATCGCAACGCGTCAATCGGGTCGAGTTTCGCGGCGCGGAACGCCGGATAGATGCCGAAGAACATCCCGATGGCGACAGCGAACCCGAAGCCGAGGAACGCCGCCCAGGGCGGCACGAACGTGGGCAGGTTTTCGCCCGCCGCCATCCCGACCAGTTTCGAGACCCCGTAGCCAAGCCCGACGCCGATCAAGCCGCCGACCCCGGATACTGTCATGCTTTCGGTCACGAACTGCAGCAGAATGTCGCCGCGCTTCGCCCCGACCGCCTTGCGGATGCCGATCTCACGGGTGCGCTCCGTGACCGAAACGAGCATAATGTTCATGATGCCGATCCCGCCGACCAGGAGCGACAAGCCGCCGACACCACCTAAGATGAGTTGGAAGACGATCAGGATGCCGTCAAGCCGCTTGAGCAAACCTTCCTGCGTGTCCACGATGAAGTCCTGCGCGTTTTCGGGATGGAGCGATTTCAACACCGCGAACACTTCGTCGGCGGCGGTATCGGCACTCACCCCGTCGGCGGCGCGGGCGGTCAATCCACCGATCTCCTCGGTACCGGTCATCCGTTTCTGGTACGTGGCGAGAGGGATATAGATCTTCTCGTCCTCCGACGGCTGACCGAACGCGCCCTTGCCCTTGTATTCCAGAAGTCCGACCACGGTATAGGGAACCCGCTCGCCATTCAGGTTGACAACGATCTGCCTCCCCATCGGGTCGGCATCCTTACCGAACAGTTCGTTGCGGATCTTGTCGCCGATCACGCACACTTTGGACCAGTCCGCGCTGTCGGCTTCCCCGATGAAACGACCACGCGCGATCTTGATCGTATTGACTTCCGGGTACCGCTCCGTCACCCCGACCATCGTACCGTTGTAGTTCTTCTTGCCGTTCTCGAACTTCGCGCCCGTGTCAGCGTTGGGAACGATCACCTTGATGCTCCCGAGACGCCGCTCGATGGTGCGAATGTCTTCGAGGCGCAGTCCGGCAAACGAGCCGCGCCGCCCGTTCGAGTCGCGCTTCGGGGCATAGAACGCGAACAGCAGATTCGCGCCGTCGCTTTCAAAATCCTTGACAACCTTCTGCCGCGCGCCCTGTACGATGGAGATCATGATGATCACCGACATCACGCCGATAATCACGCCGAGCATCGTCAAAAACGAGCGGAGTTTGTTGGCGTTCAGGGCTTCCAGAGCGAGGCGGATGGAGTCGAAAAAGTTCATTCATATCCTCAGACACCGGACCGATAGGTTTAGTTGCGCGGCGCGGGGGATATACTCTATACCCCCCGTTGATTTTTTACCCCCGCAGTGCTATACTTCCAAACAGTTCCGGGCGAAGAAGGTGACAGAGCGGCATGGATGTGACGGCACAGATCGAGAAAGCGATACAGCACAAAGTCGTCGGCGAGTACGATGAGGCACTGGCGGTGTTACGCCCCCTGCTTCAGACACACCCTGAGAACGCCCAGGTGTCGCACGAACTCGGGTTGATCCACTCTTTCAAGGTGGATATGGACGAGAGCATCCACTTTCTGGAACTGGCGGTCCGCCTATCGCCGCAAAGCATCCCGTACATGCTGGACGCCGGAAAGACGCACGCCATGTTCGGCAACGACGACCGGGCAAAGGCGATCTTCGAGTACGTCCTGCGACTTGATCCGATGAATGAAGAGGCGCGGAAAAATCTCGCCTTTTATAGCTAAGCCGTGACGACGCGCCCCCTGCCCTCCCCGCGCCTACTCTCCCTTCTCGCGCTATTTTTCATACCGCTCCTTGTGTTCCATCGCCCTTTACTACTCGGCGAAGCGTTCGTCCCCGCCGATCTGCTTTCCTATCTTTCACCCTGGAAATCGGTCCATCCGCCGACGGAGGACTCACCGCCGTGGAACGTGCTCCGTTTCGACGGCATCACGCAGTTCTACCCGTGGCGTGTGGAAGCCGCACGGCAGGTACGCGCCGGACGGCTACCGGTATGGAACGAGTACCAGTTCGCGGCGAACGGCGGAACCCCGCTCCTCGCGAACTCACAGTCCGCGCCGCTCTACCCGCTACACGTCCTGTTCTACCTCGCCCCACCCCGGTATATCTGGTACGTCTTCGGTCTAATTTCCGCGCTGCACCTCGCCATCGCGGCGAGCGGACTGTATGTTTTGCTCCGGGCGTGCGGGTTGCGGCGCGGCGCATGCGTCTTAGGCGCGGCGACCTGGACCCTTTCCGCCCCGGTCATCTGCTGGCTGTCGCTCCCGTCGTTTCTCGGCGTCGCCTGCTGGCTCCCCTGGCTCCTGCTTTTGATCCGCGTCGCGCACACGGCGGCGGGGACTCGCACCGGGCGTCTTGCGACTCTGGGTGCGGGCGGCGTCGCCGGAACCCTGATCCTCGCCGGGCATCTGCAGATCGCGCTCTACGCCCTGCTCGCCGCCCTGCTGTACGCCGTGTTCCGTGCCGTCGCCGTGTTCCGTGCCGTCGCCGGGCTCCGCGCCCGCGCCGGGCTCCGCGCCCGCGCCGTCTCACTCCCGCGCTGGGTCGGGGGCGCGATTCTCGCCGCCGGTCTCGCCGTCTGCTTCGCCGCCCCGCAGGTATTGCCCGCCGTGGAGTTGTCCCGCATCTCACACCGCGCCGTGACCGAAAAATCGCGCGGCTTGTACGACGCCAACAACGGCTCCGCCGTGCCCCCGCGCGCTTTCGCCACACTCCTCGCACCCGACTTTTACGGGCACCCGAACCGGGGACTCCACTGGAATAACAGCAACCTGCAAGGCGACTCCGGGCGGTACGGCAACAACTACGCGGAATGGGCACTCTACGCGGGCGTGTTGCCAACCCTGCTCGCCTTGTTCGCGCTCTTCGGGGGAAGACCGGAAGCCCCCCAACCCCCAATTCTGGGGGAGGAAGAGGGAATTGAGCGTAAAGCGGGACGTTCGCTGGTCGAGCGGAACGACTTCGCGCCCTCCCCTCCGGCTCCCCCAGAATTGGGGGCGGGGGGGGCTTCCGACAACACCGACCGAGTTTTCTTCGCCGTCCTCGCCGTCCTCGCCCTGCTGATCGCTACCGGGACGCCGCTGAACCTGCTACTGTTCTACGCGGTCCCGGGCTATGCCTCGCTTGCCAACCCCGGGCGTGTGCTGACCATGTTCACATTCGCGGTGTCTGCGCTGTCAGCGTTCGGGTTGGAAGCATTGCTTCATCCGGCGATCCCCGCCGTGGCGAAACGGCGCGGCGCACTGATCGCCCTCGCCGTGTCGCTACTCCTGACGGCGTGGGGGGCGAGCCTCGGGGCGACCTGGGCGCGGGAAGCGGTCGCGCAGGTGCCGTTCGGCGACCTTCTCGCACAGGCGATGCCCGGTCTGCTGGTCGCCGGGGTGCTGGTGATGCTGTCCGCAGGCATCCTGTTCATGGTGCCACATATCGTCGGCAACGCGGAACGGTCGCGCGCGGCTCTCGCCGTTTGTTTCCTGCTCACGGTCGCCGATCTCGGGTACTGGGGATACGATTACAACCCGTCCGCGAAACCGGAGCGGGTATTTCCGGTGACGCCCGGGATCGCGTGGCTACAGAAAAATGCCGCGAATGCCCGTATCGCGGTGATCAATCGGGACTGGACGCTGGGGCAGACCGCGCCGCAAAACGCGGTGCTCCCGCCGAACACGCTTACGGTATATGGTTTGCACGACATTTCCGGCTACGACTCCCTCTTTCCGAAAACGGCAAAGGAGCAAGTGACACGCGCCGGGGGCGGCGTGGACGCGTCCCCCCCGGCTAACGGCAACATGGTTTTCGTGAAGACGGTACAGACCGCGCTCGATCTGGGGGCGGAGTACATCGTGCTCGCCGGGGATGGCGGGACGTCTGAAGGCGATCTACCGGAGTCCTACCGGGGCAAGGATCTGATAATTTTGCGCGGCGTAGCGGGCGGAAACCCAAACGGGGCGCGAAAAGAGGACGCACGTCCGATCCCCACGTCGTTGCGGTTCGGTCTTCTTCTGGCATCCGGAGCGGCAACAGTCTTCCTTGCCGCCGTGTTCGTCGTGTTTCGGGCGAAACGCCCGGAGTGAGTGGATTGGGACGCGCTACCGGACTAATGCCGCACGCGCCTGTTCCAGCGTATCATGCATGACGAAAACGTAGTGTAACCGCGCGACCGTGAGCATGCGGGATACACCCGGCTGGCAAGCGGCAAGGTGGACCCGCCCACCATTGCGGAGGCGCAACGCCTGCATCGCCCCGAGGAACGCGCCATAGCCGGACGAATCAACAAACGGCGTTTGCGACATATCCGCGACGATCTCGGTACAGATGCCGTCCTGCAAACCGTCCGTGATGGCTTGCTGCAATTGCCCTACGGTATTTAGATCTACCTCGCCGCGCAACGCTAAATAGAGTATGCTCCCTTCACGCCAGGAGGAGACTGTCAGGACCGGAGTTATGCCACCGATTGCGTAATCTGTTTTCATTGCGTATCGATCAATTGAAGTGCTGGTCATTAATTTTGCTTTCTGCTTCGTGACAGGGATCAAGCAATTTAAATAGTAAGCAAATAGGGTGCCGGAGTCGTGAATAGGGGAGATTTTTATTTTTGGCTGGTTTTGCCGAGGCGTACCGCGACCTGCCATACCGATTGCACTACGGAGCGTCGCGCCGCGCACCCGAGCGATTCTTCGTGTCCGTGTAGGACCACGGCACCCGGCACGAATGTTCCCGCGAAACCCCGCCCGATCATCGCGTGAAAATAGGCGTAATCCTCGGCTTGCGGCAGTTCGGGAAACGGGCACCGACTCCACAGGTCGCGCCGCGTCGCCATGTTGCCCCCGAGGACATTACGGGTGTGGGTGACATGTCGGGGGGGCGCATCGGTTTTATTATAGCCGTAGAGACGCTGACAAAGATGCTCGAACGGGTTCCGCAGTCCCTCCGGCAATTGCTGTGCTCCCCATGTTACCGCCACGGTCGGGTTGGACTGTAGCGGCGCGAGAAGGCGAGAGAGCCAGTCGGTGCCTATCGGGACGGCGTCGCCGGAAAGCCGGACCAGGTATTCGCCGATGCCGACCGCCGCACCCGCATTATAGGCACGGGCGTAATTGAACGGACCGGGACCATATTCGACCAGACGCGCGCCCCGATCTCGTACGACTGCACGCGCCCCGTCCGTGGAATCGTTATCGACCACGACGATTTCGACGCCGCCGGGAACGCCCGCCTGCGCCGCAATTGCGGGCAGGGAACGTTCCAGATAGGCGCGCTGGTTTTTGGTGATGATCACTACGGTAGCCGTCATACCAGATCCCGTATGTCTTGCGCTAAACGCCGGTCGAGGCTTCTTCCGGCGAGGAAGAATCGTTGGTCACGCCGCTAACCAAGGGCGAGTCCGCCGTCGCGTCGGCAGTGCCGTCGAGGACACGCGCGGTGCGCAGGGTGACGAGCGGGGTGGTCGGGTCGGTGATCAGTTCGACACGCGCGGGCAAAACGAGATCGCTGACGTGCAGGACATCGTTGATCTGCATCGCGGAAACGTCGATGGTCAGATGACCGATCAAGTCTTCGGGCAGTGCCGCGATTTCGACGGAAGCCGTGCCGACATCGAGTACGCCGATGTTGTTATGCACGGCTTCCGGTTCGCCGACGAATTCGACCGGGACATGCGCCTTCTGCGACTCAGTCGCGGAAATGATGTGCAGACCGATGTGGCGGAAGCGGTTGGTGATCGGTTCCATCTCGATAGCGACGACACGGGCGAGTTGGCGACCGGGGCGATTGGTGATCGAAAGGTCGATCAACGTATTCTCGCCGGTTTCGGCGGAGAAGACGCGGGAAATATCGGAAGCGGAAAGCAGGACCGACGAGGATTCCTGCCCCTTGCCGTACACGGAAGCCAGTACCCGCCCCTGTTTGCGCAGATTCTTCCGCGCGCTTTTGGT
Source organism: Armatimonadota bacterium (assembly GCA_043763605.1). GTDB lineage: Bacteria > Armatimonadota > Armatimonadia > Armatimonadales > Armatimonadaceae > JACMIU01. The sequence goes on along the minus strand of JAYULM010000449.1, from coordinate 1,242 downwards.
CAATCGCTCCGGGCGTGCCTCCGCCGTAACAGCAATATGTAACATAAAAATAACCCCTTGAAAAAAACTCGTGTGTTTTGAAAGCCAGTACCCATACTACTACGCCTGCAAAACATTAGCAAAAAAATTAAACTACTGACGGCTTGTGATGAGCCATTCAACGCTACACAATTGCCCGACGACGAAACGCCCCGGTGATAGTCAACCACCGGGGCATTCCAAATTGGGCGAACAATACGAACTACTTACGGCGGCGGAATAAACCTGCAATTGCCACAGCCCCTCCAAGTGTGAGTAGGGCAAACGTGTTTATTTCCGGTACAACCACGGGATTGACAACTACGTCAGTAAATAAACGGAGAGCAACGCCATCATTCTCGTTGAAAGTCTGCCCATTCACGGTCACGGAGACACTGCTCAGATCATCCTGATCGAAGTTAAAGTCCGTCCTACCGCCTCGGTTCCGGTAGTACGCACCGCCGGGAAAGCCACTCGAACCGCGGGTGGGGATTATAGGAGGACCGACGCGCAAAACCGAGGTCAACGTGTTGTCCGAAAACAAACCGGTACCCGAGTTTGCGGAATAGTTAATTGCTATTCCGTTGAGATTTTGGTCTGCAAACTGAACGACGTTTGGTAAAATTAACTCGTAAAAGTAGTTGGCTTGCACGAATCGAAAAGTGCTCAACGTTTCTGCAGTACCGTTTGAGGCATTGAATGCATCGACTATCTGTTGCCGAATATCGAACGTAAGCACACTACTCACCGGATTCACGAGGGCGTTTGTGCCGGGAGTGTTCGAGTTGCTTTCGTAAAAACGAATGCTAACGTTTAACGCTGACAGTTGTACATTTTGAGGTCCACGGTAAGCAAAACCGAGACCCAATGCCGTGATATTGATCGGTCCTGCCGGAGGATAATAAAAATTTACGACATCGCCAACGTGGGTTCGCGGTATCGTGACACCACCAGCGGTTGCTGGTGGTGCGGTGAACGCCCCGTTGACACCATTGTTGATCCCCGATATGGAGTCGTAAACAGCGAAGTCCAAACCAACAGCTTTGCTGACAAGGGGGGTTAGTGCCACAGCCAACATGGCAACTGCAAACCGCAATCGCGACACAACATGAATTCCAAACTTCGTTGTAACTATTCAGGCATGATCTAGGGAAGGCAAAACGGGGTTTCCTGCAAAGACGGAGCGCAAGCAATCCAGCAACGCCATCCCCTGCTTCTGACACG
>JAYULM010000448.1:0-7316 GCA_043763605.1 Armatimonadota bacterium | reverse complement strand
GCAAGTGTGCCGACGGGAACCCTTCAGCGTCCGTAGTCGAATCGGCATTACTCCCCCAGAAGATCGCGCCAGGAGAGTGTGACGCCCCAGCCGCGCAGTTCGGCTTGGAATGCCGCCAGTAGTTCGGGCGAGTCACGTACCGGATTGGGACGGTTCATTTCGCGCCCGATACAGAACGCGGCGAGTGTCCCGGCGACTTCCCCCGCCAGCCATTCCGTCGGGTGCATCCGCGCGGACGCCAGCGCGAGCCGAGACGCCCCGAAGTTTTTCGCGCCGGGCAGGATATTCGCCGGTCCGCCCGTGGTCAGGAACGAGCCGAGCGGCAGATGATACGGGATCGCCGGGAGCAACAAATGCGGTTCCCCTTTAGCCGGGTGAATGTCTACGGCGTACAAGGCGCAACCGACCGAATCGGGAAACTCGGTCCCCCATTTCGCGCCGGGGTTGTCCGGCGGCGCGACCATGTCGTTCTCAGTCAGCATCGACGTTGCGAGCAGACGGCGCGACTCGCGAACGTATGGCGCGATTGCGAACCCGTCATTGCCGATCCCGTTCACCAGCGTTTCGTCGCCCCCGGTAATCAGTTGCATTTCGGGGTAGCCGAACCCGTTGCCATCGTCGCGGGGGCATTCGTTCTGCAACCACCAGCAAAACCCCTGCGCGAACTGCTTCCCCCGCTCCAGTATCCGCACCTGCTCCTCTAACGGCTTGCCGAGGTACGTCTCCTCGTGGAAATCATTGCCGCGCCAGTTCATCAGCGCGACATCGCCATCCGGAGATTTACCGCCGACGAAACTGTTCGCCGCTAAAAGTCGGCGGTATGTCCAGAACGGACCGCCAGAGCCTTCCGCCTTCGTCAACACTTTGTACGTCACGGTGCCGCGTTCGGAATACACATAGTCCAGCGTGTACTCGCCGAGCGATTTGAAGTATTCGTATTCGGCGGGCCGTTCGACGGCGGTTCGGCTCGCGGCGTCTTCCCGCCAATTGAGCAGGAAGCAGTATGTGAACGATTGCACCCAGTCCGGGCGGGCTTCGTCCGGCGCGTGGGGTTCGTTGTAGGTGGATTTCGCCTCCTGCCCGATGGTGGTCGGGCAACCAGCTAAATGCAGGGCTTCGCCGTCCTCGGTCGCGTCGATCATATACCGCGCCCCGATGCGAATCATCTTTCCGGTGTCGAGATTCACCACATCGGCGTAGTTGACCAGTCCATTCGACAGGGTTTCGATGGCGCGGACCTGGTGGCGTAGATAGATCCGCTTGATCCCGCGATTCCCGCTCCAGTACGTCACACGCTCCCGGATCGCCTGCTCCCACAACTCCGGCGGGGCGCAGACGCGCGACACCCAACCCTGCCCGATGTTTTTGGCGGCACCCGGCTTGGCGTTCGGGAGCGCGGCGGATAGTTCGCGCACTCTCTCGCGCAACCGACGATATGCTGACGTGGATGGTCCGTTCGGTTTTTCGATGTGCGAGTTTTCGTCCGGCGCGGACACGAGTTGTGCGGTGAGTTGTCCGCCGAGACTCGCGGTCGGTTCGACGATGATCACCGACAGGTAGCGTCGGGCGACGGCTTCGGCGGCAGCAATGGCTCCCGTGCCCCCGCCGATAATAAGCACATCGCAGGTGGGTTCCACGTCGGACGGGAATCGGTCGCCCAGAACGACACGGCGGTTCTGGACATCAAGGACACGTCGTTCTTTGGGAGGGACAGCGGCGAAAACGAAGTTTCCGCCAGCGGCATCAACGGATTCGATAACAGTAGCCATAGCGATTAAAACCGAAACGAACAATACAGCGAAACGCATACCCCATCTTACCCCGGCGAATCGACCTCCTGTTTTTCCATCGTGAAGATGCGGAGCAACTCGAAGTCCAGTTCGACGCCCAACCCGCCGGTTGTGGGAACCAGTGCGGAGCCGCCCTCGATAGGAATCGTGGGTTTATACATCGCGTCGCGGAGCGGGTTGGCGTCCGGTGCCTCGTATTCGAGCAGACCGACCCCCGCCTCGGCGCGCCCCGGTTGCCGGAAGTCGGACGCCAGAAAATGGAGCGCGGAAGCCAGACTGAACATCGTGCCGGAAACGTGCGGAATCAGGTTCGCGCCGTGCGTGGACACCGCCGCGCGTATCTTCATAAACTCGCTGATTCCGCCGCAGTAGGCGAAGTCCGGCATCAGCATCTGCACACCGCCGGTATCCAATAGTCCCTGAAACCCCCAACGCGTCTGCTCACGCCGCCCTGCCGCGACCGGGATACGCAACCGCTCCCCGAGTTTACGGTACGCTTCCGGAAAATCGAGCGAAAGGGGGTCCTCGAACATCGCGAACTGGTTGTCTTCGAGGGCGAGTCCGACGAGCGTGGCTTCCGGCAAATCGTATGCCTGGTGCGCGTTCGCTATGAGGTAGGTATCCGGGAGTGCGGCGCGCAGGGCGTGGATCAGGGCGCGGTCGAACGGCAGGTTGCGCCCGAGTTGCACTTTCACCGCACGGAAACCGGCGTTCACATAGCCGCGCGCCTCGTCGATCAGGCTTGGGATCAGGTCGGCTTCCGGTAAATCGCGGAAATAGCACCCGGTGGCGTAGCAGGGAATCCGGTCGCGCGTTTTTCCGCCAAGCAGTTCGCACACCGGGAGACCGAATGCCTTACCCTTTAGATCCCAGAGTGCGATGTCGATTGCCGACATCGCCGCCAGCATCGGTCCGCGCCGCGCCCATTCGCGCGACGCCCGCCACATGTTGTTCCACAGGAGTTCGGTCTGCAGGGGGTTCTTGCCGATCAGTTTCGGCGCGTAGAAGGTAGTGATAGCGCATTGCGCCATCGCCGCCGGTCCGGACGCTTCCCCCCACCCGCTCAATCCGTCGGAGGTGACGATCTGGACGAGGAGTGCCTGACGCGACCCGAATCTCCCCTGCGCGTAGCCAAGTATCTCAGGAAGGGGGCACGATAACCGATAAGTACGAATCCGTTCTATTTTCAAATCACGGGTAATTTAACCGATCTCCCTCACGATTCCTGCTCATGTTTATTATGGCGTTTCTTCTTTTGTCCTACGCGGACGGCGCCAACCGGACGTTGGATCGTTGTTACCTGCGGTGCTTGTTACTGTTTCGTGGTACGGCTTCGGTCCTTTCCCGCGAATTTCGGGTCTGTGGTTTTCGCACGGAGTGTGAAAACCACAGACCCGAAATTCGCGGGAAAACAGCAAGGGCACAGGTGTAGCAAGTAACGAGCACCGCAGGTAACAACGATCCAACGTCCGGTTGGCGCCGTCCGCGTAGGACAAAAGAAAAAACGCCTATTCTCGTGCAGTAGAGACGGCTTCGACGAATTTTCGGGCGGTCGTGATCAGTGCGTTCCAGTCACCGGTTTGGAGGATTGACTTGCTTACCAAAGAGCCGCCTGCCGCGACCGCGACGCACCCGGCACGGATGAAGTCGCCCGCCGTCTGCAGATCCACGCCTCCCGTCGGGATGATCCGCAGTTGCGGGAGTGGCGCGAGCAGTGCTTTCATGTAGCCGGGGCCGAGACTATCGGCGGGAAAGATCTTGATGAAGTCCGCGCCCGCTTCGTGCGCGGCGAGAGCCTCGGTAGGCGTGTACGCCCCACAGACTATCGGGACCGAGTACCGGTTACAGAGCGCGATCACGTCCGGCTTCATCACCGGCGTGACTACGAACTGCGCCCCGGCGAGGATTGCCATCCGGCAGGTTTCGGTGTCCAGGACCGTTCCGACGCCCATCAGCACCCGCTCGCCGAGTTCGATAGTCACCACGCGAATTACGTCTAACGCGTTCGGGGTCGTCATCGTGATTTCCATCGCTGTGACGCCCCCGGCTTCAAGGGCGCGCGCGACATCCATCAGTTGCCGGGAATCGTCGGCGCGGATCACGGCGATAACGCCGGGGTTCAGGAGTCGGTGAAGTAGTTCGGTCTTTTGCATGACTTTCCAAAAAGCGCGGTCAGGAAAACCCTAAAACGGGATGTGGGACATACGCCGCTTCGAGCGACGCCATCTCTTCCGGGGTCAGTTTGATTGATAGGGCGGCGACCGCGTCTTCGAGGTGATGCGGTTTGGTCGCGCCGATGATCGGCGACGTGACCGGCCCTTTGTGGAGCATCCATGCCAGCGCGGCCTGCGCCATCGGGACCGAATGGGCAGTTGCGACCTGCTCTACTCGTTCGACGATATTTCGATCCGTGTTCTCGGTCGAAACGTACAAAGTCTTGCCGAATATATCGGTTTCCGCGCGCTCCGTGCTCCGTCGCTCGTCCCAGGGTCGGGTCAGGTAGCCGCGCGCCAGCGGACTCCACGGGATCACGCCGATCCCTTCCGCCGCGCAGAGTCCCATCATCTCGCGTTCTTCCTCACGGTAAAGCAGGTTGTAATGGTTCTGCATAGACACGAAACGCGTCCAGCCGTGCCGGTCCGCCAGATAGAGAGCCTTGCAGAACTGCCACGAATACATGGAGGACGCCCCGATGTAACGCGCCTTGCCCGCCTTGACCACGTCGTGCAGGGCTTCGAGAGTTTCCTCAATCGGCGTTCCGTCGTCCCAGCGGTGTATCTGGTACAGGTCCACGTAGTCCGTGCCGAGGCGGCGAAGGCTGTTGTCGATCTCGGTAAAAATCGCCTTGCGTGACAACCCCGCGCCGTTCACGTCCGAGCGCATCCGCCCGTGAACTTTGGTCGCCAGAACTACGTCCTCGCGTTTGGCGAAGTCGCGCAGTGCCCGTCCGACGATCTCCTCGCTGGTGCCGTCAGAGTACACATTCGCGGTGTCGAAGTAGTTGATACCCATTTCCAGTGCGCGCGCCAGGAACGGGCGGCTCTGCTCCTCCGGTAGCGACCACGGGTGCGCACCGCGCTCCGGCACCCCGTAACTCATGCACCCGAGGCAGATTCGCGATACCCGTAGCCCCGTTTTTCCGAGATTGACGTATTCCATTATGTCCTCATTAAACCGCACGGATCGCGGGTTATCCCGATAAATTATGAGGGAGCGAGTCGCGGTGCAGTGATTCGTGTGGGTTTCAACCCGCGTTTCTATGCAAGTCCCAAACCGGAAAACGGTAATACAAGTGCCTTACGGGAACCGAAGCCGTTATCAGGTATAACCTCCGGCATGGAATACAGAATTTTGGGCGGGTCCGGCTTCAAGGTGCCGGTTTTATCGCTGGGAACCGGCACCTTCGGCGGGTCGGGGGACTTTTTTAGCGCGTGGGGCAGTTCGGATGTGATAGAGGCGACACGACTGGTAGACGTTTGCCTCGAAGCGGGTTTGACGATGTTCGATTCCGCCGACGTGTATTCGGGCGGTGCCGCCGAAGAGATTCTCGGACAGGCGATCAAAGGGCGACGGGATCAAGTTCTGATCTCGACGAAAGCCGGTTTTCGCACCGACCCGGGACCGAACGGTACCGGTTCGTCGCGCTTCCATCTCCTGCAAAGCGTCGAGGCGAGTCTGCGGCGGTTGGGGACCGACTATATCGACCTGTTCCAGTTACATTCGTTCGACGCGCTGACGCCGCTGGAGGAGACGTTGCGAACGCTGGACGATCTCGTGCGCGCGGGCAAGATCCGCTACGTCGGCTGTTCCAACTATTCCGGCTGGCACCTGATGAAAGCGTTGAGCCTGTCGGACCGCTACGGCTTGCCCCGGTTCGTCGCGCATCAGGCATACTACTCGCTGATCGGGCGCGACTATGAATGGGAACTGATGCCGCTCGGTCTGGACCAGAGGGTCGGAGCCGTGGTCTGGAGTCCGCTCGGGTGGGGGCGGCTGACGGGCAAGATACGCCGTGACCAGCCGATACCGGAAGGCAGCCGCCTGCGGTCACAAACCGTGATCGATAGCGGTCCGCCCGTGGACAACGAATACCTGTATCGCGTCGTGGACGCTCTGGATGCGGTCGCTGCGGAAACCGGAAAGACGGTGCCGCAGATCGCGTTGAACTGGCTTCTTTCCCGCCCGACTGTGGCAACGGTCGTCATCGGGGCGCGAAACGAGGAGCAGTTGCGGCAGAACCTGGGAGCCGTCGGGTGGAACCTGACCGCCGAACAGATCGCCCGGTTGGACGCGGCGAGCACGGCGACGAAAGCGTATCCCTACTGGCATCAGGACGGCTTCGACCGCAACCCGTCGCCAGTGTGATTCGACGCTTCGTGCCTCCCTTAACCCAACCAGCATATGACTATTTTAAGACAGATGACCACTGTATCCCAGTGGATCAGATTCACATCGCGTTGTCACCCCGACCCGTCCCACGGGAAAGTAAAGTCATTAGAGTTCCTGCGAAATAAGGCTCCATAGATCCCGTGTCATTTATAGTCTTCGTCAATTCGGTTGAAGGTACTTGCAATGACGAAAACAAGCGGCCCCCAAAGTGTCAGGAATCGAAGCGATGGCTTTAGCCAAAGCAGTTTGGCGCGAGGCATCATCGCGAGGACCTTCACGACGAATCAGTTTCTTGACAAATGCCCACGCCAACTCGATAGGATTGAAATCAGGGGAGTAGGGAGGCAAGTACAACACAGTACAACCAGCCTTAGTTATCAACTCCTCAATACGTCCTCCCTTATGAATACTGGCGTTGTCCATAATGATTACCGAACCTGCTGTCAGTTGCTGGAGCAATTCTATCAGAAATCGCTCAAAGCTGTCACGGTTTATCGCTCCGAGTTGGCTCTGTGTACAGATCATTCCCAGGCTATCAAAAGCACCGATCACGGAGAGATTTTTGCCGCGTTTAGAGGCGACCTGCTCAATTAAATCCTCTCCTTTTTTCCCCCAGCCATAGAGCAGGCAAAGAGCAAGCGAGACACCCATTTCATCCAGGAAAACCAGATCGTCAGGGTCAAGTGCCTCTATTTGCTTCCAGAACTCAGCTCGTCTTTGTGCGTCGCGCTCCAAGGCAATTTTGCATTTTTTTTAAAGCTGAAGCGGATCTGCTTCAGTACCCGTGTCGCAGTAGATATGGAAAGACTTGCTTGCCCTTGTGCCTGCCACTCATCGGCGAGTGCTTCTGCCGTCCAGTCTCCTCGGGAGTTGACGAGTTCTTCAAAGTCCGGTAATTTGTCTTCCGGTACACGCCGTTTTCTTCCTGGGGTTGGTTTTGGTTTTAGGCTGAGTCCCAGACGTTTCTTAGCGGATAGCCTTTCGACGCTTGAGACGGAGACGACAAATCGCTTTGCGATGGCTTGTTGGTTTGCTCCTGTGTCGAGTGCATCTACAATGCGTTGGCGTAGGTCGAGGGAGAGTGGCTTCATGCCTGAAAGGATACCTCACCAGCAATACTTTTGCCGAAGACTATAC
>JAYULM010000447.1:0-7343 GCA_043763605.1 Armatimonadota bacterium | reverse complement strand
ATGAGGGAGGGGGTTGGGGGGAGGGAGAGACGACGCGACGAGGGAGGAACGAAGAAGGATAACCCGCATGGCGCGGCGAATCTTGCGGGCAGAAACGTTCGAAACGTCAGGAAGGGCGGACTGCTTGTGAGCGATATTGTCACCACTGCGACCGGGTTGCAGTACGAGGATCTAATCGAGGGGACCGGGGACTCGCCGCGCAAGGGGGGCAGTGTCACCGTCCATTACACGGGGACGTTCCCCGACGGCACGAAATTCGATTCGTCGCGGGACCGTAACGAGCCGTTCGACTTCGTGATCGGGACCGGAAACGTGATCCGTGGCTGGGACGAAGGCGTCGCCACGATGAAAGTCGGCGGTCGGCGCAAACTGATCGTCCCGCCCGCCCTCGCGTACGGCGAACGCGGCTTCCCGGGTGCCATCCCGCCCAACGCCGTGCTGCACTTCGACGTAGAACTACTTGGGGTAAATTAATCACCGTGAAAAAAACATCATCTTTCTGGATACTGCCGGGCGCGTTCGTCGCCCTTTCCTCGCTCGCCTTCGTCGCGGGCGGTTGTAACAACCCGGAAACGACCGCCGAATCGTCGCCGGTCGCCGACTCTTCTCCCGTCCTGGAAGAGTCTCCCGTCGCCGAAGCCTCGCCGGTCGAGGAGGGGGGCAAGATGGCGGGACCGCCCCCGCCGCCCCCCGGTCCGAAGGCACCGGGCGATTTCGACAAGAAGCCCTTCAAATCGTCCGGCAAGCCGGTGACGACCGCCAGCGGCTTGAAGTACGAGGACATGACCGTCGGTAAAGGTGCCGTCGCCGAACCGGGCAAGACGTGCTTCATGCATTACACCGGCACGCTGACCGACGGCACGAAATTCGATTCGTCGCGGGATCGCGGCGAGCCGTTCGACTTCCCGCTCGGCGCGGGCAGGGTCATCAAAGGATGGGACGAGGGCGTCGCCGGAATGAAGGTCGGCGGTCGCCGCAAACTGACCATCCCGGCGAATCTCGCTTACGGCGCGAACCCCCCGAGCGCGGAAATCCCCCCCAATGCGACGCTTCTCTTTGACGTTGAGTTGATGGACGTTCGCTAAGTCCCTACCCCCGTTCCCGATACCGGGGCGTTGTCGCGCAATGTGCCATTACGCGAACGCCCCGGCACGCTTCCACACCCGAAAGGTCGCCCTATGAAGTTTCGCCCCATGCTATTCCTCCCGGTGATCGGTGCCGGGGTTGCCGCGCTTTCCCTGATCGTAATCGTTGCCGGTTGCGGCGGTAGCAGTTCCCCGTCGCCGTCTCCTTCACCGTCTTTAAGTCCCTCCGCGAGTGCGAGTCCCTCGCCATCGCCCTCTCCGTCTGTCAGCCCGTCGCCTGATGTCAGTCCCTCGCCGTTGCCCTCGCCGAATCCGATCTTCGCCCCCACGGTCACGCTGACCGCCGACGCGCAGGATCTGTTGCGCGGGCAATCCACCCGCCTTGCCTGGACCTCCGCGAACGCAACTGCCGTAACGGAATCGAACTTTGAGACGACGGATCTCGCCGGGGAAAAGACCGTCGCGCCGCCACAGACGACCACGTACACGCTGACCGTGCGAAACGCGGGCGGGCAAACGGCGGTCAGCACCGTTGAGGTGCGCGTGGCTACAGTAGGCGTCACCGTGAATCCATCAGCGGCGACCGTGGACGTGTTATCCCCGTTGACGCTGGTAGCGCAGGTTTCGGGTGCGGTAGACGCCGGGGTCACGTGGTCGGTCGAGGAAACGGGCGGCGGGTCCATCAACGAGCAGGGCGTCTACACCGCCCCGGCGACGGCGGGTGTCTACCACGTCCGCGCGACCAGCAACGCCGACACCGGAAAATTCGCCGTGGCGGAAGTGCGTGTGCGCGCCGCTGGCGGAAGCGTCACCGTCAACTGAAGCAGCAAGGAGAAAAAACATGAAATCAATCCCAACTCGAATCACAACGCGTTTCACCGCTCTCGTCGCACTTACCCTGCCGCTCGCGGTCACTATCGCGTCGCTCACCGGTTGTGGCGGCGGCGGCGGGGAAGTTAGCCCGCTCGTCGCCGGTTCCCCAACTGCGCCGGAAGGTAACCCGACGCGGTCGGGAACCGCGCACGCGACGGTGTCGGTCCAATGGCCCCCGCGTACGGAAACCCGTCTGATCCCGGTCGCATCCAACGGCGTCCGAATCACCATATCGAACGGGGCGGGGTTCAGCGCGAGTCAGGTGATCGCCCGACCGGCTACCGGCACGACCTTCGCGAACCTGCCCCCGGGAAACCTGACCGTCACCGCGACCGCACATGCGGACGCGGAAGGGAACGTATCACCCGCGCAGGCGAGCGGTACGCAGACGGTCACGGCGGTCGCCGAGGAAACGTTCGCGATAAACCTCACGATGGGGTCCACGATTGACCGTATCGACCTGTCCCAATCGACTCCCGCTATCGTGGTAGGGGACGCGTTGGTCGTCGCGGCGACGGCGCGGGACGCGGCGGGAAATATGGTCCTCACCGGGGCGAGCACGTTCCAATGGTCCACTAACAACGCCAGAATCGCCACCGTCACGCCGAACGGGGCGTCGGCGACAGTCTTGGGACTCACGACCGGGGCGGCGGCGATCACCGTGACGGAAACCGAGTCGGGCAAGACCGCCACCCTGCCTGTGACGGCGGCGTATCCGACCATTACGACCACGACCGGGTTGCAGTACCAGGATGTCGTCATCGGCACGGGCAGGTTCCCGGTCCCCGGCAAGCGAGTCGCCGTGTACTACAAAGGCACCTTCAAGGACGGCACGGTCTTCGACTCCCGACTCGCCCCGGCGAACGCGTTCATCTTCACTATCGGGCTTGGTCAGGTGATCAAGGGATGGGACGAGGGCGTCGCGGGCATGCGGGAAGGCGGCAAGCGCAAACTGTTCGTGCCGTCCGATCTCGCGTACGGGACAACCGGCTCGCAGGGCGGCACGATCCCGCCGAACACGCCGATTGACTTCGAGGTGGAACTGCTCGAAATCGAACTGTAGGTGCGAACTGTATCCGGGGCAACGCGGCGTCTATCCAACGTTATCGGGTGTCAGGGAGTCGCAGGTGGCATGACGGGTTTGTACGCGGCGACTGCCATTCCGAAATAGGTCGGGGCTTCGTAGGAGAGCAGTTCGCCGCGCATCGGCGTGTGCCCGAGGAGACCCATCAGGATCAGCGTCTGGTAAAAGGCGTCGATCTTGGCGTCCTCCAAAAATTCGGGGGGCCAGTACAGGAGTTGGTCGAGATCCTCGCGCGCTATCGCGTCGCACATCGCCATGTCGTGCGCTTGCGACGCCGAATCGTAGCCGTATGGACCGTCCGGGTCGTGTGCATGCCCCTGGTCGCCGGACGCAATAAAGGCGACACGCTTGCCGGACGATTCGGCGGCTTGCGCGATTGCCACGCCCAACCGCACCAGCGTTTCGCGCGGGAGTGTCGGGGAGGGGGCGAGCACAACGATCCGGGGACGCGGTTGCATCGGGTGCGCCAGAAACCAGAGCGGGACCAGCGCGCCCCAGTCGAGCGGCAACACCGCGTCCTCGCGCCGTTCGTCGCCGGTGATCCGGTAGAGCGGCAACCGATGCGCCGCCCCCGCTTCCAATATCGCCGCGCAAAGATCCGTGTCCACCGCGAACGCCGCCTTGATATACCGCCCGTCGGGCTTGTCTAACATCCCGGCGGCGTGCTTCGTGAAGCCAATCGAGACCCCCTCCGCCGGAACCATTCCGTGCGGCGTCACCACGACAACGGTATCGGGACGCGCCGCTGCGCACCGCCGCCCGAGTTCGCGCATCGCGGCCCGGGTCGTCTGCATCGTGCGCGGATCATCGGCGATCTGCGTGATAATGTCGCCCCCGTGCGGGGCTATGGCGGCGAAGACGAGCATGGGTTAGTGGTTAGTGATCAGTGGTTTGTGGTCAGTGCCGGAGGTGGTACGTGGTAGCCGTTCGAATGCCTGTTCCCTTCTAATCACTTTTTCACTGACCACTAACCACTCATCAAGCGTTCAGCGTATGGATGTAGTTGATCTGTCCTTCGTGATAGACCGTATTCCAGTAGGCTATCAGGACAACTTCGGCGATAGTTTTTTCCATGCCGGGACCGAACGGGAGGGCAACGACTCTCGCCAGCCGGTCGGTCGGGGCGGCTTCTACCGCGATACCGAGCAAGTCAGCGGAGCTTTCCAGATATTTCAACGCTTTATCCGGCGTGTCGAACTCTTCCATCTTCTGCCCGTGTGCCGAGCGGTCGAACGGGGGTAACTCGCCAGTTTCGATCAGTTGCTTGGTAATCAGGTATAAACCGGCGACTTCGACCACTTGGTCGTGCGCGGACCTGCCTTTGTCGAGCGGACGCCAAGTGAAATGCTCGCCGAGTGTGGACGCGGCTTTGCCGAGCGCGCCAGCGGAATGGCGGACCATTTGTGCCAGTGTTGCGGATGATACAGACATTGTGTGGAGGGTATACCTTTCGGAATTTGCATGGGAAACGGACCGTTCGCGAATAAACTGCCTTACCCCATCTCCTTAGAGCGTTCGGCGGCGACGCGTACGGCGTCCATGAGTGTACCCCGAAGCCCTCCCGATTCTAACACACCGAGTGCCGCGATAGTTGTTCCGCCTGGCGTGGTGACAGCGTCTTTGAGAGCCATCGGGTGCGTGCCCGTGGTCAGGATCATCTTCGCCGCGCCGAGCATCGTCTGCGCCGCCAGTGTCCGCGCCGTGTCGCGCGGGAGTCCCGCCCGGACGCCGCCGTCGGTCAGTGCTTCGACGATCAGGTAAAAATACGCGGGGGCGGACCCGGCGACACCGATCACGGCGTCGATCAAGGCTTCGTTCGCGACCTCGACACACGAGCCGACCGCGCCGAACAGCGTCTGAACCGTCTGCGCGTGGTCGTCCGTCGCGTGAGTGCCCCGGCAGAACGCGGACGCGCCCTCCCCGACCAGCGCGGGCGTGTTCGGCATCACGCGGATGACCGGGGAACCGGTCGCCGCTTCTTCGAGCGTCGCGAGGCGCACCCCGGCTGCGATACTGACGACGAGCGTATTGCTGCTCAGCGCGCCCGACTCGCGTAACAATCCGAGAAGGGGATCGACGAAATGCGGCTTGACACAGACGAGAACCAGATCGGCCCCTTCCGCCGCCTCGTTCGCCGAAGCGGACACCACCGCTCCCGTTTCCGCCGCCAGCGATTGCGCCGTTTCGCGCTTCACATCGAACAGGCGCAGATTCTCGCCCGTGACGACCCCGGCGTGGACCCAACCGCGCACCAGCGCGCCGCCCATTTGACCGCACCCGAGTACGGCGATTTTCTTGTTATCAGACATAATATGGTCCTATTCGCCTTTCTTCCCCCGTCCCCCTCCCGGCGGCGACTTCCGGGGGCTATTGCGTGGTTGAAATACAGCGCTATTCAGTTATCCGAAAAATTGCCCGCCGCGCCGGGAACCTCACCCCCCCGCCCCCTCTCCGTGCCGGAGAGGGGGAGCCAGAATGGACACGCGGTGGCAAAACATTTCCGGCATCTTACTCCCCCTCTCCGGCACGGAGAGGGGGCGGGGGGGTGAGGTTCCCGGCGCGGCGGGAATAACTGAATAGCCCTGGTTGAAATATTGTTTTGCAGGAATCTGTTGCCCTTTTGTCTAATCGAGACGCTAACGTTTAGCGCGGCATCATCTTACTCGACCGCGCCCGGTTTGTTCCATCTGCTTTTCCCGTCCCGTTTTCAAGAAAGGAACCGCTTCGTGTATTTGAAGCCTATTTCACTCCGTGCCGGTACGCTCACCGTCGCTACCGCATTAACCTTTTCCATCGCCTCGCCGATCCTGACCGTCCCCGTCCGCGCTTCCGCTCTGGATACCTACGATGGCAGTGCCTTCGCGCCCGCCCCGAATACGTTCGCGATCACCAATGCCCGCATCGTTCCGGTTTCCGGCAAAATGATCGAGCGGGGGACGCTGGTCCTGCGCGACGGACTGATCGCCGCCGTCGGCGCGGGTGTCGCGACCCCGAAAGACGCGCAGGTGATCGACGGCACCGGCTTGACGGTCTACCCTGCCCTCGTGGACGCCTACACGAACGATGGCATGCCGCTCGCCGCCGAATACACCGCCCCGGCGCGCGGCGCGTTCTATCCGGTTACTACGATCCGCGCGGAGATCGACGCCCCATCTCTGTACAAGCCGGACACGACGGGGCGCGCCACGCGCCGCAAGAACGGGTTCGGGTCCGCGCTCGTCGCCCCCGGCGTCGGGCTGATCGCGGGCACTTCGGCGTTCGTGTCGCTCGCACCGGAAACCCCGAACACCGCCGCCCTGCTGATCAAAACGGATGTCGCCATGCACGCGTCGTGGGACAACCCGAAGCCGACCGGTGCCGACGATTATCCCAACTCCCTGATGGGTGAGATTTCCGCGATCCGGCAGGCACTATTCGACGCCGTGTACGCCGACCTTGCCGCCAATGATTACGCGAAGAACCCGGTCGGCAAGGAACGACCGATGCTTTCCGCGCAGATTTCCGCGCTGGTTCCCGTGGTCAAAAAACAGAAGCCGCTGGTGTTGCACGCCGATTCCGCCGTCGCGATCCGCCGCGCGCTACGCATCGCGAAAGAGTTCGGGCTGACTCCCGTGATCGAGGGCGGCGCGGAGGCGGGCGCGGTCGCGGGCGAACTGAAGGCAGCAGGCGCGAGCGTGCTACTCGCCACCGCGCTCCCGGAAGCACCGAAAGTGCTGGACGGGGAGGACGACCCGACGACGCTACAGGGATTCCGCTACCGCGCTACCGTGCCGCGCACCGCCGCGAAACTCGCCGCCGCCGGGGTACCGTTCGCGTTCGGGACCGACGGCTTGAAATCGGCGGACGATTACCGCAAGAACGTCCGCAAGATGATCGCCGCCGGGCTTCCCGCCGACGCCGCGACGGTGGCGGCGACGCAAGCCGGGGCGAAGATTTTCGGCGCAGACCGTCAGATCGGGTCGCTGACGCCCGGTTCCATCGGAAACGTTCTGGTCACGGACGGCGACCTGTGGGGCGCGAAAACCAAAATCCGCTACCTGTTCGTGGACGGCAAGAAAACCGAGGTCGGCGAACCGGCGACCAAACCGGGCGCACCGCCGTCCCTGGTGACGAAATCGGAACCGACGCCGCCGAAGATGACGCTCGAAGAAGCGAAGAAGATGCTCCCCGCCGGTATTTCGGTCGAACAGGCGTTGAAATACCTGCGCGAGACGCCGAAGCAAGCCGAGCAGTTTCTGCCGAAGGGCGTATCGGTAGACGACGCTATCGCGGCACTGGAAGGGAGTGGCGACGGCGACGCC
>JAYULM010000446.1:0-2086 GCA_043763605.1 Armatimonadota bacterium | reverse complement strand
CTCATTCCGATGAGGGAGGGGGCTGGGGGGAGGGAGGGAACACGGGGCGGGCGGGTCGGAGGACAAGCGAGGGGGCGGGGGGGAGGGAGCGACGGGAGCGGCATCACAAACTCAGGAACGGTATAATCTCTCTGTGAAACGATTCCGGTCCGCTGTGTTTCTTCTATCGGCTCTGCTCCCTGCCTCTCTCGCCGTCGCCGCCCCGCCCGTGCCGGTCCGAGACGCGAAAGCGACCTACGACGCCGCGATGGTCGCCGCGAAATCCGGCGACTTAGCCCGTGCAACCGCGCTCTGCCGTGAGGTACTCAAAACGTCGCCCAACGCCGCTCCGGTCTGGGCGACACTGGCGCGGATACTTTCCGAGCAAGACCGACATACCGATGCAATCGCGGCGGCGCGTGAAGCCATCGCCCTTTCGCCGAAATTCGCCCCGTTCCATGCCGATCTCGCCGATTTTTACCTGCGCGCCGGGCGGCGAACCGAGTCAGAAGCCGCCGCGCGGAAGGCACTTGCGCTGGATCCCCGGAACGATGTCGCCCTGACCACGCTCGCGACCTGTTCTCTCGCCGCGCGCCGCTACAAGGAAGCGATCCCGTTGCTGAACCGACTACAAGCGGTGCGCGGCGGGAAAGATCGCGCGGTCGCCCAGACGGCGGCGGCGGCGTACCGGAAGAGTGGCGACATGGAGGGGGCACTGCGCGTTGCGAAGGAGTTCGCTGCGAAAACACCGGGCGACGCCGAGTCGGTACTCTCCGTGATCTACCTCGCTATCGACAGCAAAGACCGCGCCACTACCCAGAATTACATCGTCCGGCTGGAAAAGATAGCCCCCGCTTCCCCGCTTCCCGATTACTACCGGGGACTGCTCGCACTGTCCGATACGAAACGCCCCACCCTGGAACGGCTCCAGACCGGCGAGCGATTTTTCCAGAAATCCGTGGATCGCGCCCCCGAAGAGGCGATGCTCCGGGCGCAACTCGGCTATTCCCAGTTGGGACAGGGTAAAGATAAATTGGACGCGGCACGCTCGAACCTGACGGCGGCGGTGCTATACGCGAATCACGATCCAGTCGCGCGGCGCGGGTTGGCACTGGTCGCGGAACAGGAAAAGTTCTGGGAGGACGCGGCGGCGCAATACGAGGCGGTGCTGGCGATCACGCCCGACGACAACGACTCTCGACGACGCTTCGCCGGAGTGCTACTCTACGCAGACCGCAAAGAGGAGGCGTACCGGCAGTTCTATACGCTGGCGACGCGACTCCCGAAAGATACAGTGTATCTGCGGGAACTGGCGTCGTTCTTCGTGCGCGACAAACAGCACGCCCGTGCGCGCGGCGCGTACGAACAGGTGCTGGAGCGAGACCCTAAAAACGTCGCCGCGATGCTCGAAATCGCGCAAACCTTCGTCAGCGAAAAGAAGAGCGCGGAGGCGCGGGCGGCGTTCGAGCGAACCCTGACCGCCGACCCAAAAAACGAGACCGCTTACCTCCTGCTCGCCCAACTATTTGTCGATGATGACCGCGAGGCAGATGCCGTACGCACTCTGGAGCGGTTGTTGGTCGCGGTTCCCGGCTCGAACGCGGGTCGCTGGCAACTGATCGAGAGATACATCCGCGACAAAAAGGACGACGACGCCCGGCGTGAAATCGCGAAACTGACCCTGCGACGCGGCGATCCGCACCGCAACCGCTATCGCATGGCGACGGGCAATCTTCACGCCGTGCGCGAACGCTGGACGGAAGCGGTGTCCGAGTTCGAGCGACTCGGCACGGAGGAGCCGGACAACCCGGACTTTGCCTCCGCACTCGCGGACGCCTACGGCAAGGCGGGGCGCAAGGAGGACGCGGTGGCGACGTATGCAAAAGCGGCGCGTCTCGCGGAAAAGGTTTTGACAAGTTCGCCGGACGACCGCGACGCCCGCGCCGTTCTGATCCACGCGCGGGGCGCACAGAAAAACCCGGAAGCGGCGACGAACTTTCTGAAAAACTTGGACGGTGCGGCAGCGGCGGCACGGACCGGGGGTGGGTGAGGACAGGATGGCGATGAAACAAGGGAAAAGGACGCGGCTTCTAACGGTGCTATCGGC
>JAYULM010000445.1:0-30177 GCA_043763605.1 Armatimonadota bacterium | reverse complement strand
CTCCGGATTAATCAATCCATGTGAATCGTGCGAGGCGTTCGGTTTGGCGTCCCCGACACGATGAAATAACGGTCGCGCCGTGGCATATTCCGCCACCTTTCGCGCCCGACAGGCTCGATTATATAGGTTTATAAAGGTGGAAGTGTTAAGGGAATGTTAAATTATTGTTAAATTTTTTACGAAGGAAGGACTCACTTCGCCTTGTGGCGAAATGTTTCCGGGTGGGGTTAAATGGATCGGAGTTAAGACAATGACCATAAACGAATTACAAACCCTGTTGGAAGCGAACCGCGAGAAGTCGTTCCGTCTGCTGTTGCCCGGGCAGAACCCGGTCCCGGTATCGTTTCATATCACCGAGGTCGGATACGTGCGAAAGTCGTTTATCGACTGCGGCGGGGCGATCCATTCGGTACAGACCTGCGTCCTTCAGGCGTGGGAAGGACCCGACGCCGACCACCGTTTGAACGCGGGAAAGATACACGACATCGTGCGGCTCGCGGGCAAGGTGCTTCCCGCCGATACCGACCTGGATGTCGAGTTCGAGTACGAAGACGCCGTGATTTCGCAGTACCCGGTGGGGAATGTGTCCGTCAGCGATGACGCGGTTACTCTGGAACTGACCGCGAAGCACACCGACTGTCTGGCGAAAGAGTTATGCATGCCGACGCCGAAGTTCGGCAAAACGGAACTTTCCGTCTCCTGTTGCGGACCGTCCGGCTGTTGCTGATCGACGCATAAGTATATCGCGAAGGGGCGGCGCGGCGATTGCGCCCGCCCCATATCGCCCCTATAATTTCGGTAATGTCGCCGATTAAAGTGTCCCCCCCGTCGTTTCTCCGTTTTTCCTGTGTCCTGATTGCCGTCCTTGCCGCCATTTTCTTTTGCGTCCCGTTCGCGCCGATCAACGCCGCCGCCGCCGACGAAAAACGCCTGACGCTGGACGAAGCCCTCGGCTTCGCCGGGGGCATCGATCAGTACGGGGCGATTCCCCGGTTGCGCTGGCTCCGCTCCGGCAAGCCAAGCGACCCGCCACAACTGCTCGAAACCCGGTTCGAGGGGGGGAGCGCCGTTCTGTACCGCGTAGACGCGCGCTCCGGGGCGACGAAGCCTTTATACGACCCGGCGGTTCTGGAAGCCGCGCTCGCCGCCCTGCCCGGGATGGACGGCGAGGGCGCGAAGAGTGGCTCCCGGAACGCGTCCGCGTTCGTGTTCGATGACACCGACCGGCGAATTCTGATCGGCGTCAAAGGCGACCTGTACGCCTATGATTTTGCCCGCCGCCGTGCATCTCATGTCGCTACCGCCCCGCCCGCTGCGCGGCGCACGAACGCTTCCCTGTCGCCGGACGGTTCGCATGCCGCGTTCGTCATGGGGAACGACCTGTATATCACTGCGGTGAACTGGGAAATGGGAGTCACAACCGCGCCGCGTCGGGTCACGGCGGACGGCTCGACGAAGGTTTTCAACGGGCGACTCGACTGGGTGTACGAGGAGGAGTTGTACGGGCGGGGGAAGACGACCGGCTATCGCTGGAGCGCGGACGGCAAACGGTTGGTGTTCCTGCGCCTCGACGACACCGCCGTGCCGATGATCCCCATCGCCGACGAACTGCCCCGGATTCCCACGGTGGAGGAGTTTCCGTACCCGAAAGCGGGCGACCCGAACCCGAAGGCGACGCTCGGAATCGTGTCCGTCGCCGACCGCAACGCCCCGGTCGTGTGGGCAAACCTGGACGCCTACCCCGAAGCCGACCGGCTGATCGCCCGCTTCGGCTTCACGCCCGACTCCACGCGCGTCGTGCTACAGGTACAGAACCGGACGCAAACCTTTTTACACCTGCTCTACGCCGACGCGGTCACGGGCAAGACTGCCAAAGTGCTGGAGGAAACGTCGCCCGCGTGGGTAGACATACTGGACGAACCCCGCTTCTTAGCCGACGGCTCGTTCCTGTGGCGCAGCGCGCGCACCGGGTTCCGCCATCTCTACCGCTATGACGCGGACGGAACGGTGCGCGGTGCGGTCACGAAAGGCGATTGGGATGTTTACGAACTGTTGAGCGTGGACGAAGCGAAGGGGACGCTCTGCTTCGCGGGGAATCGCACCGGCGCGACGCAGTCGCAGGTATTCCGGGGGCGGCTCGACGGCGCGGACGGCGACGCGCCGAAGCGAGTCACCGCCCGGGACGGGACGCATGCCGTTACCTGCGACCCGTCGGGCACGCTATTTTTAGACCGGTGGGATGACCTGAACAACCCGTGGCAATTGCGCCTGCACGTCGCCGCCGATGGCGCGGAAGTGCGCCCGCTCGGTGCCAACCTCCTGCCGATCACTACGCGGCGCGGCTACAAACTGTCGGAACCGCGTCTGCTGACGATCCCGGCGCGCGACGGCTACCCGCTCGACGCACTGATGCTCAAGCCCGCCGACTTTGTGCCCACGAAAAAGTACCCGGTGGTGTATTGCCTGTACGGCGGACCGTCCTCGCCGACCGTGGAGGATAAGTGGGGAACCGTCTCGCTCTGGCACCAGTATCTGGCGCAACAGGGCTGTATCGTGTTTCTGTGCGACAACCGTTCGGCGAGCGGGAAGGGCGTCAAAAACGCCTGGAGCGTGTACAAGAACCTCGGCGAGAGCGAGACGCGCGACATCGTGGACGCTGTCGGCTACCTGAAAACCCTGCCCTACGCCGACACGGACCGCATCGGGGTGTACGGCTGGTCCTACGGTGGGTTTATGGTCGAGTATTTGCTGACGCACACGAATCTATTCCGGGTCGGGGTCGCCGGAGCGGGGGTCGCGGACTGGCGTTTGTATGACAGCATCTACACCGAGCGGTACATGGATACGCCGACCGCGAACCCGAACGGCTACCAGAACACGTCGCCGATCAATGCGGCGGGCAAACTGAGCGGGAAACTGCTGATCCTGCACGGGACGCTGGACGACAACGTCCACCTGCAAAACTCGGTGCAGTTCATCTACGCCCTGCAGCGCGCCGGGAAGACGTTCGACATGATGCTGTATCCCCGCTCCCGGCACGGCGTTTCCGACCCGGCACAGTCGCGGCACATGCGTACCCTGCTGACGAACTACCTGCTCGACAACCTGCGCACGAAACCGTAGGGTTCGGCGTATAATAGGCAGACAGGAGTCGCCCCATCATGGACCGCAACGTTTCCGCCGCGATCATCGTTCTCGCCGTTCTCGTCGGCGGGCTGTTCTGGTGGGGCTGGCGGAAGGCGGTCGGGGGGGGCAAACAGGGAGTAGGGAGTAGGGACTGGGGAGTAGTCAGGAAAGAGAGTCGCGCAGGCGCGGCGAGCGGGACACCGGCACTTCCTGCTCCCCACTCCCCGCAGACCGCTAAGCCCGCCGTGCTGTCGGGAGCCGCGCCGCCGGTCGCTACCGCCCCGGACGATTCATTCTGGCTCTGGGACGGGGAACTACTCGCCACGCGCAGTCTGGACGATCTCGCCACCTACCGTCAGGAGGACGACCGCCCCCCGGTTGGCTTCCCGAACGGCACGACGCGCAATCCGAGTGGGCAGACCCCGAAACAGCGCGAGTTGCTGTCCGCCGGGTATGTCGTGGTCGTCCCCGTTGCGGCGCGGGTCAGAGTCGTTACCTGGGGGAGCGATGATTTGGTACAGGTGCGTGTCGCGGAGGGCGAAAAGGCGGGCGCGACCGGATGGATCAACCGGCACCTGCTTCGCCACAACCGCAACGGCGTTTTCGAGGCGGCGTATCCGGTCGAGATAAAGTAGATCCGCCTATCACTTTGCGGGGATGTACCATCCTCCGGTGGAAGCCTTCGGCTTGCGTTCCCTGCGGGAACAGGAGCGGACACCGATACCGCCTAACGAGTTCGGCAAGCTTCGTTTCCGAAGGAAACCCAAGCCGATGGCTTCCACCGGAGGATGGTACATCCCCGTAAGAGCGAACAAACCGCCCCGAAATAGCGTACAATAAACCAATATGATTTCGCTTTCTCTTGTCAGTGCCGGTCTCGCGGCGACCGCCGCGACAATCGCCGCGCCCGCCGCCCCGCCGATGAACGCCGTTTCCAAGCCCGCGCCGCTACCGTTTAAAGTGTCCGTCCTCAAAAACGGCTTGCGGGTCATTACGCTGGAAGACCACCGCGCTCCGGTCGTCACGGTGCAGGTCTGGTACCGCGTCGGCTCTAAAGACGAGCCGAAAGGCAAGTCCGGGTTCGCGCACCTGTTCGAGCATCTGATGTTCAAGGGTAGCAAGAACGTCCCTACCGAGGGACACGCCCGGTACGTCGAGCAGATCGGCGGGGCGTACAACGCCGCGACCTCGTTCGACCAGACGTTCTACTACGAGACGGTACCCGTGAACGCGCTGGGACGGGTGCTATTCCTCGAAGCCGACCGGATGGCGACGCTGATCGTGGATGAGCCGAACCTGAAATCCGAGCGGGATGTGGTCAAAGAGGAGTACCGCTCCCGCGTCGCTAACAGCCCATACGGCGAACTGATCAAAAACGTCCTGTCGCTTGCGTACCCGGTCGGGCACCCGTACGACCACCCGCCCATCGGCTCGATCCCGGATTTGGACGCCGCGACGCTCGCCGATGTGAAGGCGTTCCACGAAACGTATTACAAGCCGGACAACGCGACGCTGGTTTTAGTCGGCGATTTCAAGACCGGCGACGCGCTGAAGATGGTGGAACAGTATTTCGCCCCGATCCCGCGCTCGAAGACCGGCGAATTTCCGCGCATTGCGCTCCCCCAAGAGGAAGCCGGACCCGCGAAGAAAGAAACGTTCTACGACAAACTCGCTCCTCTTCCGGCGGTCGGCGTCGCGTTTCGCGTCCCCGCGCCGAGCGACCCGGATGCCCCGGTCTTCAACGTGATCACGCAAATCCTGTCGGCGGGGCAGTCGGCGCGGCTGTACCGCGCACTGGTCCGCGATCAGCAACTGGCGTTGCAGGCACAGGGATCGGGCTTCGATCTGCTCAACGGCGGCATGTTCTTCTTTTTCGCCATCGCGGGTGCGGGCAAGGCACCTACCGAGGTCGAGAATGCGTTGCTCGCCGAAGTCGATAAACTGCGCACGACGCCCGTCACCGACGCCGAACTGGCGAAGGCGAAGAACCAACTCCTGACGGCGGAGGTGTTCGGGCGCATCGGGACCGAGTCGAAGGCGAACGCGCTGGCGTCCGCCGATCTGCTGTTCGGCTCGCCCGACGAAGTCAACCGCCGCTATGACAAACTGACGGCGGTGACGGCGGCGGACGTGAAGCGGGTCGCCGAAAAATACTTCGCCCCGGACCGGCGTAACGGGTTCGCGGTCCTGCCGTCCGCGATGCAACCGAAGGCGGACGCGACGAAATAGATGACGGCGACTGTTTCCGCTCTGCACGTTTACCCGGTCAAAGGCTGCCGGGGCATCGACCCGGTTTCTGCCGTGGTCGAACCGTGGGGACTGCGGCACGACCGCCGCTGGATGCTGGTCCACGCCGACACGGGCGGATTCCTGTCGCAACGCTCGCACCCCGAAATGGCGCGGATCGCGGTGGAAGTCGGCACGGTCGGTACACTCACGGTCGGGTACGACGACGAAGCGTTCGTGTTGCCGTTCCTGCCGGACCGGGAACTGACGCGCCGCGACGTATCCGTGTGGTCGTTCACGGGCGGCGCGCTCGACTGCGGAAATGAAGTCGCCGTTTTTTTCTCGGACGCGCTACGGATCCCGGTGCGCCTGACGCGCGTCCCGGGCGATTTCTCGCGCCGAGTCAAGCCCGAGTTCGCCGTCACTCCGGACGACACCGCGAGTTTCGCCGACGCCTTCCCGGTACTCCTGACGACCGAACCCTCGCTCGGCGATCTGAACACGCGCCTCGCGTCCCCGGTTCCGATGGACCGCTTTCGCCCGAACATCGTCGTTTCCGGCGACTTCGGCGCGTGGGAGGAACACGCGTGGCGCGAAATACGATTCGGCGAGGGGGGCGCACGATTCCATTCCGTCAAGCCGTGCGACCGTTGCTCGGTGACGACCATCGACCAGAAATCCGGCGCGAAAACGGGCGCGGAACCGCTCGCGACGCTGGCGACGTTCCGCCGCGATCCGGCGACCGGCAAAGTCTACTTCGGCGTCAACCTGATTCCCGGCGCGGACAGCATTTTGCGCACAATCGCGGTGGGCGACTTGCTTTCTTTCGGATAAAATAATGCCATGTCCGACGCCCCACAATACCTACTGCATTTCTCGGAGGACGCGACCATTTCGCGCTTCGAGCCACAGCCCGCGTCCGGACAGCCGGGCGGCGAAGCGTTCGTGTGGGCAATCGCCCCGGACCGCGCCGCGCTGTATCTTTTTCCGCGCGACTGCCCGCGCATCGGGTACTGGGCGACCCCGAAAACGTCGGCGAGCGACCGCTACCGATTCCTGTCCCAAACCGATGCGAAGCGCGTTTTAGTCATCGAGTCGGCGTGGGTGAACCGGCTTTGCGAGTGCAGAATGTTCGCGTACCGATTGCCCCCCGACCTTTTTCTCCCGACCGGCATGGACGGATACTACACGTCGAAAGTGCCGATCACGCCGCAAAGCGTGGTCCCGGTCGGCGACCTGTTGGAAGCGATCACCGCCGAGGACACCGAACTGCGCATCACGCCCTCGCTCTGGACCCTGCACGACGCGCTGTCGGAGTCCACGCTCCACTTCTCGATGCTCCGGATGCGGAATGCGTCGCCGCGCCTGAAATAGACCGATTATTGACACTCCACGCCAACCGTACTAAGCGGCGTGTCATAGTAAATTATCACTATTGATCTTCTTAGCTTGAAGTTGCGTTGCTTTGCCGATTAGAGATTCCGCGACGGCGTGCACAAGGTCGCCGACACTTTCGTGACTGCGGCGTATCATCGCAAAGTGCTTGACACTGTTCCAAATCGGTTCGATTTCCGAGAGTTCGGGAGTGTAAGAGGGTAGGTAAAACGTCACTATTTAGCCCGCCTCGCCCGCCGTAGCCGTTGCTTCTCCCGGCGTTTGGAAGCACTGGCTCAGGCGGTCGATCTGTTCGTGATGGCATGGAACCGCCGACAACGCTTTAACGCAGAATATCCTCACTACCGACGAAACCTGATAGAATTCATCACACCGATTTAGTCACTCCCCGGCTACAGCGTCCGCGCCTGCACCGGCACGACGTACAACGGCGCGAACGAAACCATCGTCGGCGAGGTCGGCAAGGACGTGACGACGTTTGCGAGGTTGACCTGCTCCCCGTCCCCGGCACGAAAGCCGTGTACGGGGCGGTATTGCGGAGCAAAATCGCCGGGTACGTCGTGTTGACGACGGGGAACGAATGCGGTTCGAACAACGCCGCCGTCACACGGGCATAGCGGGTATAATTGGCGCGGAGGATTCCCTGATGGCACGACGCAGTTTTTCCAGTTTGAGTTTGCAGGACGCTTTGGAACTCGTTCCCGCTCAGGAGGTGAAACGTTGGCACATGGACACGGAGGATCGTGCGCCGAGCGACATTTTGCTGGCTAACCTGGAACGGCTCGAATCGTTCGCGGTGCAAACGTCGGAACCGGCGCGGGTTTTCGTAATTGACCTGATGCTCTCCGAAATCGCGCACCGGTATCCGCGCATCAGGATTTGGAAGGGCGAACCGCTCACATCCGGTTCGGTTGGCGGGGTCGCCGACTTTCTTATCGCGCCGCGCCGCGCTTACGTAGAAACGCCGCTTCTGTGCGTCATTGAGGCAAAACGCGACAACTTCGTCGAGGGAGAGGTGCAGTGTATCGCGGAGATGGCGACGTGCCGCGACAACAACGCTCGCGACGGGAAAGACATCACGGTTCACGGCATTGTGTCCAACGGTCTGGGGTGGGTTTTCTACAAACTGACGCAAACGCCCGAAGTGCTGGTGTCGCGCTTTTATTCGTGGGACGATTTGCCGAAACTTTTAGGTGCGCTGGACCACGTGATTGCGGCGTGCGCGGACAACATCCCTTAGACCGTTACTTCCGCCGTGCCCGTGCATACAGTAGCCGCAAGCCGGTCAAAGTCAGGTTCACGTCCACGATTTCGATAGAATTGGTGTAGGGCGCGATCAGCGGGGCGATGCCGCCTGTCGCGATCACGCGCACGTCCGCGCCGCGCTGGGCGAGTTCGCCGACGAACCGCGCCGTCATGCCGTCCGTCTGCGCCGCGAAGCCGTACAGGATGCCGCTGCGCAGTGCCTCCGCCGTGTTGGTCCCGATAGCCGTCGCCGGTTTCGACAGTTCGACCTGCGAGAGCATCGCCGCGCGGGCGAACAGGGCGTCCATAGAGATCCCGATGCCCGGCAGGATCGCACCGCCCAGATATTCGCCCTTTGCCGTCACCGCGTCCAGCGTGGTCGCTGTGCCGTAGTCCACGACCACACACGCCGCCGTACGCCCCCTTTCCGTCGCCTGTGCGTACAATGCCCGCGCCGCGAACGCGTTCACGATACGGTCCGCGCCGACCGCATGTGGCGGGTTGTACAGGTTCTTCAAACCGGTGTCGGTGTCGGCTGTCACGATGAACGGCTCTATCGACATATGCCGCTCGGCAAGTTCGCGGAGCGTCCCCCCGACCGGCGGCACGACATACGCCATCGCCATGCCGGTAATATCCCCTAGCCCGTACCCTTTCGTCAACAGGAGCGACGCGATCAGCGCGGCGAACTCATCCGCCGTGCGGTCCCGCCGGGACTGCAACCGGAAGTCGCAGACCAGCGTCTCTCCGTCAAAAAGCCCGAGCGTGGTGTTCGTGTTTCCAATATCGATAGCGAGTAGCATGGTTTAGTGACCAGTGATCAGTGGTCAGTGGTCAGTGCCGGAGGGATTCGTGGTAGCCATTCGCCACCGACCATCTTCTCTGACCACTGCTCACTAACCACTGACCACTAACTTATAGATTGACGCGGAAATCCGTGCCTTTTTTCAGTCCGCGTTCGCGGTAGCGGACCACGGTGTAGACGAGTGCCTTCGGCTCCCACGACTGCGGGACGCGGAAAACGAGGGCGAAGCGCACGTTGGCTCCGGCGAGTGCGTAAGCTCCAGGCGGGTTCATTTCGTCGGCGGCAACGTCAACCGCGAAAGGCGGAAGTGACTCGCCCGCTTTATCCAGAATCGCCGTGTTTTCGGCGTGACTGGAGAGGGAGAAGCAAAACTCCTCGCGGGCGGTGGTCGCGTTCGTCAGCAGGCAATCTATCACGATCAACTTTTCGTTTTTTCCGGCGTTGATCGCGCCGCCGATGGCGATACCGTTCGTGTATTTACGTCGGTACTCGGACACCTCGGCGAAATTAGTTACTTTGAAGCGGTACGCTCCGCTACCGAATTTTTCCCCTGCCGCACCCGCGAAGCGGTATCCGGGCAGAGAGGTATTGCCGCCGTTAGCGACCAATCGCGCGGGCGGCTGCAGATTGATCGCCCCCCCGGTGACCGTCAGTTTCCAGCCCATCGCTTTCGCGATATCCGACACCGGCACGTACACACGCCCGCCGATTTTGCGGGCATCGGTCGAAACCGTGTTCCGCAAAACGGTCAGGCGTGCTCTGCCCTGCGCCGTGGCACCCGCCGCGAAGCCCAGTAGCAGGGTTCCTGCCGCGACGCCTGCCGCGACCGGGAGCGGGACGGTGTGTTGGTGTTTGCTACGCATGGCATTTCTATTCTCCCAAGGCGTCGCGTACCGCACCCGCGACGCTTGCGACCACGGCGTCTACAACGTCGGGGTCCGGTCCTTCCGCCATGACGCGGATACGTTGCTCCGTGCCCGACGGGCGCACGTTCAGGCGACCGACCCCGGCGAGCCGGGTTTCGCCGTCCGTGATCGCCGCCTTTATTGTCGGCACGTCCGCCCAGCCGTCTTTAGTACGCACCGGGATGCTGACTAACTTTTGCGGATACTCGGTCATGTCGCCCGCCCAGTCGCCGAGTGCGCGCCCGGACAGCGCGCAAGCCGCCAGAACCTGAAGCGCGGACAGCATACCGTCCCCGGTCGGCGACAGGCGTGGGAGCAGGAAATGTCCCGACTTCTCGCCGCCCAGGATCGCGCCTTCGCGGTCCATCGCTTCGGCGACATAGCGGTCCCCGACCGGAGCCGCGACGAAGCGGATGCCGCGTTTCTGGAGGGCGACGCCAAGCCCCATGTTGCTCATGATCGTGCCGACGACCACGTCGTTCTGGAGTTCGCCGCGTTCGTGCAGAAAGGTGGCGAGGAGGCACAGGACGCGGTCGCCGTCGAAAACGCGCCCCTGCTCGTCGGACAGGATCACCCGGTCGGCGTCGCCGTCGAACGCCAGCCCGGCGTCCGCGCCGATCTCCCTGACGCGTGCCAGCATCGCCTCGGGGTGGAGCGAGCCGCAGTTATCGTTGATATTCAAGCCGTCCGGCGCGCACGACAGCGTTTCTACGGTCGCGCCCAGCCCGCCGAACACCTGCGCCGCCAGGAACGCCGCCGCGCCGTTCGCGCCGTCGATCACCAATTTCAGCCCGTCCAGGCGCACGGGGCAGGCGGCTTGCAGATGCGCGACATATTCGGCGACGGGCTTGGCGGTCCGCACGACGAACCCGACATCCGCGCCGGTCGGTCGCGGCAGCGTCTCCCACGTCGGGAGTCCTGCCTCAATGCGCGCCTCGGTCGCGTCGGCTAACTTCTTGCCGTCGGAGCCGAAGAACTTGATCCCGTTGTCCGCCATCGGATTGTGCGACGCCGAGATCACTACGCCCGCCGCCGCGCCGCGCGACCGCGTCACGAACGCCACGCCGGGCGTCGGCAACACGCCGAGCGAGAGCACGTTCACGCCCTGCGAGCAGATACCGGCGATCAGCGCGGCTTCTAACAGGTCGCCGGAAAGCCGGGGGTCACGCCCGACAACAATCTCGCGCACAATCGCGGGGTCGCCGTCGGTCTCACGCAGGACATGCGCCGCCGCCGCGCCGAGTGCCATCGCGAGTGTCGGGGAAAGGTCGGTGTTCGCAACGCCGCGTACGCCGTCGGTGCCAAAGTGTTTTCGTTCGGTAGCCATACGACGGCAGGTTCGCCGCACGGGGGCGTGGTTCCTGCCGTGGTGGAAAAGTGGGGTGCGATTCAGATTTAGGGAGAGTCAGTTGGGCATAGCACAGTAAGGTCGCAAGTCTATAGGTTGCGTGCACAACTGCGCGGCTCGTAGTGTCAGAATCGCCTCCGCAGTCGCCTGTCGCCAATGCGTGCCCGCAAGTTTCATCGGTTGCGTAGGCACTGTATCGCTTCGAGCGCAATGGCAGATAACCCGGTCAAAGCCGATGAACTCGCGTTCGGGAGTCGAGAACTTTATCGTCTCAAACGGCGGGATTTGTCCGGAGGTTATGGCGGGAGCGGGGGCAAATCCTTTAGCGGAAGTTAAGCTAAATTTCACACGTGGTGAAGGACAGCCCGGGGCAGAAAGTGAAATAAAAGCGTGTCAGCAGATGGGCTGACAACGCTCGCATGTTGAAAGGAAATTACTCGTTATGCAACCCGTAGATCGCTATACCAAAGTTATTCTCACGCTACTGGTCGTCGGCGTTTGGGCAATGTTATTGCGTCCGTTCTTCCAACCGATTCCTGCAATAGCGCAATCCCAGGTAAAATATGGTCTTTATGCGGAAGACAGTGATTTCGTTGATGACAAGGAGATGGGGGTGTACCCACACACCACCTTCAAAACGAAGTTAATATCTTTCAAGGTTACTGGTGCCAATGTAGGCAAAGCGTTACTCGATGCGCCCGCTAATGGCTGGAAAATCATTAGTATTAGCCCCAGTAGTAATGGCGGATTTTACATATTCGTTCAAAAGTAATCAAGGCGTGCCAGAATCGGTCGACGACTGCTGACGTATTCGCAACCAAGCGATTTCTGCCCTGAACTGTCGGGGCAAAGGGACACGCATCCGTGGCCCGCCCCTCAAAGAGGAAAAAGAGTTGCTGGTTTCCATCCCAGTGATTGCCGAGACGCCAGCCGCAGTGCTGCTTGCGGAAATCGGCTACGTTTCCCAGTTCGACAGTGCCGGGAAAGTCGCCGCGTTCGCGGGAATAGTCCCTCGGATTCGGCAGTCCGGCACCTCCGTTCGTTCGCACTCTCACCTATCCAAGATCGGGATGTCGCGCCTACGACGTGCCCTTTACTTCCCGGCAATGGTGGCGTTACGCTTCAACCCGTTGATCGGAGCGTTAGGGGAACGGCTGACAGTCAAAGGCAAAAGCAAAATGCTGATCATCGGGGCGGCGATGCGAAAGTTGGTTCATCTAGTTTACGGCATCCTGAAATTCAGAAAACCGTTCGATCCCGATTTTTCAGGCGGATTGGCTTGACAGCTAATACAGTATCTCGCATTAGTTCCGTGTGGCACTTGCACTCAAGAACAAACTGTGCTATATTACTTATGAAACTGTGCTACATTACTTATGAGACTGTGCTAAAAGCGTGCCTTTTCAGACGCAAGGAAAGCGACTTCGAGCAATGGCGACCCGAAAAGAAGTGCGTGAGCGTTGCGCGGCCTTACGCGACGATATACATATTTCCTACAAGAAAGGAATCCTGCGTGCGGGAACGCCTGTTGCTTCGGTACGGGAACTGGCGACGCGCTTTGGATTATCAAAACAGGTTGCTTACGAGGAAGTCCAAAAATTAGTTGCGGACGGTCTCTTGTACAGCGTTCCGGGTTCCGGTACTTTTTTTGGAACGCCACCGACACGTACTGACAATTTCTTTTTGATTGTGGATGGTGGGCACGACGCGCATTCCATCGGTTTTGCACAGAGGGTAGCCACCCTCGGCGGAGCCAGTTTGAGTTTGCCATCTACCGACATTCGTATCCGTGACCTTGCCCGCACCCTCCCGTCGCTCGCGGGGGTTTGGGATTCTACAAAGGGGCAGTCCGACGATTTGCCGTGGGGGCGTTTACGCCGCGAGGTGGCGCGTGTGGGGGATATAGGGCATCTGGAAGACCCGGAGTTCATGGGCGGCGTCGGCGTAGACAACCACGACGGTGGACAGAAAGCTGCCATGCACATGATCCGCCTTGGTCACCGGCGTGTCGCATATTTGGGCGTTCATGCCGGGGATCGCCCCGCCCCGTCGCATACCGACTGGTCGGAGCAACGGGAAAACGGCTGGCGGGAAGCGATGCAGGAAGCCAGCTTGCCGACGGAGCAACTGTCTTTTCACCCCGATGATTCGCTCGCCCCACCGGAAGTGGCAACAGGTGACTGGTCGCTCGTGAACGCGGCTCGGAGCGCGGCACGACGATTGGTCGCCCGTACGGATATAACGGCAGTCATCGCTGCCAATGATGACGCCGCTCTCGCATATGTGCGATTATTACACGAGATGATGATCCCGTTGGAGCGGTGGCCGGTGCTGATCGGATACGACAATCTGCCGAATGCGAGAGGGCAAATTTTAAGTTCCTTTCATCGCCCACTCGATCTGATCGGTGCAACGGCAGCGGAAATTCTCTGGGAGTGCAGTCAGGGTATTCGTCAAAATCAGGAACCGGTAAGCCGACTGATCCCCATGACATTGTTGCCACGCATCACGTCGGAAAGCGGCTGGGCGGTGCGAATGCATGACGCGGTATCCATTCTATTGCAAGGCTAAACACCGTAACGAAGAGGTTACTATCATACGACATTATGTATTATAACGGCGGTTAATCGTCATCCACCCGAAGATAGCGCGTGAGAAGAAATTAACACGACGCTACTTCAGAACCTAGCATATGACCGTTGATGATCGTGCTACGAAAGTATAGGAAGCAAAAATGTTCAAAAGTTGTATCGTTGCCGATCTGGCGTCAGGCTTCTCTGGCACAAAATACTTGTCCACAACCGTACCGAAGCGCGGCTTCACCCTGATCGAACTGCTCATTGTTATCGCCATTCTCGCCGCGATACTGTTTCCCGTGTTTGCCCAAGCTCGTACGAAGGCGCGTCAGACAACCTGTCTATCCAACATGAAGCAGATAGGTCTTTCCTTGGGTTGCGGCACCAAAGCACCGGGGAGCGTATCACAACCGGGAACAGGAGTAGCTCCCAAATCTGTGCCGCGTCTCTTCTCGCTGGGGCGATTGCCGCCGAAGAAGCCCGTGCCGCAGCTATGAAGCGAGGGGCGGCGCAAATGAAAGCAAAAAGTCTGTAGCTATTGCCGTGTTCCTACGCGACATACGCTCTATCCGTCACTACACATAAGTCGTTATTCGTTAAATTCAGAGAGGATACAATATGATTCGACCTTTTTTCCGCCACCGCATGGGGACATTGCTGGCGTTACTGACACTGCCCGCCTCGATCGCGTTACCGATGACACGCCCTGTCGAGGCGCAGACCTTGTACAAATCCATTCCGCTCGACTGTGGCGGCTGGTTCAGCGGCTTTGCTTCACACAGCAGTGGACGGCTGTACGGCTTCGGCGATGTATTCGGCTTCTACCGATCCGATGACGCAGGGCAGACGTGGAAGTATCTGCAAGGCGATTTTATCGTGGATGATAACTTCGTAAATGCTGCCAGTGTGGCACGCGGAAACGCCGACAAGGTCGTGTTTCTAACATCGGGCTATTTATGGCTTTCGACAAACGGCGGCACGGCGTGGAATATCGCACTTTCCAATTTGAAGCACGATCGGGTGCGTGGCGCGACCCCGGTATTTTTCCACCCGGCGAACGATAATGAAATCTGGCTGGCAAGCCCGCGTGACGGCATGGCTGGTACACTATGGCGTTCCACCAACAGTGGCACATCGTGGAGTAAGGTGGGAGGTACTGTCTTTGACTCCGTGGTTGCTACCACTGTCTATATACGCCCGGAGTTTCCCGATCAGATTTTCGTCGGCGCGAAAGGCGGTCTTTATGCTTCAAGCAACCGGGGTAGCACGTGGCGACGCATTTGGAACAACGGTGGATTGAACAATGCCTACACCAAGTTGCCCCCGGTTGTGAGTGCGATTGTGCGCCGCTCCAACGGTCAGGGCTACGTGGCGACCGATGTCGGTGGCTATCGCATCACCGCCAGCAGTTGGGCGAAGCCTGCTACCTACGTTCTCACAAAAACAGTGAGTTGGTGGGACGGTTGGGGCCCGACGAATGCAACGGTTTTATCGAACGGCAATTTTGTCACTGGGGGCGGCGGAAACGGCTACGGTAACCCGAACGACTTACAGGACGCCCAGCGTATCAGTTCCGATGGCGGCGCGACATGGAGTTATCTTCCATTAAACTTCTCCACTCCACCCGCTCCGATATGGATGACACCACCGTATCCCACAAAGGCTGATGGCGGTCGGGACTTCATCGTACAGGACCCATCGAATCTATCCCGCTGGTTTATGACCGGCGGTTTCGGGCCCTCTGTCAGCAATGACTCCGGCAACAATTGGAAATTGGTGCCGAACGGTGGCGGACTTGCCGGAGTGATGACATACAAAACCTGCTTCGCCCGCAACAACGCCGGTATCGCTCTCATACCCTCGTCCGATAAAGGAGCGTTTGTGGTCAATGACGGCGGCGCAAGCGGAAGCGCAGCGAACTGTTCAAATGCTTCCATAGACAAACTTTTTACCACGCATGAGGTAATGTCGAGCGATAACGCGCAAACTCTGGTTATCGCCGGGGTAGACCAGAATGTCAACCGAACAATGATACAACGTTCCACGGACGGCGGTACATCGTGGAGTGAATTAGACCTTTCAGGAAGCGGATTGCCGGATAATCACGAGGGCGTGACGCGGGCGGTAATGGCTCCCGGCAACTCGAATGATTTTCTTGTGTTGCTCGGCAAAACTTATGCAGAGGGACAGCCTGACAATCCAGGTCTATGGCGCACACAAGACGGCGGTGCTACTTTCATGAAAGCGAACGGAATTCCGGACGGATTGAACACCGGAATGCGCTATCACCCAGGAAATGCCATTCTCATAACGGACGGCGTAGGGACCAATACGCGCTACCTTTCGGTGATAGCAAATGCCATTTATCGCTCTACGGATGGCGGCTCGAACTGGAACACTGTGTCCAATCCATTCGGTTCCGATTGGGTTCATGACATGGCGGTAGACCGAACTGTTGCCGGGAAACTCTGGGCAGCGGGCGGCTATCGTGGTCTCGCCTCCTCATCCGACGGCGGCGACACGTGGACGCCGTTTAACACGTTCACGGAAGCAAAGCGCGTTGACGCCGCCAACGGACGCGTCGTGGTTTGGGGGCAGATGTCCGGTGATACGTGGAACAAAATCTATTATTCAGGAAACAACGGCGTGACGTGGCAAGAAAAAACCGCGCCGAACCATCGGTTTGCTTTTCTGCGTGACCTTGCGGTTGATCCGTGGCAGGCGGGCAAGATCTGGGTAAATGGGATTTCGGTCAACGTCATCAATGATAACCCTTTTTGACAGGAGACTCATTCGGTAGTTCCGGTGTCTGTGCGTTGTTGAGTAGGCACCGGACAGCGGCGGCGTGGTTTAATCCGAGGCGACGCATTGCGTTGCAATTGACCTTGAGGCAGGTGTCACCGGTCGCGTCCCGGTAAAGTAACCTTGCGCTCCGGTTCCGGATAAGCGACAGACGAATCGAAATAAGAAAGGGAAGCCCCGGTGCGCGAATCGCGCACCGGGGCTTCCCCTGTTCAGTACAGGGTACGAAGCCAGATATCGCCGCATAGATACCGTTTCGAGCGGAGTATTCGCTGATGTCCTATAGTTCGAACCGTAACGGAAAACGCGTCCGTAGCTAGGGAAACAGATCCGATGCGGTACTGCCAATTGCTGTTTCAAGGCTTTGCGATGGCTCCTGCCGCGTTGTGCTGTGCGCGCAAACTGCCTGCGAAGTCATAATACTGCGGTCCATGAAACTACCAGGCATATAATTCTGATATTGTGGTGTGTGCGTCTGCCAGCGTACCGCGACTCAGCCGCAGGGCGGCAACGCCGAGCGTCATCTTTATCCAGTGCGATGTTCTCATCCATTTCCCTTTCAAGGAATCTGAACGGTGCTACAAATGCACCCGTCACAGGAATTCGTGATCGTCTCGGCGGGTCATTTATGCCCCGAACCGGGGGAGTACTACGGAGCGACCACCCCAATCGTCAGCAGGATATTCGCGTAGATGCGTTGCTCCCCGGTCGCGATCACCAGCGCGACATCGGGGGAGCGGGCGGCTTCGTAGAACGAGAACCGTTCGCGCGGCTGGAGTTTCTGGTCCGGCAGGGTCGCGCGGAACTCCTCCCAGATCGGCGGCTCGGAGCCGTCGGCGGTCTGCATCACTTCGACGGACTCGATGGGAATCGCGGTCGCGATCACTTTCAGGACATCCGTGACCGTGAGCAGTCCCGGCGCGAGGTTCAGGAAGACATGCTTCGCGTAGTAGTTAGAGCCGGTCGTGTGCGGAAAGTTGCCATCCGAGATCAGCACTTTGGAGCCGTGCCCGGCACTACCGAGGGCTTGCAATATATCGGGGTGTAACAGGTTTGTTTTTAGCATAGATTGTTTTTGTTTTTGAACCGCCAAGACGCCAAGAACGCCAAGATGGAGGGAGAGGAGAAGGTTTTTGAGTTGGGGCTTGTCGATATAGTTGAACCATACCGTTAATGAACGGAGCGCAAAGCCTTTATCCCCTTCTCCTCTCCCTCCCATCTTGGCGTTCTTGGCGTCTTG
Organism: Armatimonadota bacterium; assembly: GCA_043763605.1. GTDB lineage: Bacteria > Armatimonadota > Armatimonadia > Armatimonadales > Armatimonadaceae > JACMIU01. The sequence goes on along the minus strand of JAYULM010000445.1, from coordinate 12,509 downwards.
GCGGTTAGTATTTCCGTTTCTTCCTCGTCGAACTCGAACTCGGGTGGCGCGGGGAGGAGATGCGCGTTCACCCGTTTTTCGTACTGATGATACGCTGTCAGACAGGCGGTCAACCAGGGCACGGCGGCGGCGTATCCGGCTAATACGTCGCTCGGGTAGTGGACGCCGAGATAGACGCGGCTCGCCCCGATCAGCATGATTCCGGACCCGGACGCCAGCAAGACGGCGGCGCGCGGCAAAAACTCTTTGCGCGCGCGGAACCACCAGTAGGTCAAAATCCCGTAGAAACAAAGAGAGATGAACGAGTGCCCGGATGGAAACGAGAACGTCCCTTCCTGGGCGAGGGCATCGATCAGGGTCGGGCGGGCGCGTTCGTACTTGGTTTTCATGCCGCCGATCATGACCCCGCCACCGGTGAGTGACACCGCGAGCAGGATGCACTGAGGGCGGTATTTCGGTATCCGCCACGCGCCGAGGATCGCGATCCCCCCGATGTACGTCATGATGTCGGGGCGGGCGAGTGCGGATGCGGTCTGCATGAGGACGGTACGGCGCGGGTTGCGTAGCTCCAGCCCGAGTTTCAAGCCGTCGTGGTCGAACCGCCAGACGCCTTCCTCGGCGCGCACGTCGTCGGCGATGTGAAAGAATAGCGCGAGGGCGGCGGCGGACAGTCCGGCACCGATGGCGACCGGGGTGACGATGACCGGAAGCGCGGGGGCGACATATTTGCGTAAGTTTTTACCGATAGTGCGACCGACTTTCGCCGCGATGTGTCGCCCGATGCTACCCAAGCCCATGTGTTGTTGATAACTATCCTTTGGAAAACGTTGAACGGGAGCGGTGAAAAACCGGTGGCGTTTCGCGGCTCACCCTGTAGTATACCAAAAGCAGGGGATCAGGAAAACATACGCTTTCGAGCGGGAACGAATCTTATGTCGAACTATGAAATACTACGCGCCGTGGTCTGGGCGGTCGGCTTGCCGATCATCATTTATCTTTGTGTGAACGCCGCGCGGAAGATGCGCGCAATCCGTGTTTTGGACACGAAACTCAAAGAGGAAGCCGAGCGCAATAAGAAAAATCCGTACGCACAGATGGCGGAGCTGTATGAAGCGCGGGAGATATTGGAGAAAGCCAAGCCGGGGTTGTCGGAGCGGGTCAAGCGGAATCGTTAGCGGGAGGGTCTGCGGGCCGTTTGGTCGGACGGTGAACCGTTCCGCTATGCGCCTTCGGCGGACGCTCTTCGAGCGGGATACGCAGGGGCGATGCGCTACCACTTCTGCCGCACCCGGTGCGTCCGCCGAAGGCGCATAGCGGAACGGTTCACCGTCCGAACCGACACACCTCAAGATCAACTCACGATTATTGGGAGGCGCAATCTCCAGGAACTAAAATATACTCTCCAGTGGTATAGTCAGGTATCTATGCGAAATCTGCGCGCGATATGTGTCTGGTTGATTCTCCTGCTGTTCGTCAGCGGGATAGCGTCGCCTCGCCTTCTTGCCGCGACTTCGCGCCCCGATTGCCCGATGATGCGAGCGGACCAGGAACTGCTTTGCCGCGCGATTCCGAAACCGGAGCCTACAAAACCCGCCTGTTGCGTCGAACAGGAGTCCCGTATCGCCCGTGCCGGGAGCATCGCCGGAAATTGCTGTTGTGACATGACCGCCGCACCGGAGCGGAATGAAGTGCCTGTGTTGCTGACCGTGGTATCGGACCCGGTCGCGCTCCCGACGACTGCCGTGGCGTCACCGACACCACGAGTCGCGTCCATTGATTCGATTGTTCGTCATCGCGCGGACGAAACTGCGCCGCGTGGTCCCCCACTACGAACTTCCTCCCCCCGTGCCCCGCCCCTTTCCTGACCGGTTCTACCGTGCCGCGTTGCTTTATGCCGCGCCGCCGATTATTGTCCCCGCCGGACTGCGTCTCCGGCACTGACCCGAACTGTTTTCAGGAAACCAAAACCATGAATACAACAAAATCGCCCCGAGCGATTTCTGTGAAAAGTACTCTTTTTGTCGCGTCCTTCGCGGCACTTACCGCCGTGTTCGCGTTTGCCGCTTCGCCCGCTTCCGCCAAGGAAACGCCGAAATCCGGTGCCGCCGCCGCTTCCTGTTGCGCGATGGCGTGTTGCAAGCCGGGCGCGTCCTGCTGTGTCTCTGGTGCTTCGTGTTGCGGCGCATCGTGCTGTGGGTCGGGTTGCTGTGGCACCACCGGTAGCAAAGTGGCGAAGTCTAAGGTCGCCAAGCCCGCGAACGCGAAACCCGCCGAGAAAGTCACACTCGCCAAAGTGACGCCGCGCCCGTAGCTGTCCGTGGGTTTCGGACCGTGAACGGTTCCGCTACGCGCCTGCGGCGGACGCTCTGCGAGCGGGACGACACGCGTCGCGACGCCTTCCCAAACCCGCAGGGTTCCCGCCGAAGGCGCATAGCGGAACCGTTCACGGTCCGAAACCCCTTACCCATCAAGGAGATTTTCCATGAAACGAACCGCTTTTCGGCGACCGATAGTCGCCGCTATCGCCGGGTTGCTCGCGTTCGCGTTCCCCACCGGGACCGTGTTCGCCCACGAAGCCCCCTGCGCGTTCTGCAAACGAGACATCGTGCAGGACACCAAACAAGCCGACAACGAGACCGCGCTCCGGTTCGGTCGCAAGCGCATCGAGTACCGGAGCGTATTCTGCGCCCTGTCCGACGCACAGAACGCGAAAGCGTTCGCGTCCGGCACCGTGACTATACTCGCGCCGTCGGAAAAGAAAGGCTTGCCGATCCCGGTCACGCGCACCAGCGGCGGCAAGTGGTCCGTGCCCGATAACACCGTGTTTCTCGGCGCGGAGAAGGTGAATCACGCGACCTGCGCCGGGACATACCGGGCCTTCACCAGTCGTGCCGCGCTGGATGCGTATGTCAAGACGAACGCGAAGAGCATTTCGCCGGACGCCAAGCCGCTGACGTTCGCAGAGCTTCTTGTGCAAACGAAAGGCGCGGGGAAGTAAGATGACGAACGAAAAAACCACTCGGCGCGACTTGCTTCGCGCCGGGTTCGGTAGCCTGCTATTCGGAGTCGTCATGCCCGGGACGCTCGCCCGTGCGGATGAGAATCCCACCGTGTTCCCCGACTGGCTCACCAACGAGAAACAGAACGAGGTGTCGTATACGCGCGGTGGTTACAACTTCAACGTGTATTACCTGCCCGCGCTCGCCCGTGATCTGAACGCGGTAGGGGTCGGACACTCGCTCGCCTATGAGGCGTTAGTCACGGGCAAGGCGAAAACGCTGGAGTCGAAGACCTATTCCGATATTGTGCATGTCCTGAAAAACCCGCCGCGCTTCGGGCCGAACGAGCGGCTGCTGGCGAACACGTTCAGCCGCCGCTACGGCGTGCTGGAGCAGGTTTTCGAGCAGACGCACCTGCTCCACGCGCAAACCGTGGATGTCCTGGCGAATGGGAATATGGCGCAGACCGAAAAGGAGCGTGAGATCGAGCGGCTATACACGGTCTACGAAACCACGTTGCCGTATGCGGTCACGCCGTTGCCACTCAATATGGGATACCTGTACGGGCAACCGTACTCGCGCCGGTTCCGCAATAACTACCCGAAGACGAACGGGCTGTTCTGGGGTTACCACTGGTTGCAGGGCGCGATGTACGACGCCCTGTACGGAAAGACGCCGGACGAGCAGAAACAGGTCTACGGGATCATCGGTACGCAATACCGGGAGACCGAACTGTACCGCACGGACCGGAACTTTATGCCGATGACCGGCGAGGTGTCGCCGCGTTTCTCCCTGCGCTTTCCCGAACTCGCCAATGTGTTCGACAACTTGCACATGTTGCACGACATGGTGAACGATATTCTGGTGTCGGGCGACATGACGCAGAAGCAGAAGGACGACGCCGTGCGGCTGGCTATTTGGCGCGTGATGGCGGCGGCGCACAAGGGCTACAAACCGGGCGACGCGCCCGAGCCGGGAAAATGGCGCGATTACCGTCACATGGACGGGATGCCGGGGATGGGGCAGATGCCGGACATGCCGCGCGACGCGATGTTTATGCCGGGAATGGGCTGGATGAGCATGGCGTCGTGCCACCACTGCTCAATGCCGATGGCGACGAAAGACCTGCACACGGTTTCCGCCGACGGCTGGACGATGCGGGTGCGTTGTCCGCTCTGCGCCCGCGACATGTCCGCCGAAACCAAAGGGCGCGCGGTGTTGCATCTGGCGACCGAGGATATTAGCCGTCCCTTGATTCTCATTTCCGACGAACAGGGCAATCTGAACGCGACCAATCCCGCGCTCGGTAAGTCCGCCGTTTTTCTGGAGCAGGAGGCGAGCCACGCCGGGTGTGCGCACTGGTCGCAAGCGTTCACGGACCGCCCGGCGTTCGACCGGTTCGTCGCGGCGAACCCGGAGTACGCGAAATCCAAACCGATCTCGCTCGCGGATTGGCAGACCCGGCAGGGGGAAAAGCCGGACACGTACTTCAAGAAACAGGGTCCGCCGGGAAACCCGTTCGACGGTGCCGCTGCTACCGATAGCGCGGTCGATAAGGGGACGAAATGATGGGAAACAACTATTCTTTGACTCGCGCCGTGCTACTGTTCGCGCTGATCGCCGCCGGGTCGGTCGCGTCGTCCGCGTTCGCCATCGACCATGACAACATCGACGCCAGCCGCCCGCTCCGGTTCGACGACGCGGAAAGCATCGGCTTTCGCGAACGCGCATTGGAGTTCGGCTTTTCGCCGACGTGGGCGAGGGGATCGCGATTCCGGTCCGGCTTGACCGCCGAGTATCTGAACGGGTTCGCGCTGAACACGTACTATTCGGTGGATTTTGACGCCTCGAACGAGCGGTTGGGGCGTACCGGGATTGGCGTGTTCCGTAATTTCCGGCGCGAAACGCTGGACAAACCCGCCGTCGCCCTGCGCTTCGACACGTACCTGCCGACCGGGACCGATGCAGACAGTCGGCGCGGCGTGGATTTTCGGTTGCGCGGCATCGTTTCGCGAACCGTGCGCGGGAGCGACCGGTTGCACATCAACGCCGACGCCGTGGTACGTACGTCGCCGCTGGGCGGGGAGCGAACATTCCTGCCCGGCGTCACGGTCGGCTACACCAAGCCGCTCGGCTACCCGACGCGCTTCGACCGGACGGCACTCGCCGAAGTGTCGTACCGCGCCGACGAACGAACTGGCGGCATACTCGGTGTCGGGATCGGCGTACGGCAACAGGTGACGCCGCGCTCGGTCGCCGATGTCGGGATTCAATCCGACATCGTGGCGAAGTCCGGCGCAAACCGGGACGATTTCCGCGTGAACGTCGGCTATTCCACTTCCTTTTGAAAAGATTACAGAATATGAAAAAACAGTTCGTGTTGGTTATTCTTCTGGCGATGATGGGAGCCGTTCCCGCGCCGATTTTGGCACAGGTCAAAACCGCTAACACTCTCCCCGCCGCCGTTCGCTTTGCGAAAGCGGGCGAAACGTGGGGGCAAGTGTTAGCCGACAGAAAGGCACTGGCGAAAGCGATTGCCGAAAAGCGGCTCGCGGACGTGCATGATCTCGCGTTCTCGCTCCGCGACGGCGTGGTCACGCTCCCGTATAAGTCGGGCGATTTGACTGGCGCGAAAAAGGCGACGCTTCAGAAACAGGTCGCGCTCCTCGCCGGGGTTGCCGATCAGTTACACGCGCACGCCGACGCGAAAAACCTCGCCAAGACAAAAATCGCGTTCGCCCGACTGACGAAAATGCTGGACGCTATCGCCGCGCTCTACCCGGCGAGCGCGTTGCCGTCCGGCGAAGCGCGCCCGCTCACTGCGGCGGATAAGGCGTTGTTTCTCGTTCCCGGCGGTGCGTACACCGAAGCCGACATAAAGGCGAACGGCAACACGTCACCGTATGTAAAATTCGCGGGCTATGTCCCGTCGCACGACGCGCAGGTGAAATCCGGGGAACCGGTCTGCCCGATCTCCGAAACGCGCCCGGACCCCGCGCTCCAGTGGACGGTCGGCGGCAAGGAGTACACGTTCTGTTGCCCGCCGTGCATCGCGGAGTTCGTGCAGAAAGCGAAGAAAACGCCGGGGGCGATCCGGTCCCCGGAAGATTACCGTAAGCCGTAGTAGCGATCCGGGTGCGGACATTAAAATGTTCCGCTGGAAGCCTTCGGCTGTAGACCCTTCGGGTCACCGGGGGCGGACCGTGCGCGCGGCAATCCGACGATTTCCTGACGCGAAGCGTCTACAGCCGAAGGCTTCCAGCGGAACATTTTAATGTCCGATCTCACAGGCGGGTGAATCCCCCGTCTCGCAAAATCGGCGCGACGAAAATGGTATCCAGCGCGGCGGCTTCGTCCACATCACCGGGGTATCCTTTCGCGATCAGTTCGGTGCCCGAACCGCATTCGCGCAACTGCCGGAGTAGATCGCCCCGCGCGGCACGGAACGCCGCGCCGGAAGCCCCGGCTTCCGGCGAACGGCTCAGGCTATCCGGCAGGTGCGAAATGATCGCCCCCGCCGCGAGGAAATCTTCGATAGCAAACCGTAGATCGCCGTCGTCCGCATCGGGTTCGCGCCAGCGTTCCCCACATGCGAGAACCGTCACGGCAAGGTCCGCGTTCTCTGCGAGCAATTCAGCGACGGCGTCCGCGACTGCTTTCGCGTTCACGAACGCCCCGGCGAAAAGTGCGGGCACAGCCCCGGCGTAGCGGGCGCAGGTCGCCCCGTTCGGCGACGCGAGCAGAACGCGGGTTCCGGGCGTGACGCCCCGAAACGTTCCCGGCGACAGGCTGAATCGCCCTTTTGTGGGTACGTCGTAGCGGTGTACGGCGACCTCGGCGGATAAAAGAGTCGCGCGTTCCGGCGTATCCTCGCCCGTCGCACAGGGGAAGACGGTCCCGCCGCGCGAAACGGCGAGCGCGACCGCCGTGGAAAAACAGAGCGCGTCCACGACGACGAGAATATCGCCGCGCCGTGCCGCCGCCTTCGCACCCCGCCGCCCCCATTCCAGCCGTACCCGGAAAGGCTTTTGCGCGAACCAACCCTGTTCCACTACCGCCCGCTTTCCAGTGTTGCCAGTACCGCGTCTAACTTGGCTTCCAGAATGGCGAAGCGCGGCGCGTCATTCGGCACCCCGCCCGCATCTACGGCGTCAATCGCGTCTTTCGCTTCCTTCAACCCGACGCCTGTCCAATCGCGGTACAGTTTGATCGCCTGTATCTTTCGTCCGCCGCGTATCTCCTCCATGATCTGAGGCGGAAACGGCGACGAATCGCTTGCCCGCGCTTCGAGTTGTGCCGGGTCAACGCCGACGGCGCGGCAAATGCGGTCGATGCGGGATTCAAGTTCGTCCGTCACGCTCGGGTGCGAGGCGGACGGCGATAGCGGCGCGGGCGTTTGTGCTTGCGGCTTGTCGAACGGGTTAAAGAAGTTCACGGAGTCGTGCCTTTGTTACGGCTGGAATATGTCGGCGACCGGCGCGGATAAGTCGGGGAGGGTCGCGGATTGTACGGTTTCGGTGTCGTTATACTGTGCCGCCTCCGTCCATTCGGTCAGACCGCGCACCATTACGGAGACGGTTCGCGCGTCCGGGCGAATCAGCCACGCTTCCCCGACGCCTATCGTGAAGTAGTCAGCGAGTTTCGCCGCGACTACGTTTTTACGGTCACTGCTGGAAAGCACTTCCGTGACCAGATTCGGCGCGACGGATATAAAACCGTTGTCTCGATAGTTTGGCACAGTTTTTAGACGGTCTTCACTGATAAACAGGTTATCCGGCTGTCGCGTTTGCAAACGGGGCTGTTGTCGAATCATCACATCCATCGGAGCGAAAAGCGCGACGCCGTTTCCCAGACTGCGCTGATATGCCCTCAAAATATCATGAACATTGGACACAATAATCTGATGCAGGACAACAGGACTTGACATAAAGCGACGTACCCCTTCAACGATGTCGTATCGCTCCCATACGATTCCCTCCCTCAGGTAATCGTCCCATGTTAGAAGAGGACGCGCGCCGTTCGTGCCGTTTTGGGGCAGATCGGCTTTGGTCATTGGAATTGTAGCAGTCGCGGTCGCCATAGTGTGTTCCCTCCCGGCGTACGGATGCGCCCCTTACGATTCGCCCAGCGCGGTGCAAATATCCACCGTCGCGCGGCTCCGGTTCAGGGTGTAGAAGTGAATGCCATCTGCCCCGTTCGCGATCAGGTCGCGGCATTGCTCCAGAGCATGCTGGGTGCCGACCTGTGCCACAGCGTCGTTGTCGCCGTCGACGTTTTCCAGGGCGATCAGGAGCGGGTTCGGAATGCGTGCGCCCGACAGCGCGACCATGCGTTTGATGCCCGCGACGCTGACGACCGGCATGATCCCGGCGACTATCGGCACGGTGATCCCCATCGCCCGCGCCTGCTCCTTCCAGCGGTAAAACTCGGCGTTGTCGAAAAAGAACTGCGTGACGATGACCGACGCGCCCGCGTCCTGTTTCGCTTTCAGGTGCTCCAGGTCGCGCACTTTGTTGAGGCAGTGGATGTGTCCTTCGGGGTAGCCGGACGTGAGGATGCAGAAGCCGGGGTTGTGCTCGGCGATGTAGGTAATCAGTTCGGACGCGAAGGCGAAGCCGCCCTCGGTTTTCACGAACTCGATCTGTCCCTTCGGCGGGTCGCCGCGTAGCGCGAGAACGTTGCAGATGCCCGCGTCCCAGAGTCCGTCCAGAATCTCACCGATCTCTTCCTTCGTGTGACCGACGCACGTCAGGTGCGCCACGGAGCGGATGCCGATCTCGTTCTGGATGCGTCCCGCCAGATCCACCGTTTTCTGCCGCGTCGAGCCGCCCGCGCCGTAGGTCACCGAAACGTAGCCGGGTTGGAGCGGGCGCAGACGATCAATCGTGCGATAGAGAGCGGTAAACCCGTCATCATCTTTCGGCGGAAAGAACTCGAAAGAGCGGGTCGTCGCCGTGCTCCGGGCGATCAGTTCATCCACGCGTAGCGGTGGTTGTGCAACGGCAGATGCGAGATTTTTCGGAGTGGGCAGTGATTCGGTGTTCATGGTAGGTCATTATACCCGTCTATTGACAGACCATCACGCCAAAAGTATCGGCGGCGGCTCTGGATGCTCCGCTCCGTGCTTCTGCGCGATGTACAGAAGGTGGGCAGCGAGACCTAAAATTGCCGGGTCGGCGGCGTTCTCGTAAGCCATGTCGAGCAGTCGCGCGTGGGCGTCGGGGTCGTCCTCGGCAAGAGCGGCGACTTCGGTCTGCACCGTGGCGAGCATCCCTTCCGACGCCATCAGACGGGTCATATGAAACCCGAAACCCGCAAAAAATGGCGCGATCTCCTCGGGGCGAAACAGGTACGCATCGGTGAACCGCCCCGGTCGCGGGTCGTGATAAATGCCGTCGTCGAGCAACGTCCGCGCGACCGATGCGAACGGCCCGGCGCGCTCCCGCTCGAACGCGACAGCGAGCAGGAAGAATAGGCGGGGCATCGCCGCCGCGAACAATCGCCCGCCGGGACGCAAAACCCGCGCCGCTTCCCGCGCCGCTTTCGCCCGGTCGCCCGCGTCGGTCAGGTGATAGAACGGTCCTAGTGATAACACGGCGTCGAACGATTCCGAAGCGAACGCAGACAGGTCGCGGGCATCGGCGACAAGCACGTCCTCTATGTTTGCCCGTACCGGGTCCGGGGCTTGGGCGATACGCCCCTCCGCTAACCCGATCAAGCGGGGCGAAAGGTCCGCAAGTGTCACCCGATAGCCGCGTTCGGCAAGCCAGAATGCCCAGCGTCCCGGACCGCCGCCGATGTCGAGTACGCGACACGGGGCAGGCGGCAGAAAATGCCGGAAAGCACGGCTATGCAGTTCGCGCTCAAGGACGCCATCGTCCGCACGGTCGAGCCGCGCCCATTCGCGCTCGGCGAACGTATCGTAGAAGTTCTGTACGGGATTCGCGATGGACATAGTGGCACTCCTTTTCTGAGGAAGCATACCCGGCGCGGGATATAATGCGCTATGGAGCGGGGATGTTCCATCCTCCGGTGGAAGCCTTCGGCTTGCGTTCCCTGCGGGAACAGGAGGGTTTAATGGGACTGCCTGACGGGTTCGGCAAGCCCCGTTCCCGCAGGGAACGCAAGCCGAAGGCTTCCACCGGAGGATGTTGCATCCCCGCCTGATTTATTTTGCGCCCACCTGTAACCAATCTCTTTTTCCGGGTGTCCTTAAACACATACCCGGCGCGTGGTTCGCATCCGTGAACCAATCGTCCCGAAATAGCGTCCGTAGAACCGAACACCCGTCGCGCAAGGAGGCGACCCCCGATGACGTTTGGCGATGTGCTGGCGATAACCCTGCTGATTGTGGTGACTGTGGTCACGCTCTGGGCGGGTATCGTCGCTTTTACCGTTGTTTTTTCACGCCGCGCGCAGGTCGCGGCGAACGCCCTGACCGATACCCCGGGCAGGCAGGTCGGCATCGGTGCCGCTGTCGCACTGGTCGCCGGGACACTGAGCGTGGTCCTGATGGGGGGCGGCGGTCCCGTCGCCGCGTTCGGGTTCCTGCTCCTCGCCCTCGCACTCGCCATCGCGGTTGTCGGGTCGGCGGGACTCGCGCTGGTGATCGCCGGGCGCGTCCGCGAACTGGACACGCGTTATTCCCCCCTTTCGGCGACCGCGCGCGGCGCGGCTCTCGCGGTCGCCGCCGGTCTGATCCCGGTAATCGGCTGGTTCTTCCTGATGCCAGCGGCGTTGTTCGCGTCGCTCGGGGCGGGTGTCACGGCACTGCGCGCCAAAAAGCAGCAGATCGTGCCCCAGCCCGAACCGCAAGCGATAGCCACCGCCGCTACCGCAGAAATGTAGAAAACGAGGTTTGACCATGAACCGACGGGATTACCTGACACTCGCGGGCGCGACGGCGGCACTGGTCGCCGGTGCCGGTTGCGGGCGCGTGGGGCAACGGGTTGTCAAGGCGAGGGAGCCAGTGGGCAGTGATCAGTGGGCAGTGGACAGAGGAGACCGGACGGGTTCGGCGGTCGACCGACCGACTCTATCCACTGACCACTCCCCACTGATCACTGCCCACTGGCTCCTGAACCGCGCCGCGTACGGTCCCGCGCCCGGCGATCTGGACCGGCTCACCGACATGGGGAGGGACGCCTGGGTCGAGGAGCAACTGCGCGCTCCGAAAGCGACCGGGGTACCATCGCTGGTCGGTCTGGGACTCGGCGCGCTGACCGGGGGCGACAGCGGCGACGATGCCGGGGGCGAGACGCCGGGGCTTTTATACCGTCTCGCGGGGATCGAGCCGCTCCACTTTTCCACATACGAACAGCGCGACTGGCCCGAGGAAAAGATTCGCGAGGCTCTAACACAAGCCGCTTTACTTCGTGCGGTGTACAGCAAGTGGCAACTGCGCGAACGGATGGTGGCGTTCTGGGGCGACCATTTCAACATTTATGGTCCAAAGGTGATCGATTTCGGCGAGGCGTACGCGACCACGCACCTGACGTACTATTTGAACACGGACCAGAACGACGTGATCCGGACACACGCGCTGGGGCGGTTCCCCGATCTGTTGCAAGCGTCGGCGCGCTCGCCCGCAATGCTGGGCTATCTGGACAACCAGCGCAGTATGAACGGCACCGCGAACGAGAACTACGCCCGCGAGATCATGGAACTGCACACACTCGGCGTCGGCGGCGGGTACACGCAGAAGGATGTACAGGAAGTCGCCCGGTGCCTGACCGGTTGGGGCGTCGAGGATCGGTTCTACAAGAAGCGCGGGACGTTCCGCTTTGTGCCGGGGAAGCACGACAACAGCGCGAAGAAAGTGCTCGGCGAAACGATCCCGGCGGGCGGCGGCATCAAGGACGGCGAGGCGGTCTTGGCGATTCTGGCGAAACACCCGTCCACGGCGCGGTTCATTTCCCGCAAGTTGGTGCGCCATTTCCGGGGCGACGAAAACGCGGCGTGGGTAGATCGGCTCGCCGTAATCTACGCGAAAACCGGCGGTGACATAGCGGCGATGCTTCGCCCGCTCCTCCTGGCGGACGATTTAGCCGACGCGCCGCCGATCCTGAAGCGCCCATGGGACTACGTGGTGTCCGCGCTCCGCGCGACCGACGCCGACACAGACGCGGGCGAGAATTTACAGGGCTTCCTGCGCAACATCGGGCAACCGCTGTTCGAGTGGCCGATGCCGGACGGCTACCCGGAAAAGACGGCGTCCTGGACCGGCTCGCTCCTCGCCCGCTGGAACTTCGCGTTCGCGCTGACCGCCGGGCAGATCGAGCGTACCGCGCTCCCGGAGAGGTTGATGAAGGCGAAAGACTTTAAGAGACTGGTGGCGATGGTTTCGGGCGCGACGCCGGACGCCGCCGCAAAGAAGGCGATTGGAGCGGCGAAGTCGGGGGCGGAAGCGATGGCACTCGCGCTTTGCGCGCCGGGGTTTCAGTGGCGGTAGTCGCTCCCCCCCGCGTTTTCTCCCTCCCCCCAGCCCCCTCCCTCATTCCGATGAGGGAG
>JAYULM010000444.1:0-30204 GCA_043763605.1 Armatimonadota bacterium | reverse complement strand
AGTCCGAAAAAGCGGGAGGGAGTCCGCTTCTAGTGATGGCAATCGTGGTTCTGGGGAGTGTCTTTCCTCACCACATTTTTGACTTACACCCGCCGCACCCGACAAGGGCGCGGCGCAAAATCGAACGCTACCGCGAAGGCAGGTCGGCGCACAGGAAGCCGAAGATCGCCGCCGCCGGACCCGTGTTCTGGTGGATCGTGAACTCGCTCCCCATCGGCGAACAGCGGTTGTTCCACCAGCGTTCGTTGCCGGGCCACGCGTCGATGGCGGGGTACGCCGTCTGGTTGCCCCAGTCGGACGACCACGGACCCGCGCCCGTATCCGTTTCCTTGCGCCACGGGCTGTACGGGATCATACCGGGGTGCATCGTATTTTTACCGTTGTACCAGGCGTCCATGTGGAAAATCTCCGTCGGATGGCGCGGTCCGAGTCCCGTCACCCACGTCTGGTTCAGCGCGTTGGTGCCGAGGAAATAATCGCACGTCGTATACAGGGCGGCGAGGTAGGCGCGGGCGCGGTCCGGCTCAGTCGCTTTGGTCAGCGTGTAGCCGACCGCGCCCTCCAGGACGAGCGGCGTAGTCTGTTGCCCGACCAGCATCGGGAAGTAGAAGTTACCGCCCCAGCGCAGGGCACGTTTCGCCGACGTGACGCGCATCGTTTCATCCGCCGTGCGCAACACGGCGGCGCGGATACGCGCCAGCGTCGCCGGGTCGCGCTTCGCGTCGTTTGTGGTGCCGCCGCCAAGCGCGTAAACGAACGGTCCGTACGCGTCTTCCTCGTAGATCAGCGAGTCCGGCTTGATTGCCTCCGTGTCTTTGATAAACTGCGTCTCGAACGACTTGTCGCCGGACAGCAGGAATAGCGCGGCGGCGGCGTAGGCGCGCGGCTTGCGGATGTCGCCATTTTCGTCGGCGGCCAGGCTGTTCTTCCGCGCCCACGCGTACGATTCGCGGGCTTCCTTTTCCCAGTCGATCTTACCCGGGTCGGCTTTCACCCCGGCGCGTTTGTACGCATGCGCCAGAGCGGCGGCGACGCCCGCGTATCGGTAGGTGGACAGGGCGTCCTCTCCCGACACCATGTACACGCGGTCCGTGTCCTCGTAGCTCGGTCGCCCGAATTTGGAACCGTCGGGGTTCGTGCCCTCGTCGCTCCCGAACGCGTCCCCGGCGACGCGCAACCCGACCCCGCCGGTCCCCCACTTCTTGCGTAGCAGCTCGTGCCGGAGTCGGTAGCAGAACCGAGGGAGCCAGGCGGCTTCGTCCAAGATGTCGGGGACGCCGTTGCCGGATTCGGGCAGGTTCAGTTCGCTGTCGGTGAATTTTTGCGGAGCCATCGCGAACACGAGAAGCAACTCCTGCGCCGGGCGCAGGTGCGAGTAGTAGCCGTCCCAATCGCCCGCGTCCTGATACCATCCCCACGCGTCCTCCAGGGTGCCCGGCGATTCCGCCATCAGTTTTTTCGCGTCGCCGCCCTCGCTGCCCCAGTCCTGCCAGCGGACCCGGGTGTAGCGCAGTTTTCCCGCGAAGCCCGGCGTGTTTTTGGGGTGGTGGGGCGCGGGTCGCTCGAACTCGGTATAGGGCTTTTTGAGCGCGATGCCGGAGCGATTGTGGTACAAGCCGCGCGCCACAGTGCGGAACGCTTCCCGGTAAATGTCGGGACCGACGCGGAATTGCCACGAACAGCCGACACCCTCCACCGCGACCACATAGGTACCCGGCGTTTTCAGCGCGGAAAAGTCGCATTCCCACACGTCGGCGTTCAGGAAATTGCCGTGTGGCGGCGCGTCGGTAAGGTGAAAGGTCTCCGCGTTCGTGCGCGGCTTGCGAAAGCGCACCGCGCCGGAAAACACCCGCCTGCCGGTTTTCACATCCACGATATGGAACGACTTGCCCTCAATCGGCTTGAGATCGAGCGAGCCGCCGTCGCCCATCCAGTGATACACATACGCGAACTTTTCCGGCGCGGCGGGGACGTATCCGAGCGTGTTCACGTGGACCGCCTCGGAGCGCGACTTGCCCACCGTGTATGTCAGGGTCCGGGTCGGCTGTTTCGTGGTCAAGCCGTCGGTGCGAATCGTGTAGGTTTTACCCGGCTTCATCGCGGCGGGCAGTTCCAGATACAGCCAGTGTTCGGCGGCGTGGTCGGGGCGGCTGTTCACGGCGCGACCGTTCTCGAACTTATCGACGAACCATGCAAAGTCGGTGCCCTTGCTTTTACGCCCGACGCGCACCGGCGCGAGCGGCTTTTTGAACGCCGGGTCGTCCGCGCTGGAAACGGCGTAACTCGCGGGGCGGGCGGCGCGGCTCACATCGAGTGGCACCGTGACCACTTTTTCCGCCGAGCGCGGTTGTCCCTTTTTGTGGTGCTCGACGTAGCCGTCGTCGAAATGGAGCATGACGATCCGGTCAGTGAGCGGTTGCATGGCGACCAGATCGGCGGCGTCCGCGCCGCGCCCGCACCCGAGCGACAGGAGCGACGCGACAGCGGTAACGACGGGAAAAATCCTGAAAAGAGTCGGGACCGATGCGGGCGAAAGCGACTCCGCGACAATGCGGGGTAATGAAATGCTCATGACCCTATTGTACACCACCACCGCCGCCGGGCGGAAAGGTTTGATTGAGGCATGGTCATAATTGAACGTGAGTTCGGGATAAGCCGGGTGTTTCAGACGACATTTAGTAGTAACGGATAGCAACAGCGTTTAAAAACATAGCGATTTCTTCGCGGCGACTGCCCCCATCACTAGATCGGCAGTTTTTACGGCAAATCGAGCGTGACGAACGCGTCATTTCGAGAGTGAAATCGGCAATTCCACTCTCCGCTTATCCCGAACTCACGTTAATTGACGTTGATGATTACGCATTGGTATTGACAGACAGTTGCATCCGCGACACTCTTTGAGATATAGCGCGGTTTTATTACGCAGCCATTGCTTTCATTCGGTTAAATTCTGGCGCGTTCAAGCAAGCAATGGGTGATGACGTACCACTACCCACCCTTAGCAAATTAACATGTATCAATTTTTGCCTATAAGCCTCAACGTCAATTATGACCATGCCTCGATTGATGCTTACGCAAAACGTTCCGATGCGACCGCCGTATTCTGACGAACCTGTAGTGTGCCGGTAATGAATCAGCAATAGGAATTCGTGGCGATAAATTACGTTTCGTTATATGATATACGAAACACAAAGCGTTTCGTAACAATGGGTCACAGTACAGAAGATACGCCACGCGAGGCGGGTGCGGGGGCATGAAAGCGGGAGCAACTCTTGCGACTGGCTCGCCGGGTAGGCGTTGTAAGGGCAAGGGATCTTGGCGAGCATGGTATCGCCCGCGCCTATCTCAAGCCGATGGTCGAAAGCGGGGTTTTCACGCAGGTCGGACGCGGTCTCTACACGCTGTCGGACGCGACCCCGACGGAGTATCAAACATTGGTTGAAGCGGCGGTTCGTATCCCGGAAGGCGTGATTTGCCTCGCCTCCGCTCTGCGATTTGATGGGATCACGACCCAGAACCCCCGGACTGCGGTTGTCACTCCTTCTTCAGCTGATGGACCGAAGCCACCAAGGTCACAACGACGTTGATTACCGCCCACCACGCATCTTCGCTACGGCTCGGCTCCTGAATACCACCGAACAGGAAGATCAACTCGCGCAACCCTACGGCTACGTTGAAAAGGATCGCCAGGACGACCAGAACTATTCCCCAAGGGTCGGCTTCCTTCTCTCGCTCGGCGGTTGCATAAACAGGAGAGGAGGCAGTGGCCGCGCCGTCTCCTCCACTAATAGGCGGTGGGTTTCCGCCGCCTCCTCCGCCGCCGCCGCCGCCGCTTCCCCCTCCACCTCCACTACTCGGCGGCGGGTTTCCGCCCCCACCGCCCGTAGGATGTGCGGAGAGGGCACCTCCAATCCGGGAGGGGGGCGATGGTTTCCACCTCGCCGGGACGGTAATGGCATATAACCAGAGGATGGCGGCGATTATAGATCCGAGTATCAGCGAGAACATCATCGTCGGCATCCCCAGTGCGCCCGCGATACCACTGGAGGTGCCTGGGCTGATGCCGAGTACCAGGAGTGGCACCACAAGCAATAAGGAAAAGATGCCCAGAAGTGGCGATTGCCCTGCGCCCGGCTCCTCGACACTGCCAAGGCGCGGTCCGGTACTGAGCGGTTTGAGCAGAGAAGGACCACGGCCAGTTGTAAGTCCGGTATCTATACGAACCTTGGGTTGTTCAGTTGTGGTTACCGTTGTTGTGGTTACCGTCGCTTTGGTTTCAGTTTGATGTTGTAACGGCACGGGGTACCTCCAGTTTCCAGCCGTAGAAGGGCTTTATCTACATAATCTTCTGCGGTCTGGGGTTAGTCGCGAATACTTAAAGTTTCTCAGCGAGAGCCGGTGGTGTCGGCGTCGGCGTCGGTGCCGGTGGGGGCGCGAGCGGAAGTTTGGTGTCATCATCCCTCAACTCCTTCAATAAGTCGCGAAGTTCCGTGGCACCATGCCCGACCGTCGTCTTATCTTTTCTTAAAGTGACTAAGGCGTCCGTCAGGGGCTTGAGGCGGTCTTTATCATATACGGTGTCGAGGCGTGCGATGAGATTCTCAATCACCGTCACATCGTTATCGGTCAGGAGTGTAACTGTTTTGTCTTTGGCCGGGGGAACATCTACCTTGCCATCGGTCTTGGATTTATCCTCTTTGCTGCCCTGCTTGGATTCTTCTACTTTGCCCTTAGACAGGAGTCGGTCCTCGATCAGTTTGGCGACGGTGGCTACGGTCGCCTCCCCGGATTGTGAGAAGCGAATATCCAGCACCAGGTTCTCCAACTCCGGACGCAATGGATGTAGAGATACCGGGAAATCTCGGTCATCTATTTTACGGAGAATTTCTTTCACTCTATCAAGGCTCCCCTTGTGGTAGGTTGGTTCGAGACTCGTCGCGAGGCCTTGTAACTCCTTCGACTCTTTGTCCGTCAGGTAAGAGGCGGATTTCGACAATCTTTCGATCTTGTTGAACATGTACCGCCCGATCCGCCCCACACCAGCACCTTTCTGCTTGTCGAGGCTCAGGAACTGACCGATGTTGAACAGGATGCTGATTTGCGACCCCGAGAAATTCTTGATGTCACCCCCCTGCGGGAAATAATTCCACTGCACGGTCGGTTTGAAGTCGCCGATGTCCACGGAGAATTGCGCCTCCAGCCCGATGAAATTGCGCAACCTATTTCCACCTTCACTCCGGATGGAGTCCCAGAAAAACTGATCCGAGAAACCTGTTATGAGGCTTCGTGTCGTCAGACCCGCGCTGGCGGTGTATCCGATGCTTCCTTTATCCACTCTGAAATGCGGCGAGACGTACTGGTAGCCGAATGAACTGTACGCCAGCCACCCGCTCGCCTTCGTCGTGAGACCTGTCGGGGCGAACTCAATCGGCGTCAACCCCGCGTTGACGTAGTAGCCGAATCGGGACTGCAAGTGGTCGTTATCGTCGTACTCGAAGGGGTCCACGTTATCCAGGTAATGTTGCTGGAAGGCGTTGAAGACGAAGCCAGACTGAGTCGGGAGAAGTAGCTTCCGGCCGAACTCGCCATCGCTACTCACGCTCGCCTGGTCTGTCACGTTGAAGATAACCCCTTGTATGTGCCGCTTCTTGGCACGTACGCCATAACCGAACAGCGAGTTGAACTCCGTGTTCTGGAACACATTGGAGCTCGACCCCCTCCCCGCAGAGGCGGAAAAATTGTAGATGACACCGTAGTCGTAACCCAGCGTCTTAGCCGCCGTGTTTTCCTGTTCCTTCGAGGAATCTGTCTTCTCCGGCGCGGAATTCGGGTCAGTCGGCGGGACCCCTTTTCCGGGGCCTTGAGCGTGAACCGGGGAAGATCCCGCGCCCACCAAACACAACACGCCAACCGCAACGGCCGAAGTACGCAAACTAAACTTCATTTCCATTCCCTGTCTGACACTCGCGCGGAGGAGGGGGTACCCGAACCGTCTGCTGCAGAAGTTCCTCCCGGTGTGCCACGATTTTATTGATTTCAAACAAATATGGACGGAGCGACCATAAACTTAAAGGATTATAACTGACTTACCCTTGTTTGTCAATTCAATGATTTATGGTAACTACCGTTCCTGTTCTTTTGCCGCCCCCGGATTCCTCGCAAATCTTGCTGAAGCGACGGGGCGTCGTTTCGCGAGGGTATTGAAACCCATGACGTAGACGCCGTCCCGTTACGCCTCACCTGCGTCGCGAAAACGGTCGCCGACTGCTTCAAATACCGGAGCAAAGTCGGTCTGGATGTCGCGCTGGAAGCCCTGAAACAGTGTTTGATAGAGCGGCGGGCGTCGCGCGACGAAGTGCGGCGGTACGCGCGTATCTGCCGTGTCGAGCGGGTAATGACTCCCTATCTGGAGGCGTATTCGATTTAGCTATGCCGGACAAACGTGTCGCGAACGTGCCCGCCTCGGTGCGGCAACGGTTGCTCAATGCAAACCACGTTCGCCCGGCGTGTGGGGACACTCCCCTGGGAACCCCTGTCGGTCTGAGGGGGAGTTCGGCGCGAATCCGGCGAAGCGGACCCAATGGGAGGCGTTCGTGCGTCAGCGCGTCGCCGCGCCCGACAATCTGCCGCCGTTCCCGGAACTGGTCGTTCAGATCGGTACATTCCTGATGCCGGTTCTCAAAGCGGCGCGTTCGGGGGGAGACTGGCTCGCCGTCTGGAAGCCGGGCGGACCCTGGGAGAACACAGCCCCATAAAGCCGCCGGGCGGAAACGCGTCAGGCGGCTTCCTTTTCCGCGACGAACAGCAAGCGGTCCGATTTCGGACCCGGGGCGCGTTCGCCGTAGTTGCCGTAAACCGCGATGTCTGCGAAGCCCGCCGCCGCCAGCATTTCGCGCAGTTCGGTGATCGTGTATGCCCGCTGAATATGCGTCTCATGGAACCGCCGGGTTTCGCCGGTCGTCTCGTCCTTCAGCGCGAACTCCATCTCGACGCGGCAGGTGCGGCTTTCGCGGTCCCAGCGCGATTTCCAGACGTGGGAGAGGGGACCGGAGGTATCCTTCTGGGTAAACAGGTCGTGGGAAAGGGCATATAACGAGTTGACATCGAACGCCAGAAGCGCGCCGGGATTGAGGTGGCGGGCGACGCGCACGAACGCCTCCGATAGGTCGGCAGGGTCGGTGATATAATTCAGCGAGTCGAAGAGGCTGATCGCGAGGTCGAACCGTGCCGCGCCCAGATCCAGCGTCGCCGCGTCCTGTACGTGGTAGACGATCCTGTCGTCCAAGCCATGCCCCTCTGCTTTGGCGCGGGCGATCCCGATCATCGGCGCGGACAGGTCGATGCCGACTACCGGGTGGTAGCCGTGGCGGCAGAGCAGTTCGGTGACGATGCCGGTTCCGCAGGCGACATCCAGGACGGAGCGGGGCGTTTTCCCGCGCCGGGCGCACTCGGCTTCAATGCGGCGTAGCCACACGTCATGCGGGACCGCCGCCATCAACGCATCGTACACGGCGGAGACCGGACCATACGCGGTAGACGGCGTACCCGCGTTTCCGCCCGCAAAAGAAGGTGTTTCGTTGGGGAACATACAATAATAGGGCGACACACGGTGGGTCGGAATCATGCGAAGTAGCCGCAGTTGCCGTATAGTATACCGGTGCGTGGGACGGTTCGCTCCCCCCCATCCCTCCGGTCCCGGCGGCGTGTCATCGAAGGTTTTCCCGGGGACGACGCGGACGCTTGAGTAGAGTGCTATGACCGATAAACCTTTCTCCCGCCGTACTGGAATCAAGACGGGCGCAATCCCATCCGTGCGCCCGCGCTCCACGGGCGGTGCGGTGCGCTCCCGCGTCGAGCATGAGCGGCGCGAGCGGCAGATTTCCGCTCTGTACGAACTGTGGCGGGCATTGCCGCAGACCGAGCCGTCGCGGTTGTTACAGATGGTCGCGGAGCGGGCGACCGTGACGATGGACGCGCACACCTGCTCTTTACTCCTGCGCGAGCGGGGCGGCGATACCCTGCGCGTCGCGGCACAGGTCGGTCTGCCCGCCGATGTCGCCGAGTCGGTGACAATGCTGGTCGGGGAGCGGATCGCCGGTCGTGTCGCGGCGTCCGGACAGGGGATTTTAGTCAACAAAGATCCGCGCCAGCACCCGGTCCTGCGCGAGGGGGGCAACGCGCCGGATATTACCCCCCGCCCCGACATCGAGTCCGCCCTGTGCGCCCCGCTCGTCGCCATGGACGGTGGCATCGTCGGGGTGCTCTGTCTGTCGCGGCACGCCCCCGCCCTCGCCTTCACCGAGGGCGATCTGCGCATGTTCTCGCTGTTCGCGGCGCAAGCCGGGGCGGTGATCACACAAACCCGCACCGTGGACGATCTGATTCGCGCCGGACAGGAGACCGCGAAGATGGAGCGTGAGGTAGAGCGCACTGCTGGTCTCGCCGCCCTCGGGCAACTGGCGGCGTCCGTCGCGCACGAATTGCGTAACCCGCTGTCGTCGATCAAAGGCGCGGCGCAGTTCCTGCTCGCCGAGTTCGACGATGAGGAAGCCCCTGTCACACCAGAGCAGATTGCCACGCTCCGCGACTTTTTGGGGATCGTGGTGGACGAAGCGAACGGACTCGGGTCGCTGACTACGGACCTGTTGGAGTTCGCCCGCCCGACACCTCCGGAGCGGACGCGACGCGACCTGCGCGAAATTGTGCGGCATGAAGTCGGCTTCCTGACTCCCGAACTGGAACGGTTGGGCGTTTCTCGGGTCGAGGAGGTCATCGCCCTCACCAACCCGGCGTGGGTGGAGGCGGACGGGGCGCAGATCGGCGGCGTACTCCGCAACTTGCTCCTGAACGCCGCGCAGGCGATGACCACCGCGTCGGGCGTTTCGAGTGCTAACATGATCACCGTCACCCTGCAACGCAGCACGGAGAGCGGTCAGCCCGTTTACGCGATAGTAGTTGAGGACAACGGTCCCGGGATCCCCGCTCCGCTGTTGACCCACCTCTGGGAGCCGTTTTTCACGACCAAGGCGCGGGGGACCGGGCTGGGACTGGCGCAGGTCAGGCGCACGATCCTCGCGCACAACGGAACCGTCCATGTCGAAAATATCCGCGCGGGCGGGGCGCGGTTCCGGTTTACATTGCCCGCCCTCGATGTTCCCCGTGAACCACGCCTGTCGCCCTCGCCCGCGTTGTTCCCGTCCGTCACCGCCCTTTCAGGAGTCGTTCCGACCAATGGCTATCACTCGTAGTAGCAACACCCGCGAACGGAGCGCGGCGGAAGCCCCCCCCGGCAGCGGCGGCACTCGCGCCCCGTACGCGTTCGCTCCGTCGCCCGCCAAGCAAGCGGAAGGCGGGGCATCCCAAGCCCCCGAACCCGCCCCGGACATGCTCCTGCCGAACGGTCCCACCGTGCTGATCGTGGACGACGAGCCGAACATCCGCCGTGTATTAGCCGCCGTACTCACGCGGGACGGGTATCAGGTAATTTTAGCCGACGGCGGCAAGGACGCGGTCAAGAAGGCGAAGAACGAGCCGGTTCTGGACGTGTTGATCACCGACTTCCTGATGCCGGACATGAACGGCCTGGAAACGCTGGAAGCGGTGCGCAAGTACCACGGCGGGGTGCGCGCACTGTTTATCTCCGGGCACGGCACGGTGCGCTCCGCCGTGGAAGCGATGCGCCTCGGGGCGTTCGACTATATCACCAAGCCGTTCGACGTCGAGCAGGTGCGCGAAACCGTGAAGCGCGCGCTCAAATCCGCGCCGCTCTCCGCCCCCACGCAAATATCGGCGAAGTCAGCCGCGAAAGACACGGCGACCGACCCGAAGGACGCGGAGAACGCCCCGATTGTATTGCCGCCGGGGGTTTCCATGATCGGCGACGCGCCCGCGACGCGTCTGCTCCAGCGACGACTCCTCGCCGCCGCGTCGTCCCGCGCCACGGTCCTGCTCCTCGGCGAATCCGGCACCGGGAAAGAGGTCGCCGCGAAACTGATCCACGAAGCGTCGCCGCGCCGCCGGGGACCGTTCATCGCTGTGTCGTGCGCCGCGCTCCCGGAAACCCTGTTAGAATCCGAACTGTTCGGGCACGAAAAATCGGCATTCACTGGCGCGGCGGGGGCGAAGCCGGGGCGGTTCGAACTGGCGGACGGCGGCACGTTGTTCCTGGACGAAATCGGCGACATTCCGCACATCACGCAGGTGAAACTGCTCCGCGCCCTGCAGGAGCGAGAAATCTCGCGCATCGGCGGGATCAAGAGCATCAAGGTGGATGTGCGCGTGGTCGGCGCGACCAACCGCGACCTGTGGCAGGCGGTACAGGAAGGGTCATTCCGCCTGGATCTGTATTACCGTTTGCACGTCGTGCCGGTGACGCTTCCCCCGCTACGCGAACGCGTCGAAGACATCCCCGCCCTCGCCGGGTTCTTCCTCGAACGCTCCGCGAAAGAGAACGAACGCACGTTCCCGGACGGCGTCGCCCCGGACGCGCTGGCGATCCTCGCCGCGCACGACTGGCAGGGCAACATCCGCGAACTGCAAAACGCGCTGGAGTATGCCGTGGTCATGTCGCCCCCCGGTCGCCGCGACATCCGCGCGGATTCTCTACCGGATCGGGTCTGCGGGAGATAGGTTGTCGGGTGTTGGGTGTTGGGTCGGTCGGACGGCAAGCCGTTCCGCTATGCGCCTGCGGCGGACGCTCTGCGAGCGAGAGATTTGGTGGATGCGCCGCTTCCCAAACCAGAAGGGTTCCCGCCGCAGGCGCATAGCGGAACGGCTTGCCGTCCGAACAACCCAACCACTACTCCACCGGCGCGAGTCGTCCGCCGCTCGTGCGGCGCATGTCCGGGGTCGGCGATTCGAGGCACTGCGGGCAGACGCCATACAGTTCCAGTTGGTGCCGTTCGATCTTGAACCCGGTGTCCCCTTCGAGACGGTTCGTTAAATCCTGCAGGTCGCACCCGTGGAAATCCTCGACCTTGCCGCACTGACGACACACGATGTGGTGATGGTGGGGACCCTCCTGCGACTCGTCGCGCTCGTAGCGGTAGTAGCCCTGCCCGAACTCCACGCGGCGCACGAGACCGAGATCGACGAGAAGGTTAGCGAACCGGTATACGGTGACGAGGTTTATCTCCTCTTCCGGCTCCTCGTCCGGGTCCGGCTCTGGGTTGACACGGGCATGTAATTCCTGGATCGAAAGCGGTTCGCGCGTTTCGGCAAGGGTGCGGAGCAGGGCGCGGCGCGGCGCAGTGACACGGTAGCCTTCTTCTTTCAAGGCGTTCAGCATGCGGACGTATTCGGGATGTCGAGCCATATCGGTGGTATTCTACCACCGATTTGCAATAACCGCTTCTTGTTGCAAATCGGTGTCCGCTAATGGTTCAGACCGAATAAAACCGACCCGACACTCTCGGGGGATATGCCGGAGACCCGCCAGGTGACACGGAAGCACTCGCCTTCCGCGACATAATCATAGGACTCGCGGACCGCCACAACCTGATGCCCGCCCGGCGTTGTCACCGTCAGAGCCATCTGCTCGGTTAGACACATGACGGAGTGCGCGGTTACTGACATTCGCGCAACCAAGTCATCTACATCGGAGTAGCGATATTCTGTACACCTTCACGCCCGCCGCCGAATCCATCTCTTTACCAAACAGTCATGAAAAAAATTGTTCGGGTAAGCAAGGAAGAAAAATTGATATGAATGAAACTGTGAGCGAGTTATCATAGAATTTCTGAAATTCAAGCGAAAAAAAGCAGTGTTATGGGTAATGACCCGTCCCCCTCTGTCGATGATTTTATGGAACGCGGCGACTCCTTACATTGATTTCCTATACTCCATTCCTGCCGATGGGTGCCATCCGCCTTACCGTGAAATTCCGAAGGCTACGTAAATTCCCGCGAGGGGACTTTCGCCACTTCACGCCATTATAGCTCGCGAGTGCGGGGCAGTTCGTCCCGCGAGACGAGATACTTATCACGAGTCGGCGCGGACCGCGCGGGACGACGTTCCCGTTGCCGCAGGGACCCCGTCCCTGCTCGAAAGAGGTTCGCATGGTTTTCTCACATTCGGGGCGCGGACAACGCGAAATGGCTCCGCCATTTACGCGACTCGCCGCTTCGCTAAAGACCTGATGCGGAATTAGGGTAAAGTGGATTATGCTCTGCGTTTCCAAATTACGCCGCCACCCTCGGCACTTTCACTCGTTCACCGGGTTGAGTGTTACCCAATTTGACCACTTGCTTGCTGAGTTCCGACCGGCTTACGAGGCACAAAGGAAACAGCAACAAAATAACAATGTTCGCCAGAGGCAACCCGGTGCGGGTCGTCCTCGCTCTCTTGCTGTATCGGAATGTCTTTTGATGGGACTTGTCTATTTGCGTCTGTATTTAAGCCAGCGACTTATCTCCTTTTTCTTCGATATTGATCAAAGCACCGTATGCCGTGAACTTAAAGACCGGGTTCTGCCCGTCCTGCTTGCTGTGTTGCCGGTTCCACTACGGGATGCACCACTGCGCAGTGAGAATAAACCTGAGGTGATAACCCCATCGGCGAACAAACCCGGCGGAAAGCCCCGCCGCCGTATAAGCACATTGCCAGAGTTACTTGCCAGTTACCCGGAACTCTCTGAGGTTTTGCTGGATGCTACCGAGCAAGAGATTCCACAGCCGGAAGATAGGCAGAAACGCAAAGAGACTTACAGTGGGAAGCAGCAAAGCCATACGGTGAAAACGCAGATATTGGCGACGAAGAAGCAAATCTTGCACGGGTTCGGTGGGTTGCCGGGTTCGCTCGCCGACATAACTCTTCCGGGGGCACCAGGAGTGCTCCGGCACGTTCCGCCGTCGATTGCAGTGCGTATAGACAAAGGGTATCAAGGTACGAGTAAGCGGTATCCTGACAAAAATATCAAGCAACCGGTGAAAGGGAAGCGTGGTCAAAAAGTGAACGAACTTGGAAAAGCCTATAATTATTTGTTACTTTAGTTTCCGGTAAGTGAGGGTTTTTGCAAGACATGGGCAGAAGCCGTACAAAGGGTTACCACACTCTCTGCTAACCCTACCCATATGCGAAATACCTTTCGCGCCCTGAACCAGTTTACCGAACCTATCTTTTCCTCGCCCAACTCGTCGCCTCTTTGCCGATTGGAACCAATCAAGGGATCGCTCACCTGCTTTGGACAATCGTCGCAGGGAAATTACTCGACAGCCGTGGCGCGATTTTTCCTGCGACGATTGCGGCAGGGTTGAGTAACGGACAGAGTCGTCGAGCCGAGGCAGCTCTGCGCGAGAGCCGCATCAAGGTGGCTCGCCTTTTGCAACGCCTTGTGCTCCTGATTCGCCGCGAACGCAAGTCCAGTTGTCTGATGATAGGCAAATGGAATCCCCTGCTGATAGATTGGCACCCAGAGGGTACCCGCTTCTATCGCCCTCATCTCAAAGGGTGTCTGTCCAAGCATTTCGCAAGCGATGCCGGGAAAGCCTTGCCTGCAATCGAGTTAGGGATGATAGCGCGTTGCCTTGTGGTTGGGAGTCGGCGTATCCCGATGCTCTGCGCACTGACACGTGAAGGGAGTACGCTCCCCTTGCTCCGTGCGGCACGTCGCTTGATGCAGAAGACCGATGTCCTCGTTGCAGACAGGCAGGTCAAAATCAGCCACCTGGAAGCCGAGGATATCACGTCGTTCGTGGTCCGGGGCGCAGTTGACTTCACGGCACGCGAAAAAGACATCCCCACGACAACAGGGCGTGGCAGAAAACCGACACGGGGGCGAATAGTTCGTCCGTTAGCCCGCACCTACAAAGCGAACATTATAGCGGCAACCTTCCCGAGTCGTGAGGAGACCTTCGTTTATCAAGGCAGAGTGCTGACGGCTTCCTGGTTTGATAATTTAGTGATGCCGTGCGGCACTCTGTGCTCGCGCAAATGGCTCCGCTATTTCGCCATTCCACTGCGTCGTGATTCGTGACCCGAAGTACAAAAATCCGTGGCTCTTGCTGACAGACTTGTCAGAACCGGCGGAGATTATCTTTGCGTTATATCGCTCCCTCTGGAAGATCGAGCAACTCCCGCAAACGGGCAAGCAGATCGCGCAAAGTTGCTTAAGCAACTTTCGCATATTAGGGGGACACCGCTCGTTCGTTCACTCGGATGAGTCCCGTTACCGATTACCAGAGATGTGTTTACTGGCGGCGTCCGCATGTCTGTATTTATCGGCGACGAGCAAGGTGATAGCAACTGGCTTTTGGGATAAGCATCCCAAGCCAACACCGGGGCGTTTTCGCCGTGCTTTATCGAATGCTTCTCTGCCAGACATCGGGGAAATCAGAGATGAATTACGTATCTTGCCGGATTTTAGCGGCAAAGTAGATAAAATGCTGGGGCGGGTTCGGTCGAAACGCTCCGTATTTGAGCACTTACCTGTGGGCGCGATGGCACACAGGCGGCAAAAAAAGCAAAAAGAGAAACCCTCACTTACCGGAAACTAAAGGTATAAGGCGTTCGAGCATTCCGCGAGCCGATTTTGCAGGTAGCGGGATTGCTTGCTTTCCGCGTCTTTCGGGTGAAGCAGGAAGCCTTTGCTCTGGATGAAGTACAGAAACATCACCCGGTTGATCAACACGCTCGCGTACCAGCGGGCGTCGGCGGGGGCGGGGATGTTTTCGATGAAGCGTAAGAACGTGGCGTGTTGCTCGTTGAACTTGTTGTAAAAGTCGCGTGTGACGCTCTCCCGCCGTGACACGTCGTTGACGCGTTCCAGAACCCCGAGCAGGTTTAAGCCGTACTCGTCCTGCATCGTAAACGTCAGCCGGACCAGTGTTTGCAGGATCACGTCGCCGCTCTGTCGGTTATGGTAGGCGATGTCGCGCCCCGGCACCGTGCGCCCTTTTTCGCGGCGTACCCAGTGCCAGACCTGCTCGGTGCGCTCTTTGTTGACGAAGATCAGGATATTTTCGGCAGCGACTTTGGACGCCTCGACCTGGATTTTGCGCCGCCTTTTGTACGGGGGGATCTTGCCATCGCCGCCCGCGACGCATTCGAGGATATACACGTCCCGCTTCTGCGCGACGGCGGTAAGGGTGAAGGTCTCCCCGTCTACTGAGACGGGTTGGCGCAATCGGGCGTTATCCCACCCGATCTCCGCGAACAGTTCTTTGAGTTTTCCGGCTTTGAGAAGCGCACGGCGGGTGTTTGTTTCGGTTGTAGTGATGCTCACGCTTTCTATTTCCGCAAGAATCGTGCCTTTCCTGCATAGAGCGTACCGGCCGCAGTAACGGTGGTCGCCCTCGGCACCGCGCTGTTCGCCTTCTCGACCCGGGAATACGCGCCGCGCGACGACACGGAGTAGCGGCTACTCCGTCGCTGCCGCCGCGCGAAACACGACGTTTTCGGCGTGTTTCGTGAACAGGTGTAAGCCGTCCGCGTCGGTGACGCGAACGCCCCCGACCTGGAAATCCTCGAACAATACGCCATCGACGCCGTGCGCCGCGTCGAATCCGCCGATCAGCGACACCGTGTTGTGCGGATCGGCGGCGGCGCGTATCCCGCGCAACGTGACGTTCTCGATCCGCCCGCGTGTCGCGTCCTTGCTGTAGCGCGAATGGAGGATGCGGAAATCGACTAACAGGTCGTAGAAATGTTCGACGCGGATATTCTCGTACAGCACGTCGCGGATCACCGCGCGGTCCCCGTTATGGATCGTGAACACCCCGCCGTAGCCGTGTGCCGCGATAACGTCGCAGTCGCGGAAGGTGATCTTTTCGATGGTATCCGCCTGCGTCTCGAAACCGATCTCCAGCGCGTTCCCGGCGCGGTCGTTGTACAGGACGCACTTCTCGACCAGCACGTTTCGCACGTCGCGCCGCCAATCGACGCGGGAGCGTGTGCCCGCTTTCTCCATCGCCGCCTGTTCCGCCGGCATCGGGTACGTCACCGACTTGATCGCCACGCAGTCGTCGTTGCACCGCAGGAAACAGTTCGTGATGTGTACGTTTTCGGAGCCGACCACGTCGATCCCGTCCCCGGTGACGGTCCAACCGATCAGGTGGATTCCGTCCACACGCACGTCACGACATGCCCCGAAGACCACGTTCCAGCACGGCGTTCCGACCGACACGATGCCCTCGATCAACACGTCGCGGCAATCCTCGAAAACCGCCAGGCGCATCGAACCGGACGGAAACGGGGTGCCGTCCAGCACACCGCGCCCGCGCACCGCGACGTTCCGACTGCTGACCGCGCGGATCGACGCGCCGCGCACTACCGCGCCGCCCTCGATATACAGCGTCTGGTTCGAGGCGAGCGGGATCATCTCGTTGTCGAAGTCATACACCCGCCCGGCGGCGAAGTAGCGCACGTCGGGGTCGTCCGGGTCGGGTTTGTCGGTCTCCGGCGCACTGGCGAACAGATAGAGCGGGGGCAGCCCACCGCCCACTTCCACGGCGAGTTTTTGCGGCGCGGCGAGATTGAAGCGCAACACATCGCCGTCTATGTCCGCGACGATGCCGCGTTCCAGAGGGCGAATCACGGTCTGGACCGGGGCGACACGCGGGATGATCTCGACCGTGACCGCGCCGTGCGCCGCGTCGAACGAAAACAGCGTATACGACGCGACCGAACAGGCGTAAACGAACGATTCCCGTCCGTCGACGCGAACTATGTAATCCGGGGACGCGTTCATGCCGTCCGGCTTCGGATAAAGAATGGTGCTGTTATTCATGATTGCTTATCGGATAGGAGTTAGTGGGTTCGCTGTCGGACGCCCGGAAGCCCCCCAGCCCCCAATCCTGGGGGAGCAAGATACCGGTAGCGAAACGTGTTACGGCGTATCCCCTCCGGCTCCCCCAGGATTGGGGGCTGGGGGGCTTCCGGGCGTCCGACAGCGAACCCACTAACTCCTGGGTTTCCGAATTCATCCCCGCATCGCGATCCCGCCGTCGACGGTCAGGGTCACGCCGGTGATAAACGCCGACAGGTCGCTGAGCAGGAACAGCGTCGCGTCCGCCACGTCCTGCGGCTGACCGATGCGCCCGAGGGGGAAACCCTGCGCGACCTTCTCACGCCCCAGCCGGTCCAGACTCGCCGCCGCCATGTCGGTTTCCGTCCACGCGGGCGCGACGCAGTTGACGCGGATGTTAGCCGGAGCGAGTTCGTGCGCCATGCACTTCATGAACATAATCTGCCCGGCCTTGCTGACACAGTACGCCGACGAACCGCCGCTCCCGCCGCTCTGCCCGGCGGTGGACGTGTAGATGACGATGGACCCGCCCGTGCCGGTTTCGCGCATGCCTTTCTGCACCGCGCGGACGGCGAGCATGGTCCCGGTCAGGTTCGTCGCCATCGTCCGGTTCCAGAAATCGAGCGTCATCGTTTCAATCGGCTGATGCTCGAAGATACCCGCCGAGATGACCACGCCCGCGAGGGGACCGAACGCGGCGATTGCCGAGGCGACCGCCGCTTCGATAGCCGTTTCGTTCTGAACATCGGCTTGGATCGCGAGGGCACCGCCGCCGCCCGCCGCCTGTATCGCATGGGCGACCGCGCCCGCCGCGCCCGTGTTATCCCGGTACGTCAGCGATACATTCGCGCCCGCTTTCGCGACGGTAAGCGCCGCGCTCGCCCCGATACCGCGACTCCCGCCGACGACCAGAACATGCTTCCCGGATAGATCGATGGTCGTCATTTGTCGCCCAATAACTGCCGCTGCTCCGGCGTCGCCGCTTCGATCACCGCCGGGTTCCACAACTCCTTGTAGCGCATCGGGGGGAACTGCTTCGTGATATAGGCGATGCCGTAATGCACCTGTACCATGTAACGCCGCTCGGTTTCGTGCGAGTTCATCCCTGACCCGTGCCAGATGTCGCTGCGGAACAGGCACACGTCGCCCGCTTTGACCATCACCGCTTTGGGCGTGATGCCGTGCCACGACGTTTCGCCGTGCGGGGCGCGTCCGGCTTTGTGGCTCCCCGGAATGATCGTCGTCGGACCGAGTTCCGGAACCATATCGTTCAGGTAATAGTGCGCGGTCGAGGTCTGGATCGGCACTTTCACGGCGGGGTCGTTATGCACCGATTCCGGCAACCCGAACGGCTGGAAGTCCACGTGAACGCCCATCGTTCGCCCTTTCCCCGTGGTCCAGAACGACCCGCCGGTGACATGCGCCCCCGGATCCTGGATCGCGCGCACCACGTCGATCACGCCCGGGCGGTCGATATAGGTGAGCAGACGCGGGTCCTGCCAGAAGTCCGTCACCTGATGCCGGTTGTAGCACCACTTTTCGACCACCCATTTGGCATCGTCCGTCCCGCCCTTTTCGTCCATGATCGCGCGGAGGGTCTCCACTTCCTCGCGACTGAGCACGCCGGGGAAGATCACACACCCGTCCGAATACATCCGGGCGATCTGCTCCTCGACCGTCACGCCCGGCTCGGGGTAGGGCAAATTTTCCAGGGTTCCGGTGTAGGTGGTATTCCCGCCGCTTTTATGTAAAAAGTGCCCGTTCGGGGCGCGTAATTCTCTGTCGTCGGTTTCGATATAGGGCATCATCGTTGCTCTCCGTCATCGGATATTGCGAATATAGTTTCGCTAATGCGTAATGATACCGTACGCGCTTTGATTCTGTCTACAGAATATCCATCTGCTACCGCAAGACGCAACGGGGCTCTCATCTATCTCGCATCCCTGGTCATTCCGAACGCGGGAACGATTGCATTCTGTGTGTCTGGCGAACGTAGCGACGCACTCATTGAACCGAATGAAGTGTCGCGCTGGTCGGTGTTGGGGCTTCGCTACTCGGTGTCATGGTTCGCCGACGCACCGTTCGCTAAGCCGGGTTTGTTTCCGGTTCACGCATCGGCAAGGCGCGAAAACGGATGACGATTGCCGCGCCGTCCGGTAAAATGCGGGCAGGAGAATCGAGTCATGCCCGAAACGATGTTCGCACACGGGGGCGCGGGAACCGCCAACCGCCCTGCGTCGCCGCTACGCCTGAATTACACCGCCCGCGAAATGCTTGCCCTGCCTGCCGCCGAACGCCGCCGCGTCGCCGAAGCGCAAGCCGAACTCGCCGCGCCGGAGTATGAGTGCGACCTTGCCCTGCCTTCCGCCGAGCGCGAACTGACCTTGTTCATGGTGCTGAACGATGTCGAACGCGTGTATGACGGGGAAACGGCGTAGTGCCCGAGGCACCGCTCAATCCCCGCCGCGCGAGATTTGGGACGTGGAACTTGACCCGTCCCGTGGGAGCGAACTGCGGAAAACGCGCTCGTGCGTCGTGCTGTCGTATGACGGAATACGCCGTTTACCGGTACGCCTTGTCGTGCCGGTGACGCAGTGGCAACCGGGGTTCGTCAATCAGCCGTGGAAAGCGTTGCTTGTGCCGGACGACGCCAACGGCTTGACCAAAGACAATGCCGCCGACATGATACAAACCCGGTGCGCGGATTTGGAGCGATTCGCGAATTACGTGGGCGAATTGTCCGACGCCGACACGACGGCGGTACATGAAGCGTTGCTCTATGTGACAAGCGGGGACCAAACAGCGTCGAAAAATAATCCGCACACGAAGCAGGAAGCATGGTTAGTAACGTGAATCAACTCGCGTCGTCGCCATCCCCATTTCTGGCCATTGTGCCTGGACAAAACTTGTTTTGCCTTATTCGACCGGGCGCATGGATGTATACCGGCGCAGTTCACTGACGCGGTGTGCTGGTCTACGATTTAAACCCTCTCCAACGCCGAACGTATCGCTGCTGATACCTGAATTCGGCGGCTTATTCGTTTCGCGAACGATGGGTATGCGGAAAACGATTTGCGTTCCGGCGTCCGGGTAGGTACCCTGTAGGGGACGACGCGCGTTTGCCCATGCCGCCATCGCCGCCCGACGAAAGAAGCCCTGACCCGATGCCGACCGTTACCGCCCCCCCCGTGGACACTCCCGACTGGAGTCTCGCCCGCACCGACGAACCCACCAACGCCCGAATCCTTGCCGTTTCCGAGGACCGATTAGCCGGGTTCCACGAAGACCCGTTCGGCGAGATCGCCCGGCTTTCCGGTGTGCCGGTGGATATCGTACTCCGAACACTGCGGTTTCTGCTCGAAGCGGGCACCGTGCGTCGCATCCGGCAAACGCTATTGGCGACGAATTTAGCGTCCGGGGCACTCGTCGCCTGGGAAGTCTCGCCCGCCGATCTGGAAGCCGGGTTTTCGTATCTTTCCGAGTGTGATCCGTTCTCCGGACACGTCGTCATCCGCTCGACCGACGCCGAAACGCCCGGTTCGCGCTACCGACTCTGGACGACGCTGAAAGTGCCGCAGGGGTTTTCGCTCCCCAAACACGCCGGGTTCTTACAGCAAAAGATCGGCGCGAAATCGTTCCGACTGATGCCCGCGAAGGCGTTTTTCGTCTTAGGCGTCGGGCATGTGCGGCGGCGCGGGATCGAACCCGGCAGTAAGGACGAAGTCCCCGCCGAGATGCAGACCGCCGAGATCGTGCGCCTGTCGCCGCTCGAATGGCGGGTTCTCTCCGCGCTGAAACGCGAGTTCGCTATCGACGAGATCGTCCGCGACGTGTGGGCGGGGCGCATCGCCGAAGCGGGCGTGGACCGGGAAACGTTCTTCGCCACGGCGCGGTCGCTTGCGGGGCGGGGCGTGATCGGGCGGTTCTCGACATTCCTCGAACACGTCAAGCCGACACTTGCCGACGAACGCGTGACCCGCTACAACGCGCTGTTCCACTGGCGGGTGCCGGTCGGACGTGAGGAAGAAGCCGGGCGCGAGGTCGGGCGGTTCCACTGCATGACGCACGCCTACTGGCGCGAGGGGGGACCGGAGTTCGCGAACGTCAACATCATGGGCGTCGCGCACGGTCAGGAAAAGCCGCTCGTTTTAGCGCATAAAGCCGCGATTGACGAGCACCTGAAGGCTGTCGGTATCCCGGTGCTATACACGAACGTTTTCTGGGGCGGGCGGAGCGAGATCACGCCGAGCGAGATCGTCCCGGCGGCGTACGAATCGTTCTGCTGTGAGAACGGTATCGACCCCGAAACGATGCGCGAAACCGAAAGTGAGACAACAACGCGATGATGATCATGCATTCTCAGAGACCGTTGCTTGCGGCGATTCTGCTACTGTTGCCGCTTCTCATCGGTGTTCCGATCCTGATAACCGGGCTACTTGCCCGCCAACGCCGTCTGCGCGAGGGCACCCCGCACGATGAAGCGGTACGACCCGAGAAAACGCGACTGCATCAACTGGGAATAGTGGAAGCGATCTCGTTCCTGCTCCTGATGGGGGGTGCCGTTCCGCTCAAGCGGATCACCGGCGAAGGGCTGTGGGTAACGCTGGTCGGCTCCCTGCACGGTGCCCTTTTCCTTCTGTACGTCCTCGCCGTGCTGATTACCGCGCCCGCGCTCCGCTGGCGTCTGACGACAACCTTTCTTGCCCTCGTCGCCTCCGTGGTACCGTTCGGACCGTTCCTGTTCGAAGCGTATTTGAAGCGGATGGACAAAGCAGCGGAAACACTGGCGTCCGGCGACGCGGTCGCGTAAGAATACGGTTCGATAAAGAAAGTGCCAGCCGGTTGTAAGCGGCTGGCACTTCGCGTCTACTTTTTCGGTTTCCGGTCGCCCTGATCGCCGTGTCCCGGCTTCGCCGTGTTCTTCGCCTGCTGATTGTTGTCGGCGGCTAATGAACGACTAACGTCCACCTGGTCTTCCGTGAACTTTCCGTCCTCGTCGCGCCGCACGTACCGCTTGTCGCCCTCGTTCGGCTCGATCAACTCGCGCTTTTCTGCCATATCCCTGATCCCTTTCCGCGCCCCCGGCGCGAACCCACGTGAGCCTGTTCGCTCAGGATAGTTATAGACCGGAGTGCGCGGCGATAAACATGGGCAGGGGAATTCGTTCCTGACCGGGGAGCGATGCTCCCCCGGTGGTTTCGGGGAACTGAGTTCCTCCGGTGGAAGCGCGACGCTTGGTGTTCCTTCGGAACGCGATCACGGAACGTTGTCCCGCAAACCGCGCTGATCCCCTAATCCGCAGGATTACCAAGCGTTGCGCTTCCACCGGAGGAACTCAGTTCCCCGCTTCTACTCGGCATCTGCCGCGCCGTATTTTTTCTCAACGCGGTCGATCTCCGTGAGGTTCTTTTCCGCCAGTTCGCGCATCATGGGGTACGGGATGCGCTCCGCCTCTGCTTTCACGACGCCGTACCAGTAGCGGGCGCGGTCATACGAATCCGTACGGTACCAGCCCCGTACCTTTCTGTGCTTTTCCCGATCCGCGTTCATCGCGTCGCGTGTTTTGGCATCGAGTCGTGCATCCGGCATCCTCTTTCGGAACTCCTCCACGAGACGCAGGTTCCGGTCCGCCTCGCCCAGTTGATTAGCGGTGCCGCTGTAATAGGAAGCGCGCCTTTCTGCAGTTTCCATGCGGAACGTCGGGCGGATACCGACATACTCCATTCCCTCGCTATCGGGGGCTTTTTCCCAGACGAGGGCGGTCTTCGTTTCGGGTAACGGCACGTCGAACACAAACTGCTGCTCCGTCACCGGCACATCGCGTCCGGAGTTGCCCATGCGCTCGTATCGCGCCAGCGAGACGTGCGCATAGATTTTCACTGTGCGCGGGCGGGTGACGCGGGCGTCGAACGGTTCGGTCGGGGTCAGCCAGGCTTCGGGATGCTCTCTGTTCATCGAAGTCCAGGGCGGTTGCCCGAATTCGATATACTTGTTGCCCCGGTCATCGAACACGGCGGCAGAACGATCCACGGTGCCGAACGGCAGGGTCTGTGTAGTCATTTCCGGTATCACTCGTATGTTCAGACCCAGAGCCTGTTTCGCGTACCGGATCGGTTCGGAACCAAGCCACCCATCGAAACGTAGTTTCAGATTGCCGGTACCGTCCTGCTGTAGCACCGTCGCCTTGAGCGTCAAGCCCTGTTTCGTCGAAACCGAGCCGTCTTGCGCGACGCCGGTCGGGGCGACGGTAGCGTCGGTGACGCCGTACCCCGTCGGCACTGTGTAATCCGCGATACTGTCGGCGACGGGACCGTCGTATTCGGGCGTCAGTTCCGCCTCCGTATACTCACGGATAAACGTGCCCTTGCCGAACTCCACGGAATGATCCTTCGGGTTGCCTTTGGTGCGGAACAGTTTGCGCTTCACGACATAATGGGTCGGCAGGTGCGTTTTTCCGTCCACGGTGAGAATCGTCTCCTCGTGCGTCTCCTCGGGAAACCCCATGTACTCGACTCGCCCGGTACACACATAGGAATCGCCCGAGCGGGTACCGCACGAAAGGTTCGTGTCGCCGTTCACCCCGGCAAGGAAGAACGCGCCTGTTTGTTCGTCACGCACCCCGGACGCGTGGCGCGAAAGCGGCGCGGACGGCAGTATCAGTACCGACCCGGTCGCCCGTCCGTCGCTGTCGCTTTTCGGCAAAAGGTGGACGCGCTTCTTGCCGTCGTCGATGATCAGTTCGCCGCCGATCTGCTCGCGGTACAGGAAGGGCGACCGTCGCCCCCACACTTCCCAGCGTGTCTTTTTGCCGTCTTTGAGACGCCAGCCGACGAAATGCCACGTCCGGGCGTTGGCAATCGCCTGCTTCATCGTGGCGGCATGTCCGGGAGCGACGAGCGGGTTACGCGGGGCATAAATCACCGCCGCGCCGATGGCGAGCGCGGCGACCCCGGCGAGGGCGAGGCGCGGCACCCAACTACCGCGCCGGTTTCGGGACGGCGTTTCCGCTGAAACGGCGACTCGCACTCGCTCACGCAATGCAGGGGGGACGGTTTCCGCCGGGATTTTTCCGCCCGCGTCGCGCAGGCTTTCTTCAAACGAGGTGTTCGGGGACATGGAGTTTCGTTCCTTTCGCTAAAATGGTGTTGGATTCGGCAAGCGTCGCGCTGAGTTCGCTATGCAACAAACCTTTCGCGCGGTTCAGACGCGATTGCACGGTCCCGACGGGAATCTCTAAAAGTTGTGCGGCTTCCTTGTAGGAAAACTGCTCGATGTAAATGAGGACAAAGGCTTCGCGGCACGAGTCGGGAAGGTGACGAATCGCGGTGTGCAGGGCGTCCGCCGTTTCGGAACGCGCTAGCCGCGCGAGTGGGTCGCTGTCGGGTAAAGCCGGGAGAGTCTCGTCTAACGGCTCGGGCGCGGCGTTAAACCCGTTCGCGCGGCGGAAATGGCGATACCGGTTCGCCGCGATGCCGCAAAGCCACGCGGACAACGCCCCGGTCCGACGCCATGTGGAAAGGGAACGGTACGCGTCCACGAAAGTCTCCTGCGATAAGTCCTCGGCTTCGCCGGGACTCGCCCCCAATCGGCGCAACAGGTTATAAATGCGGGACGAGTAGCGCACGAAAATCGTGTCGAACGCCTTCGTATCGCCCGCACAGGCACGGTGGACGTACCATAGATCGGCAAGGAACATAGGAATTGCTTTTGCCTCCTTCAACGATTAAGGGGCGGTATCCCGAAGTTTTGGTCGCCGTCACGCTCGGACAATTTCAATTTTTATTCCGACAACGGGAAAGGTATGGCGATGCTACCACGCTATGCTTAAGTTACGCCCTTATTTGCCGGAAGCAAAAGGTTGTAAAGCCAGCCCTCATGATGAATGATCGTCATACGCAGCGTGTCGCGCCAGAGGAAAAGCGTGTCATGCGTTATTATTAGCGTCGGGTAGGGTACGACGGAACGCTCCCGCAATCGTCGAGAGCCTGGTTCCACTTCTCCCACAAATGCAGGATGGTCGCGTGGCAATCTCCCCTGCTTTCAAGTGCCGCAGTGCGCAAAAAAATATTTGTGTGGGCAAACAGACCTCAAGAAACTGGACTCGTTCGCCTATAATCAATGTAAGAATCAAGGTGCAGAGAGGCACGATCACGATTTCGTCTCGTCTCTAACCCACTCATTCCTATCCGCATTGTTTGAGCGCGATGTTAAATGCTCCCTTTTGCCAGAGTCTCATGTGCGTTCATGGCAACGTCCCGCCCGAAAGGTGTTTACTCATGCCCGAATTCGATGAAGAGATCGCTTCCGCCGCCGGATCGTCCGTTTCCTCTCCCGCCGCGTCGCGCCGCGACTTTTTGAAGCAAGCCACGGCGGCAGCTACCGTCGCCGCCGCCGTCCTTGCCACCTCCGGCGATGTCTTCGGGGAGGGATTGGAACCGGCGACGTCTGAAGGTTCTTCCCTGCCGGAGGTCAGTCTGCTCGACGAGGGCGGGCTGATCCACAACCCGCCCGACGCGAAGACGGTTGCCGCGTGGAAGAGCGAACTGCGTAACCCGAAACTAAAAGACGCCTCACGTAAGGCTCGCCTGCACCTTTTGGTCGGCGAGTACGACCTTGCCGTGCGCGAGATGCCGGAGGACGCGATCAGGCATTTCGAGTCCGCGCTTTCCCTCGTGCCCGCAGAGAGTCCCCTCTGCGGGCGGGCGGCGTTCGACCGGGCGTTCGCGCTCTACCGCAACGCCGAGTACCGCAACGCCGCCGCCGGGTTCTATAGTCTCCTGCATCACGACAAGCCCCTGCTAAGCGGGTTCTCGCGGCAACACGCGGCGTACTGGCTCCGGCACACCGGGGCGTGCGCCGCGCAGCACGACGCGCTGGCGAAACTGGGCATCCCCCGCCCGCAGAAGATCGACGTGCTCTGCGCCGTCGCCGGACTCGCCATCTCGCTCAAGGCGCACAAGTTGCCGTCCGACAAGCGGCTGATGAAGGCGGTGGTGCGCCACACCGGGCGCGGGAGCAACGCGCAGGACATCGTGGACGCCTGCGACAAGTTGCGGGCGAGGGGCAAGGCGGACGTGAAAGCGCACGTGCTGGTCGCCGACGAGGAGGGACTCAAAGCACTGCCGATGCCGGTGATCGCGCACGTGGAGCACGACCACTTCGTCACCGTGGTCAAAGCCGACGCGAAGGGCGTCTCCTATGTCTGCGTGGACTGCGGCGAGTGGCCCGGCGGGCGCGTCGACCTGACCTGGGAGCAGTGGCGTGCGCTGGAGGCGGACGCGTATGTCTGCGTGGTGAAGACCGGGAGCGAGCCGGACCGGGTGCTGGCGCGTCTGCTGGACCCCGACGCGAAACCGGCTCAATCCGCGTCTGGCGGCGGCGTAAGATTCCCCGGGGTGCGGGTGGCTATGAACCCGTTCCGCCCCGACCAGTCGCTCGGCAGCGTGGTCGAACTGTCGGCGATGCTGCGCAAACTACAGGGGCACGTCGCCGCCGTGCCCGTGGCGAGTTTCGTCTACTGCGGGTACTCTCAGTCGGGACCGTCGTGCCCCTCGGGAGCGAATTGCCCCATGGTTTGCCCGGGCGAAAACACCGGCGGACCCGCCACGACGCAAAGCAGCGCGACCACGCCGGTTCGTCGATTCCCCTTCCCGACCAAAGGCGACCCGGTGAACCTGGCGACGCTCGAAGAGGAGTATATGCCCGACCCCGACCTGTCCGTGTACAACCCGACCGGTCCGTCCGTCGTCTGGCAACGCTCCTACCGTAGCCTGCGCGGCTACGATGTTACGTACAGTTACAACGACTTCGGCATGGGCTGGTCGCACTCCTACAACTACGCCTTCTACGACCCCAGCCCCGAGGCGATACCCCAAGCGAGCGACGAAGTGTGGCGCGGCGGGTCGCGGGTTTTCCCCATCACCGGGACCGGCACGCTACCGCCGTACTACTACTGGGAGGTCCGGCGCAACGGTCAGGTCGTCGGCGGGCTCAACTTCGGTCCCCCGGTGCCCGCGAACGGCTGGTCCTGTAGCATCAACGGGGGATCGGGCGTTACCCCGACGCAGATCACGGTGAACGCCCCCTCCACGGCGGCACTGGGGACCGGGTACGAGGTGCGGATTCGCATCCCCTCGAATCCCACGGGACCGGTCTACACGGCGACGTTCCAGGTCGGCGAATCGGGCTTCCGCCCGAAAACCGCCACCCCGAAGTATTTCGTGCTACCGAACGGGTCGCGGCTCACGATCACCTGCCCCACTATTGCCAGCGCGACGACCCCCACGGCGGAGTGTCAGGTGCCGCCCGGGCAGCCTTACCGCGTGCAGACGGTGTGGAACGCGGCGACGAATACAGCGGACTACGTCGTCACGGGCAAAGACCAGACGCGGATGGTGTTCACGCTGGCGCACTTCAAATCGGACCGGATAGTGTACAGCCTGCAGACGCTGGCGGACCGGATGGGCAACACGCTCGCGTTCCGGTACCAGCAGAACATCCTCTCGACCTCGACCGGGTTGCCGATCAACACCCGCCCGCTCCTGATCGGGATCGACCGCGTCGTGAACGGCACCCCCCTCGTGCTTCTGACGATCAACCGCGACACGGCGAACACGGTGACGGAGCCGGGGTATGTCACCTCCGTGAGTGACTGCTACGGGCGGAGCGTCTATTACCAGAGCGCGGTGTTCAACAACGGTAACGTCCCTGCTTCGTACAAGCAGTCCGGGCGGGAACTGACGCAGGTCTCGCAACTGGTCCCCACCGGCACCGCGAACCCGCCTATGGGCTACCAGTTCGGGTACACCAACGTGCTCAACGGCGAAGGCTCGGAAACCGTGCCCGTGCTGTCGAGCACGACGGTGCCGTCGCCGACCGGGACCGGCACGGATACCGCCACGATCACGTACCAGGGGAACACGGGGTTCGTCACCGCCGTCACGGACGCGAACGGGGTCCGGACGGAGTTCACGCCCGTAGACTCGAACGGAGTCCCGGTCGCCCTGTCCGGCGGACCGTCCGGGATGTACGCGGCGGAGGGGGGAATGCAGTTCCGGGACGCGCACGCCGCTTCGCTCGGCATGGATGAGGTCCGGTATGCCGCTGACTCGAACGGTAATCTCGGGAGCGGGTTCACTATCAGCACAAACCTGACGCGCGTCCGGGTCAAGGATCCGCAGGGGAACGTCGTCTACGAGTATACGGCGAATTTCGACAGCAACATGAGCAGCAAAGGTCTGAAGGACGCGGCGGGTTCGGGTTTCGGGACCGCGACTTACGGTAGCGCGATAAACCCGCTCAAGCCGACGCAGGTCAAGGACGGGATGAACCGGATCTGGTCGTACACGTGGGACCGCTACGGCAACCTGCTCACGTCGCAGACGCCGCGCGGGCTGATCAGGACGTACACGTATGACTACACGCAGTTCCCGCTCGGTCGGCTGGTGAGCGTGCAGGAGGGGACGAAGCCCGCGACCACGGTCGCCTACTATGAACCGTCCGGACTGGTCAGTACAGTGACTTCGCCTGCGCCCGCAGGAAGTGGGGTTTCTACGGTGCAGGCGTCTGCTACTTATACAGCACTTGGAAATCTGCTCACGATTACTTCACCAGGCAACAATGCTTCGACACAAACCATCGTACTTTCCTATACTTCAGACGGTGCATACACTCAAACTGAGATGATCAAACGCCCGATTTCTGTGAGCGACCCCTTAAGCAAGAAGAATCATTTCCGCTACGATAGTCGAGGTAACCTCATGTCGTTTACAGACGCGTCAGGGAACTCAACCTCGCATGCGTACAATTTAGCGGACCAGGTGTTGACAACAACACTGCCGGGGACGGCGCAAACGGGTGCCGGAAGCGGGAGAGTTACTGCCGAATACCAGTATATCGGTGGCGCACAGACGTTAGCTAAAGTTTATAATGAATCCCTTGCATTAATCGGGCAGGTTGCTTACACATATGGCAAGGAAGGTGAATTTTTATCGGTGACAGGGAACACCCCAGAACCAGTTGCCTATACTTATGATGCACTCTACCGGAACAAAACTCTCACGGATGCGAATGGCAACATTACCAACTGGGAGTACAACGTAAAAGGTTACTTGTCTAGCATTCTATATCCAGGTGGTGATTCTGTCTCCTTCCCACTCTATAATAATGCTGGTCAGGCAACCGCACGGACGGATAGTCGCGGGATTACGGCAAGCTATGCATATTCATCGTTGGATGGTCTGGTTGAGTCAATAACATTTGCCGCACCGAATAGCGGTCAAAACGTATCGTATGCCTATGATTATTATGGACGATTGACCACTCGTATGGATGCCTCCGGTACACAACAATATGTGTACGACGATTTAAGCGAAATCGCGCAAGTGTCTACAACTTATGCCAGCCTTGCATCAAAAACAGTGCAATACGAGTACTACCCTAATGGTTCGAGGAAGACTATGGTTACGCCCGCAGGTATGTTCAATTATGAATACGATGCGGTAGGACGCTTAACTTGTTTAACTAATCCGTTCAGCGAGTCAACCAATTGGGCGTACTACGCTAATGACCGAGCTCAGGCTCAGACCGCTGCAAACGGGCAGAGCACCACTTACAACTACAACAGCCTGGGACAACTGACATCTCTAACGAATACGGCAGGTTCATCCACCCTGCCGTCGTTCCCTACAATATCATACGATGGCGTCGGCAATTTAGTAGGTGTAACAAGCACTAGCCATGCCTTGACGATGCTGAATGGCACCACTACCTACAGTTATGATTCCAAAGATCGCCTTGTAAACGAGGCCAGCACTAGGGTAGGAGGGTACAGCAACAGCTACGGTTACGACGGTGCTGGTAACCTTACAAACCATGCAGGGCAGACCCGAACCTACAATAATAAGAACCAACGATCCGACACAGGCTTTGCCTACGACGGTAACGGAAACTCGACCAACTATAATGGGCAGGCTATTACCTGGGATGTATTCGACAACCCTACGCAGTTTGGGAATGTAATGACTGCAGGCTATACGTCCGAGGGGCTAAGGGCGTGGAAGGAGAATTCTTCCACAGGTCAAAGAACCTACTTCCTCTACGATGGGCTGGTTCCAATCTGTGAAATGGATAGTTCCGGTTCCGTTAAGTCTACAAACACTTTTGGCGTAGCAGGGTTAGAATCACGAAGGACAAACGGAGGGTCTGTGTTTTACGTTTGGGATGAGCGAGGAAGCCCATCACAACGTCGCGATTCGGCAGGGACAGCGATCTCAAGCCATGGATTCAATGTATGGGGAGTTCCCTTAACAGGGACCGAGACCGCATTAAGTACTGGAGACCCTTATGCGGGATTTCAAGGGCACTTGTAACTATTCAGGCATGATCTAGGGAAGGCAAAACGGGGTTTCCTGCAAAGACGGAGCGCAAGCAATCCAGCAACGCCATCCCCTGCTTCTGACACG
>JAYULM010000443.1:0-2102 GCA_043763605.1 Armatimonadota bacterium | reverse complement strand
CATCCCGTCGTCTCGAAAGCCGAACGCGGACACCGAACCCAGTTGGCTCAGACGATCCACCACATCGAAGGTCGGGGTTGCCGCGTTGCCGTCACGATCATACAATACGGACGGGTTTCCGTTTCCATCATAACTGCCGTTGAGCAGGTTGAGTTGGTTGTCCTCATTGTAGCCCAGTGTGCCACTGCGAAGCGTCGTCAGGTTGTCGGCGGCATCCGCACTGTGGTTGTTGACGTTGATCGTGTTCGGATTGAATAGATTACCTACAAAATAAACGCTGTTGCCCGCGGCACCGGGTGCAGATCGCGCGTCGCTCTCCTGTATCAGACGATCCAGATTGTCGTAGGCATAGGAAATACGCCCCGTAATGCGAGGTGAGTAGTTGTTGACTGTAGGAAATCCGTCGGAGAACCTTGCTGGAATTTCCCAACTTGTCCCTATGCGGTTGCCTGCCGGATCATAAGTCAGATTGGAAAACAGGGAGAGTGCCGTATTTGGACGAGCGAGATTATCAAGTTTGGTCAGTTCGCCGTTGGGATCGTAGGTATAGTTGGACTGAGTGCGTGGCGTGGTAGCGATTGCAAGCCGACCCTCGTTCCCATAGGTGTAGGTGTGCAGATCGCTCCAGGGCGTGTTGAAATTTTTAAGTTGCCCTGCCGCATCGTAGGTGTAGCCATACGCGAAACTCGAAGGGGTTCCTGCAAAGCCCGAAAGCGTTTGTGTGGCGAGTGAACCGTCGGGATTGTACACGTAAGCCTGAACGAACGACTGACTCAATCCCACGTACTGCGTCGTCATCTGTGTCACATTGTCGAGATCGTCGTAAGCGTAGGCGAGGGTCGCCGTGCCGTTGTTCTCGCTACTCAGGCGTCCGTACAGGTCGTACTCGTAGGTGGTGTCGGGCAAGGCTCCGTTGTACTGAACGCCAAGCAGTCGGCTGTCCTGCGTGGTAGCACGGGGAAAGCCAATCGTCGCATTACGCCCCGTGACATGAGACATCAGGTTGTCGTCGGCGTCGTACCCGAAATTGTGCTGATCGAACGTGCCTCCCGAACGTTTCGGGTAGCCCTGCGTTTTCAGGTTGCCCTTGTTGTCGTAGGTGAAGCCCGTCGGGTTCAGTTTCCCGTCTTGCAGTTGCTTCACCCGATAAAGCGCGTCGTACTGGTGCGGCGTCTGAAGTGTGTCTCCCGCCGCCGTCTTGAACTCGTCCTCCTTGCCCGCCTGTCGGTTAATCGAGCGAAACACGGTATTGTTGGAGCCGTCATAAAGGTCAACCTGTGAAACGGGTCCGCCCACATAGAGATAGGTGGTTACGGTGTAGTCGCGTACCACTGCCCCGGAGGAAGATTGACGCCCCGGCATCGTAACCCGCGTGACCTGATCGGCATCGTTATAGAAATACTCCGTCAGATTTCCTGCCGGGTCCGTCACCGACTTCAGGTTTCCACGCACATCATAAGTGAAAGTGCTGACGCGAAGGAGCGGATCGGAGACCGAGACGGGCTGTCCCAACTTTTCCGGTGTGCCGTAAGTGTAGGTCGTCGTCGAAGTAGTTCCAATCGCGTTAGGCGTTGTCACCGATTTCAAGTTGCCCAGCGAAGTGTAAACGTAGGTAATTGTTTGCCGCGCACCGGTGAGGTCTCCCGGAGTAGGATACTGCACCGACTTCAGACGCGCACGGGGTTGAAGAAGACCGCCGACATTTTCGCCGCCG
The DNA here is from genome assembly GCA_043763605.1 of Armatimonadota bacterium. Classification (GTDB taxonomy): domain Bacteria; phylum Armatimonadota; class Armatimonadia; order Armatimonadales; family Armatimonadaceae; genus JACMIU01. The sequence goes on along the minus strand of JAYULM010000443.1, from coordinate 388 downwards.
ACATAATAAGTGTAAATCGTCGAAGTACGATAAGCCTCCGTGCCGTCGAGCCGCCCCGACTTCGTGGTTTCCAACGCTCCCAACGGAAAGATAGCGGAGGGAGCCGTATAGGTATTGACCGTTTTCAGAAATCCGGCTTTGAAAGGCGTGGTTGCTTCCAGTAGGTTGCCATAGCCATCATAAATAACGGCGTCTACTTGCCCGTTTCGGTTTGTTGTCCTTGTAGGGCGTTTCGGATTTGCCGTGTCGCCGTACTCTGTCGTCTCTACAAAGCCATTAGCATCCTGCATTCCGGTGTCCGCCCCAAGAGCGTCTGCGTTCTGCGTATAGGTCAGATCGAGCGTGCCATCACTGCGGCGGCTCTCAACCGTTGTTGAATTTCCCCCAA
>JAYULM010000442.1:0-7433 GCA_043763605.1 Armatimonadota bacterium | reverse complement strand
GAGGTGCCTCTGGCGTTCGCGACGACATTTTGTTCGTCGCGATACCGTCCGAAATGCTCTCAGGACCGCCTATCCTTATTTTGCATCTGGTCTTAAGGGTTCGACGGCAAGAAAAAGGTTGGCGGCTCTGCGTAAAGTTGCCCGAAGCAACTTTCGCTCCTTCGCCAACATACTCATAATCTTCGCGTCTGACCTGACCTTCTTTGGCAGGTAATTCACCCTGCGGTGTCGAACGCAGTTCTTTTTTTCCTTCATCGATGCAGACAACCGGGTGATTTGCATCATAAGGGCGCTCATATACGGTTAGGACATCCTCCATTTTGGTGACATATTGAGCCGACGGCTTACCAATACAGAATCTTTCTACGCAGAGAAATCGCTTCGGGCGATTTTCTTGATTCCAAGGCTTGAGTGCATTTTTTTTAACCGGTCACAAACAGCGGAATCACTGATGCTTTCTACCAAGGATAGTTCGACTAGCTTGTCTGCCAAAAGTTGCATGGTCCATTGCGCTCTTCCTTCCGGCGGATCGGAACAAGCCAGTAGTGTTAGTTGTGCTTCAACTTCGCCGGTGATTTTTGGAGTTCTTCCAGGACGAGGCTTCTCATGCAACGCGACGTCTAATCCTGCGAGAGTAAATTTCTGACAGATACTGCTGATGGTTGGCATGGTAACTTGTAGTGCCTCGGAAATTTGCACGTAAGTTCGCCGCTGATTTTGACTTCAATCTGCCAGAAGCAATATTCGGGCACGTGTTAAAATGCGAGCACCCATTACCCCTGAGCGGGTAATCTTGGTCAGGTATTCGCGCTGGTCTGCGGTTAGGCAAACGATGGCGTGTTGTTTCATGCCATATTTATGACAGAATTATTTCAAAAAATCAACAGGATGCGATACTGAGTAGTTACCATAATGTTACACTACTTGTACAACCACGCCAAGAACTCAATGGACATTTGAGATTTCCTTTCGCCCGCCACTGTGTTTCCGACACATGAGAGCGTACTTGGTTGCACTGTCCAAATAAGGAGCGACGCGGAATCGTTCCGCACCCGTTCTACCAGTTAATCCGGTAAACGCTGATGCCGGTGGACGCGGCGAACAGCGTGGTGAACCCGCCGCCGAGCGGGTCGCCCACGATCAGTCTGAGGAAGAACCGGATAAATAGTTTGTACATCGGATTAGCGCAGGGAAAGCGGCGGCAGGTTCGCCTCGGTGACCAGTCCCTGACGCGCCGCCCAGACCGCCGCTTGCACCCGATCCGAAACGCCGAGTTTGCCGATGATATGCTCGACGTGCGTTTTCGCCGTGCCTTCCGAAATGAACAACACCTCGGCGATCTGCCGGTTGTTGAGTCCCGTGGATAGGAGGCGCAAAACTTCTTCTTCACGCTGAGTGATTGGGGCGATGAGATCGGTCTGGTGCGCGGCGTCACTGACGCTTCGAAGCGAGCGCGTCAACTCCTGTGCCGATAAGAGCATCTCTCCTCGCACCACTGCCCGCATCGCCGCGAGGAGTTCGTCCTGCTCGATGCCTTTGAGCAGGTAGCCCGACGCGCCCCCGGCGACCGCCCGTGCCATGTACGTCGGGTTGTCGTAGGTGGAAAGCATCAGCACCGCCGTTCGGGGATGCTCCGCCTTGAGACCGATGAGTGCTTCGAAGCCGTCGCCGCCCGCCATGCGGATGTCGAGCAACGCAATGTCCGGCTTTGCGATGCGGGCAACGGCGATTGCCTCCTTCCCGGACGACGCCTCAGCGATCACAACGAACTCGGATTCCGCGAGCATGAGGCGGATTCCCCCGCGCACGATACTGTGATCGTCTACTAAAAGCACCGAATAGTGGGTAGTCATTGGGCCTCCTCTCGAACGAACATGGGTAGCCGCACAGCGATTGTTGTGCCGCGCCCCGGCGCACTGATGATTTCCAAATGCCCTTCCAAAAGGCGTACCCGCTCGGCGATTCCCTGCAAGCCGATATGCCGTTCGTCCGCGTCCCGCGTTTTCGGCAGGAAGCCGTTACCGTCGTCGCTCACATCGAGCGTCAGTTCGTCGTGGTTTTCCCCGTCCGCCCGCACGAGCAACCGAACCCGCACCACGCGAGCTTCGGCGTGTTTACGAACGTTGGTCAACGCTTCTTGCGCGATGCGGTACAAAGCCGTCTCCACCCTGTCGGAAAAACGTTCCGCCGCCAGGTTGTGCGCGAAGGTCGCCTCCTGCCACCCCGCCCGCGCCTTTTCCTCGCCGATCAACTGTTCCAACGCCCCGGCGAGTCCCATATCGTCCAGCGCGAGCGACCGCAAACCGTTGACCAGACGCCGCGATTCCGTCACCGAATCGGTCAGGTACTTGTACGCCGTCTCTAACGTCGGGCGCAGGCTTTCCTTTGCCAGCGTCACCTCACCCCGCTCCAGTGCGCCCCGGAATACGGACAGGTGCATCTGCGCCGCCATCACGTATTGCGTCAGACCGTCGTGCAGATCATACGCCACCGCCCGCCGCTCCTCTTCCTGTGCCGCGATCAGACCGGAAACCAGAGCGCGTTGCCGCTTCAGCATTTGCAGGTTGCGAATGGCGACCGCGAGATGCACGCCGAGCGCGAACACCGTCACTTCGTCCGCCTCGTCGAAACCGCCGTCTTTTTCTGTCAGGTAGAGGCTGCCGAGCACCGTGTCGCCCTGTCGTATCGGAACGCCGAGGAAAGCGGTCATCGGCGGGTGGTTCGGCGGGAAGCCGACCGATGCCGGGTGGTGCGACAGGTCGTCAAGGCGGAGCGGCGCGGTACGCGACAAGAGCATTCCGAGAACGCCCGCCCCACGCGGGCGTTTCCCGATAGCCTTTTCTTGCTCGTCGGTCAGCCCCGCCGTGACGAACGCTTCCAATTGATCGCCTTCTTTAGTCGCCACGCCGATGGCGGCGTAGCGTGCGCCGGTGAGTTCCCGCGCCGCTTCCACGAAGTGATCCAGCACCTCGATTCCCGAAAGGCTCACAAGAATATCGGACGCAACCTGCGTCGCGGTTTCCAGCATCTGCTCTTTGCGAAGAAGCCGCACCAGATCATCGCCTCGGGCAACATCGTTGGTGGGATTGGGAAGGGGGTCGGGCATTTTTATTGTCTTTGGTTACTTTTCGACGACTTTGAGAGGGATTCCTGTTTCGCATCACTCAATACGCCGAACCGGGGAGGTAGATACCTGACCAAAACCGGTAATATAAAAATATGCGCCTGAATAATGATTCGCCCCCCCCGCCCACAACCGAAGAACTGTTGTGTATGGACGCCTACTGGCGGGCGGCAAACTACCTGTCGGTCGGACAGATTTACCTGCTGGATAACCCACTCCTGCGCGAACCGCTCCGGCGCGAACATATCAAGCCGCGCCTGCTCGGGCACTGGGGGACGACACCCGGCTTGAACTTCGTGTACGTCCACATGAATCGGGCGATAAAAAGGTACGGGCTGAACGCGATCTACATCACGGGACCGGGACATGGGGGACCGGGAATCGTCGCCAACACCTACCTGGAAGGCACGTATAGCGAGGTGTATCCGAACATCACGCAGGATGTAGTGGGGATGCAGCGCCTGTTCAAGCAGTTCTCGTTTCCCGGTGGCATCCCGAGCCATGTCGCGCCGGAGACGCCGGGTTCGATCCACGAGGGCGGCGAACTCGGCTACGCCCTGTCCCATGCGTTCGGCGCGGCGTTCGACAACCCGGACCTGCTCGTCTGCTGCGTGATCGGCGACGGCGAGGCGGAAACCGGTCCGCTTGCGGCAAGCTGGCACTCCAACAAGTTTCTGAACCCGGCGACCGACGGCGCGGTGCTTCCGATTCTGCACCTGAATGGCTATAAGATCGCCAACCCGACCATCCTCGCCCGCATCCCCCATGAGGAGTTGGACACACTGCTGACCGGTTACGGCTACAAGCCCTACTTTGTCGAAGGGCATGACCCGGAAGCGATGCACGAGGCGATGGCGAAAACGCTGGACACGGTGATCGAAGAGATCAAAGCGATCCAGCACCAGTCCCGGCACACGCTCGGAGAAGAACAACCGGACCGCCCCCGCTGGCCCATGATCGTTCTGCGGAGCCCGAAAGGCTGGACCGGACCCAAAGAGGTGGACGGCAAAAAGACGGAGGATCACTGGCGTTCGCATCAGGTTCCGATGAGCGACATGGACAAGCCCGAGCACATCGCCGTGCTGGAAACGTGGCTCCGCAGTTATCGCCCCGAGGAACTGTTTGACGATGCGGGACGGCTGATTACCGAACTGTCCGAACTCGCCCCTTCCGGCACGTCGCGCATGAGTGCCAACCCCCACGCGAACGGGGGGCTTCTGTTGCGCGACCTGGACCTGCCGGATTTCCGCGACTACGCCGTCGCCGTGGACAAGCCAGGAACCGTGACCGCCGAGGCGACACGGCATCTCGGCAACTATCTACGCGACGTGATTCGGCGCGACGCTTCGCGCCACTCGTTCCGCCTGTTCGGACCTGACGAAACGAATTCGAATCGTCTGAACTCCGTGTTCGAGGCGACGGATCGAACCTGGGTCGCGGAGCGGTTGCCGGAGGATGACCACCTTGCCCCCGACGGACGCGTGATGGAGATACTCTCCGAGCACACGTGTCAGGGCTGGCTGGAAGGCTACCTGCTCACCGGGCGGCACGGCTTCTTTTCCTGCTACGAGGCGTTTATTCACCTTGTGGACTCGATGTTCAACCAGCACGCCAAGTGGCTTAAAACGGCGCGACATATTCCGTGGCGGATGCCGGTCGCGTCGCTCAACTACCTGCTCACGTCGCACGTCTGGCGGCAGGATAACAACGGTTTTTCGCACCAGGACCCCGGCTTTATCGATCACGTCGTCAATAAAAAGGCGGAAGTCGTGCGCGTTTACCTGCCGCCCGACGCCAACACGCTCCTGTCCGTCGCCGACCATTGTTTGCGTAGCCGCGATTATGTCAACGTGATCGTCGCCGGGAAACAGCCCGCACTTCAGTTTTTGCCGATGGACGCCGCGATCAAGCACTGTATCGCGGGAGCGGGCATCTGGGAATGGGCGAGCAACGACAAAGGCGGCGAGCCGGACGTAGTGATGGGCTGCGCGGGCGACATCCCGACGCTTGAGGTGTTGGCGGCGGTGGATCTGCTCAGAACACACTGCCCCGACTTGAAGGTGCGCGTCGTGAACGTCGTTGACCTGATGGTGTTGCAACCGGAAAACGAGCATCCGCACGGGCTTTCCGACAAACGGTTCGACACGCTATTCACGCCCGACAAGCCGGTGATTTTCGTGTATCACGGCTACCCGTGGCTGATCCATCGCCTGACATACCGGCGCACGAACCACAAGAACTTCCACGTGCGCGGGTACAAAGAGGAAGGCACGACCACCACGCCGTTCGACATGACGGTGATGAACGACATCGACCGCTATCATCTGGTGCAGGATGTGATCGACCGCGTACCGGAACTCGGCGCGTCGGCGGCGTATCTGGCGCAACTCGTGCAAAACAAACTGATCGACCACCACGCCTACATCCGTGAGCACGGCGAGGATATGCCGGAGGTGCGCGAGTGGATTTGGCGGCACGATACCGGTTAACGGTTGAGACGGCCTTGTAATCGGCGTATCTCCGCTTCCAACCCGCTAAACCGTTCGGTCAGGTCGCGCAGAACGGCGTCGCGGTCGCGCTCCCGATGATCGCGTTGACGCCTGTTCACAAGTTCCGGGCGATTGAGGTGCAATACGCCGATGTGGACGCGCCCGCGCTCGGTCAGAGGAACCAATACGTGCGTGATGCTTTCGACGTAATGCGCGGTCACGTCGTCGCGGAGAGGATGGAGCAGAGCGCGGTCGGCGTCGGTATCAAAGTAGTCGCTCTTGAAAGTGTTGCACATCGAACAGCAGTAAATGAGGTTGTCGAGGTCGTCCGTACCGCCGTGTAAGAGCGGACGAAAGTGATCTACGGTTAGTCGTGCGCCGACATCGATTTCGGACACGCCACAATAGCCGCACCGTGCGTCGAACGCCAACCGCACGGCGTCACGGGTTTCCTGTCGCACTTATCGCACACTCGCCGCCGTGCTTGTGGGCGTACCGAAGAGGCGTAGAAATGCCCCATTAATCGCCTCACGCTCGGAGGTCACCTCGTCATTCACGCGGCGCAGGTATGCGGCGAGGGCTTCGCGCCGCGCCGTCAGGTTTCGCAGTTCCGCGATGCGCTGTTCCGTGTCCGCGATACGCGCTTCCTGGGCGTCGCGGGCAGGTTGCAACAGGTCGCGCTCCTCGGCTTCGAGTCGCGCCATGTAGCCGAATAACTCGCGGGTGTCGTCTGGCGAAAGCGCGACGCCGTGCAGGGCTTGACCGCGCAGGGAATGAAAACGGGCGGATTCGGTTTCGTTCATGCCGTCAGTATACCGCGCCGCCCGCGACCTGCCGCATGAGCCGTTAAGCATTCGTCCTTAATGCAGCGCACGAGAGCGCGAAGCCCAGGATAATAGACCGTGCGGCGCATCTTTTTCGTCTGCACGGCGTCTTCGGCGGCGGCGACGACTTTGGCGAGTTGGTCGGTGTTCGCCCCGGCAAACTCGCCCGATACGTCGCTCACTGAATCAATGTCCGCGTCGATCTGCCCGACGGTGGCAAGATTCTCGTTCAGCACTGTGAAAAAGTTCGTTGACCACGCGATAGAATGGGGGGCGGTGCGCGGGATAGAGTCTGCGGCGGGCATGAACAACGAAGCCTTTCCTTCTCCGAACGGTCGTTAAACGTCTGCGTTCGGATGGGTTTATTCTAACAGGGAGAAGAACAACGCCGCCGATGTTAAGGGCAACAGTCGGAATGTTGCCCTTGACATTGGGCGCGTTGCCCCCGCGTTTGGCACCGTTGCCTGTGGACGTGACGAAGTGTGCAACGGACGTTTAAGGAAACTCACGTCTCGATTACTAAAATCCGTTCGCCTGTACAAAACTCAAAGTCTTTAAGACACTCAGTTCGCCAACTACGGTACTCATTCGTTATGAGTATTTGGTCTGATTTATCCAGTCCTTTTAGCCTGTTCAGGTCAGACCATCTTGCGGTAGAAGTTGGATCGTCACGATCTATTCGCCACCAAACCTCCAGACCATTGGCAAACTCGTGATGATATTCTTTAACTTTTGATGTGTCATCGCGTAAGGAGTCGTGATGATACCCGGCTTCTGTGATCGCGGAGACTAACTCCTCGGCACGTCGCTTGAGGGAAGCATAAGATTGCCCCGTATTTTTCTCTTGGTATGTAAGAGGTCTACCACCTGGTTGTGGCACTTGCAGGGAAATCTCTTGACTTTAGTTTCCGGTAAGTGACGGTTTCTCATTTCGCTTCTTTTGCCGCCTGTGCGCCATCACGCCCACAGGCAAATGCTCGAATACCGAGCGTTTCA
>JAYULM010000441.1:0-2113 GCA_043763605.1 Armatimonadota bacterium | reverse complement strand
CATTCCGATGAGAGAGGGGGCGGGGGGGTGAGAGGAAAACGGGGTGATGTTCCTAAGTCGCCGAGGACACCAACTCCGCTAATTCCTTCGGGTCGCTTATCGGGTCGAGGCACTTGTTGGCGATACAGATGTATGCTATCGGGGCGGTCGGCTTGGCGTAGCCGAGGTTTTCGATGTGTTCGGCGTCTTCCTCGTTCGACGGATCGAGCGGCTGGACGAGTCGCTCGTAGCGGTAGGATTGGTGCGCCGCCGAAATCAAGGCTTGGGTCGCCGGGTCGGTGGCGGATCCGAGGACGTGAACCAGCACCGGGGGCAGGATCGCTCGCTCCGTGGCGAGCGCGAAGCCCGCCGCGTGGTAGCCGAGGTTGCCAAGCGCGGGCAGGAAGCCCTGGAGGACGCGCTGGGACAGTTTCGCATGCTCGTCCTCGCCGGTCGCCAGGAACAGGCGCAGCAGCGAGTCAGCCATCAGCATATTGTCATTCAGGTCTTTCGAGCCGTACTTGAGTGTACCAATCGCATCGGGGCGCGTGACGGCGTCGTAGAAGCCGCCCGACTTCTTATCCTCCAGGTGCCCGGCGACCCACCCGGCGATGGCTTCCGCCGTGTCGAGGTACTCCACGCCCTGCGATGCTTCGTACAGATCGAGACACGCCGCGACGGTGCGCGCCGAGTCGGACAGTAGCCCGGACGGGATGCGCCCCGACAACTCTATCGCTTCCGCGTCAGTCGAATGGTAGTGATCCAGCGCGCCCTCGTCCTTCAGCAGGTTAGCGATCAGGAAATCCAGCCCGCGCTTCGCCATCGCGAGCGACGCGGCGTCGCCGGTCGCCTGCCAGTACGCGACGTGGGCGCGGACCGCCTGCGCGTTCGCGCCAGTCAACACGGTCGCGTCCACGCTCGGCGGGTTCCACTCCTTGCGCTCCTCTTCCGGTTGACCGTAGTATTCCGAGTCCGCCGCCTGTGAGCCGCCCCAGGTCCCGGTTTCGCCGTCGTAGAGCACGGTATCGACGTAGCGAAGCGTCGATTCGGCGATTGTCTTGTACTCGTCGTTGCCGGTGGCCTGATACGCGCGGGCATACAACCGAGCGAGGGCGGCGTTATCTTCGAGGATCTTTTCGTGGTGCGGTTCGCGCCAGTCCGGGGTTTGCGTGTATCGGAAAAAGCCGCCGTCCACTTCGTCGCGCAAGCCGCCTTCCGCCATCGCGGTCAGGGTGCGGTCGAGAACCAGTTGCAGGTCCGGCGACGGTTCGCCGTAGCGCACGGTGCGGGTGTACTGCTCGATCACGAGTTCGGTCATATCGACGTGCGGAAATTTCGCCGGGTTCTGGTCGCCGCGATAACCGCCGTGCGCGAAGTCGAACATGAACAGGATGTTTTGCAACGCGACGCGGATAATGTCGGGCGAGATCGGCAGGTTCGGATCGAGCGCGGGCGCGGCTTCGCGCTGTTGTTTGAGTTGTTCGCGCTGGGTACCGACCATCTGCGCCAGACCCGGCTTGTCGTTGCGGTAGGCGTTAAGCACCTGCGGCAGGAGTTGCGCCATACCGTCGGGCGGCACGAACGTCCCGCCCCACATCGTGTCACCGTCCGGGGTCAGCAGACACGTCGAGGGCCAGCCGCCCTGAGTGTAGCGGGCGTTGACATCGGGTCGTTTGTCGGTATCGACTTTGACGGCGATGAACTGATCGTTGATGTATTGCGCGATAGCGTCGTTTCCGAACGTCTGCTCGTTCATGGCGCGGCACCACTGGCACCACGGGGCTTGCAGGGAAAGGAGGACGGGTTTATCGGCTTTGCGCGCGTCGGCGAAGACTTCTTCGCCGAACGCACGCCAGTTGACTTGAGCCATGGGTTGTATCGGTTTCTTTTCGTAGGGTTGAAAGCGTTCGCGGAATCGGACGGGGCGCGGCATGGGTGACCCCGGCGCGGCGTCCGTTCGCACCGGTCAAGTATACAGCGACGGGGGGCGTCGGGGCAATACTTCGGATTCTCTCACCGCCCGTTTCTCTCTCACCCCCCCGCCCCCTCTCTCATCGGAATGAAAGAGGGGGAGTCCGGAGGAGGGAGCGTCGCCGCGTTTCTCGGACCACCCGACGAACGGGGTCACGTTCCG
>JAYULM010000440.1:0-7452 GCA_043763605.1 Armatimonadota bacterium | reverse complement strand
AAACATCGGTTAGGGAACATGAGTTCCTTGACGTTGCCAGAGTTAGGGAGCGAGTTACGCCAAACGATTCGAGCATTGCGCTATCAGAGGCGGATTTTGAAATCGTTTTTCCGATTGGCTGGTTTAGCCATTTAATGACTGATCAGTAACTGCTCTGCTTTGGGATATTGCACATCCACCAGATGCCGTACCACCGAGGCGAAATCAACCGCAGTTCGGCGTCCGGTTACGTATACATGCCGCTGGCACAACAAAGGCGCGAATGTCATGAAAAAACTGCACGTGCCATTGCGCACATACTCATAGTCCTCCCGAAGTGGTTGCCCCGGTGCCATCGGGATCGGCTCTCGACTATCGGAAAGTAATTGTTTACTTGCTTCGTCTATGCAGATCAACGGACGTTTCGGGTCGGGCGGGCGGTGATAGACATCCAGCACATCCTCCATGGCGCAGACAAAAGCGGCATTATGCTCAGGCGGGCGCGTAAAGTTGCTTCAGGCAACTTTCGCCGATGCACCAATACTCTTTCAGCCACGGCTTTAGCTCGTTTTTTTTAGCGTCTGACGAATCGTTTCGTGACTGACACTTCCGGCGTATCCTTGCTGAACTATGTGGTTGCTCAGCAGGTGCAGACTCCAGCACTTCCTCCCTTCCGGAGGTGCGCCGCAAACCGTCGCCACGAGAAAAGCCTCGGCGGCACCGTCGAGGCATCTTGCTTTGCGATTCTGTTGCTCTTTGTGATGTAGAGCGATAGTCAGTCCCTCCACGGCGAAGCGTCGACGCACCTGCTGAACCATGATTAAGGAGACGTTGACTTGGGCAACAATAGCCGCGTCTTTGCTGGCTCCCTCGGGTCGCTGGCTATCGGCAAGTAATAGGATGCGAGCGCGTTTTCTCTCTCGCTCGGAATGTTTGTAAGAGCGAGCGACGATTTCGGTCTGCTCTCGTTGCTCAGGCGTGAGCGAGACGTGATGTTTTTTGGCGGGCATCGGGGAGTCCTTTCAGGCAGTAAAGCCAAAGTATGTCCCCGTATTATACAATTATCCTATCTTGAAAGACTACTAGAACGTTCACGAATCATTGTGTGGATGCCGCTCTGCTCGCTACTTGTGGAGCGGCGATCTCGAAAGGCGCGGTAGCCGCCGAAGTTGCCTCCGATCCACCTAGTTCAGTAGCAAAGGACTTCACTAATGGATTTCAACAGCATCGTCTCGGATATAGAGCAACTACTTCCAAACCGGATAGTAAACGACACACTAAAAAAAGTTTTGGATCAGGCTTTGTTAGATGGTATGTACGTCATTGAAGTCGAGGAGGGCACACTACGGATTCCACTGACTGTAGAAATTATTGTACTCACAAAAGCAGTGTTCAAAGAGTATTTGCCGCTTGAAGGTTTTGGTGACATCAAAGTACTCGTCTCTTTAGGAGAAGTGTTGGGAAAGAATGGCATTTACCGATCCAGATACTGCTTCACAACACTATATTTCAACGGCGAAGCCAACCTGATCACTTGTGACTTTCATACAGACTGGCGTTGAAGAAGCTACCACAGCATACGGCTACATCATCAAAATCTCGCAAAAAAAAGAAACTCCTCGTTCGCTGGTGTTCAACTGTTCTAAATTGAGAACGCCCCAGGTTCGTAGCACGAATTGTGTGCTACAAACTTGGGGCGTTTGGTTGAATCGTCGAACGGTCTACGCGACGACCGTTTCGCGTAACCGCCCGCCGATCTCGGAGCGGCGCAGTTTCTGCAGGGCACCGGCTTCTATCTGTCGGGCACGTTCGCGCGACAGGTGCAACTCCTTGCCGACCTGTTCCAGCGTCATCGGTGCCTCGGCGTCTTCCGACAAGCCGTAGCGCAGTTCGAGGACTTCGCGCTCGCGCGGCGTCAGCTGCTTTAGCGCGCGCCCGATCTCCTCGCGCAGGGCGCGGCGGAACACGCGCGCCGACGGTAGCGTGGCGTCTTCCGCCGGGAGCAGGTCGCCGAGGCGCGTGGTCGAGTCCCCGGCGGGCGCGTCGAGGCTCATCGGCTCCGGCGTTTCCGCTTCCAACAGCGTTTCGACCTTGTCCACGGGCAAGCCGACTTCGGCAGCGATTTCAATCGCCGTCGGGGTGCGGTTCAGCCGCGTCGCCAGCATTTCGCGGGTGCGCTTGATCTTGCCGAGCGATTCGATGGCGTGCGACGGGAGCCGGATCGTGCGCCCCTGGTTTTCTACCGCGCGTCCGAGTGCCTGACGGATCCAGTGCGTCGCGTATGTCGAGAAGCGGAACCCGCGCCGGTAATCAAACTTGTCCACGGCGTGAATCAGCCCGAGTGTCCCTTCCTGGATCAGGTCTTCCATCGCGATACCGCGATTCTGGTATTTCTTCGCTATAGACGTGACCAGACGCAGGTTGGCGTTCACGAGCACTTCGCGCGCCCACTTGACGTTCTGTTCGACCTGACGGGCGAGTTTGCGCTCCTGCTCCATCGAAAGCAGGGCGGTGTTGCTCGAACCGCCCCGGTCGTGCAGGTACGACGCGAACTCCTCCTTGACCGCGAACGCCGATTCGTCCTCTAAATCATCTATCGGCGTCGGCGGTTTGGGGTTCGTCGCCACCGCGAACGTCGCGACCGGTTTGGTCGCCACATCCGGGCGCAATTCGTTCAACCCTTCCAGCGTCGTATCTTGATTTTTAATTTCGTTATCCAATGTTTGTACCGCGAACATAATTAAGTATTCTCTTTGCCTTCTCTGACCAAGGCGGCGTCACTGTCACCTGAAATCCCGAACCATTTCCTGTTACCCAAAAATCTGGGAGAACCCATTAAGTAACGAGAAAAATCCCTTGCAAGTTCCCTATCGTCTAAGATACAATCATTGCTAAGGCTATTTTTTCGCACTCCGCACATTTCGCCGGGTGCCGCAAAGACTCCTTCTTTTTAGACACGTCAATTTCGCTAAGGGGTTCCGCTTTGGGACTGGCAACGACGTAATAGATTCGTCTCACGACCGCTTTTTTCCTGCCGTGTTCCCGAAGTTTTTCGCGCCCCGATCAAAGTTGCGGCAGGGAGTGAAGAAACGTTGCATAATGAGGCGGTATGCAGTTAACGTTTTTAGGGACCGGATCGGGCGCGCCGACGCGGGCGCGCAATGTCTCCGGGTTGACACTCTTCTTGCCCGAACGGGGCGAACTGTTTCTATTCGACTGCGGCGAGGGGACACAGCACCAGTGTCTGCGGGCGGCGCAGGTCCGCCTGTCCCAACTCACCCGCGTTTTCATAACGCATCTGCACGGGGACCACGTTTTCGGGCTGGTCGGCTTGCTGGCATCCCGCGCCCTGGCACTGGGAGGCGTCTCGCCCGTCGCGCTGTATGGACCGCCCGCGCTGGAATCCTACGTCCGTGGTTGCCTTCACGCCACCGGGACACACTTCAACTTTCCCGTCTCGTTCCACGCCGTGCGCCCGGGGACGGTGTTCGAGGACGACCAGATCGCCGTCGAGTGCGCGCCCGTGCGGCATCGCTGTGAGGCGTATGCGTACGCCGTGCAGGAAAAGACGCAAGCCGGACGTTTCGACGCCGAGCAGGCGAAAACACTCGGCATTCCGGCGGGTCCGATCTACGGGCGGTTGAAAGCCGGGGAGACCGTTACTCTGGCAGACGGACGGATGATCGACGGAGCGTCGCTGGTCGGACCGCCGCGCCCCGGTCGCCGCGTGGTCTTTTCGGGCGATACGGCGTTCTGCCCCGAGATGGTGCGGCTCGCCGCCGACGCCGACCTGTTGATCCACGAAGCGACATTCTCGGAAAGCGAGCGTACGCTTGCCGACCGCGCGGCGCACTCCACGTCGAGCGACGCCGCGCGGGTAGCGGAACAGGCACACGTCAGACAACTCATTCTCACGCACATTTCGCCACGCTATGACGCCGAAAGCGGTGCGGGCTTGGAAACACTCCTCGCCGAAGCACGCGCCGTCTTCCCCGAAACCGAGGTCGCACACGACTTCCTGCGTGTCGAGGTCGCGCGGCGCGAGCACAGCGCGGAAGTGGGAGAAAGCGACCCGTCAGCAATTTAGCGGGCGCACGAATAACCGACGCGCGAATTACTCGTTTCTGAATCCGCCGCACCGGGTTGACAGAACGCTATTTTGTCGGCATACTATAGATGAACATGTTCATAAAACAGGTTCGCAAGAAAACGGAGGATGCCATGACTACCGAAACCTACCTGCGCAGATCCCTGATCGCGCCCGTGATCGTCCCGGTCCTCGCCGGAATCCCTCTTTTGCAGCAGGCGAATGCTATACAGCAGATTCCCGTCAGTAGCATAGAGACGTTGGGGATTTACGTGTCGTGGTTCCTGATTTGCTCCCTGTGTATAGGCGGGATACCGTATCTCTGGATGCTGTATGCCCGTCGTGATTTCTTGCTGAATGCGAACGGGGCAGAATTGGAGGAGGCATGGTGGCAACTACCCGGTGCAATGCTCCCTTATTTCTGGAAGTTCTGGGGGGTGCTCACGGCGTGTCTTCTGGTTACGATTTGGGGCGCGCTGTACGGGCTGGCGTTTCTGGTGATCGGCACGATAGCCGTACCGATCCTGGGCTATGCGTACATCGGCATCACATTCGGATTTCTGCGGCTTTTCCAGGCAGTCGGATTGGTTCAAAAAGGAACAAATCGATGAGTACAATCACATTCTACCGCTGGTCGCTCCTTATCCCCATAGCGGTACCGGTCGCGTTGCTGGCGTTCGCCGGTGGGAATTCTGCCTTTGCCGGAGTCGCGGAATTATTTCTAATGTCGCTCCTATATGGTGGAATCCCGTATCTGCTGACGCTTGCTTTGCTGGCGCGTCCGTTGCTTCACGGCGACGAGCAACAGTACAACCGGCTCACCTGGATCGCTCCGCCCATCATGGTTGCGGTTCAGGTCGTCTGTGGGTTCACTTTCGGACTGTGTTCCCAACCGACGGACCGGTGGGGCGGGGCAATCCTCGGTTTCCAGTTTGCGCTGATGCTCGCGGTCTATACAGTCACCTTCGGATATGGTTACGTCGCACTTACACGCGCGGGATTATGGCTTGCTCATCGAATAGGGCTGGTCTATTAAAGAAAATAATTTGCAAAAAACACTGCGGGATGCGGAACACAATCGTTCCTATGGCGTACAATAAACGTACGCCATGACTGAAGCCAAATTCTATATCGCCGCGATGGATTGCCCGACCGAGGAGCAGATCATCCGCAACGGATTGAAGCGCGAAGCCGGGATCGAGCGTCTCGACTTCGACCTGCTGAACCGGGTGTTGACCGTGGCACTCGCGCCGACCGGAAACGCCGAGTCTATCCGGAAAACCCTTGACGGGCTGGGGATGGCGGCGAAACCGATGGACGGGCACGGGGGCGGCATCGAATCGCCCGCATCCGCCTTACGAGCACGCTGGATCCAGATGGGAGCGGCGGCAGTATTCGCGGCGGGCGCGGAAGTTTTGCACTGGGTGGGATCGGCGGGACATAAACACGGCGAGAACGCGGAAATCAACCCGGTGATTCTCATTCTTGTCGCCGTTGCGCTACTGCTCGGCGGGCGAGACACCTTTCGCAAAGGCTGGGTCGCGCTTCGGACGTTCACGCTGAATATCAACTTTTTGATGACGCTCGCAATCGTCGGGGCGATGGTAACGGGCGAGTATCCCGAGGCGGCGATGGTCGCGGTCCTTTTCGGAATCGCGGAACTGATCGAGGCGCAGTCGCTGGACCGGGCGCGCAACGCCATTTCCGCCCTGATGGAAACGGTCCCGGACACCGCGCGGGTCTGGCATTCCCACGGCGCGGACGATCCGGGGCACTGGCACGAAACGCTCGCGGACGGCGTGTCCGTCGGGGAGCGGGTTCAGGTGCGCCCCGGCGAACGGGTGCCGCTGGACGGGCGCGTCGTCGAGGGGCGATCCGGCGTCAGTCAGGCGGCGATCACGGGCGAAAGTCTGCCGGTGGAGAAGGAACCCGGCGACGAAGTCTGGGCGGGAAGCGTGAACGGGCGTGGCGTACTGGTCTTTGAAGTCGGTGCCGCCCGTGGTGATACGCGCCTGGACCGGATCGCCCGCGCGGTGCAGGAGGCGCAGGCGGAACGCGCCCCGACGCAACGGTTCGTGGATCGTTTCGCGCTGATTTACACCCCGGCGGTCGTGGTACTTGCCCTTTTACTCGCTGTCGTCCCGCCGCTTTTTGGATATGGCGGGTGGATGGACTGGCTGTACAAGGCACTTGTCCTGCTTGTGATCGCGTGCCCCTGTGCTCTTGTGCTGTCTACACCGGTCGCGGTCGTTTCCGGACTTACGGCGGCGGCGAAACAAGGCTTGCTCATCAAGGGGGGAGCCTATCTCGAAGCCGGTGCTAAACTCAAAGTTATCGCGTTCGACAAAACCGGGACACTAACCCGTGGCAAGCCGGTCGTCACGGATATTGTCCCGCTCGGTCTCGATTCCCCGGACTCCCTCCTGCATTTAGCGGCGAGTCTGAACGCGTCCTCGGAACACCCGCTCGCGGCGGCGATTGTGGAAGCATGTGCCTCAAAGCATGTCTGCCAATTACCCTCCATCGGCGACTTCGAAGCATTGATCGGGCGCGGCGTGACCGGCAAACTGGAAGGACGACGCTACTATATTGGGAACCACCAACTGACGGAAGAAAATCGGGTCTGCAGTGCCGAGGTCGAGGCGGTCATCGATCGGTTGGAAGGCGAGGGCAAGACGCCGGTCGTGCTGACCGACGACGCAAACTCCCTTGCCGTCTTAGGAGTCGCGGACACACTCCGCGAGGAAAGTCAGGACGCGATCAGGCAGTTGCATGAACTGGGCATACGGACCGTGCTCCTTTCCGGGGATAGCCAGCGGGTCGCGGACGCGGTCGGGCGTCAGGTGGGAATCGCGGACGCGCGCGGCGAACTCCTGCCGGAAAACAAACTCGCGTTCATCGAATCCCTTCGCGCTCCGAATACGATAGTCGGCATGGTCGGCGACGGCATCAACGACGCGCCCGCACTCGCGAAAGCGGACATCGGCTTTTCGGTCGGGCAGGGCGGGTCCGACACGGCGATGGAAACCGCCGACGTGGTGCTCCTACACGGCGACCTGCGAAAACTGCCGTTCTTCGTCCGGCTGGCACGGGCGACTACGTCGGTACTCGCGCAAAATATCGTGCTGGCACTGGTCATCAAGGCGGTCGTTTTCATCCTCGCGTTAATGGACCACGCGACGCTTTGGATGGCGGTACTCGCCGACGTGGGGACGAGCTTGCTGGTCGTCGGGAACGGATTGCGATTGCTTCGCTTCCGAGGTTGAGGAGTTTTTGACGGTCGCGGACGTGCGGACATTGAAATGTTCCCGCCCAGCGGGCACCCGAAGCCTTCGGCTGTAGACGCTTCGCGTCGGGGAACCGGTATATTACCGAGCGACCGCCCC
>JAYULM010000439.1:0-7464 GCA_043763605.1 Armatimonadota bacterium | reverse complement strand
CGAACCACCGCTGGAATGGAAACCGCAAAACGGAGTTTCCGCCTCCCTGCATGGCCGCAATCTAATCGAACCACCGCTGGAATGGAAACTCGGCTGGGTGATTCGTAACGATTTCGCGCTATCGAAGCGGCTCGGAAATCTAATCGAACCACCGCTGGAATGGAAACGCGTCTCCCCCCAGGACATGGTGCTGAAAACAGACGAATCTAATCGAACCACCGCTGGAATGGAAACGGCGGATACGCGGTCGTGGACCCGGGGACGAACCTCAATCTAATCGAACCACCGCTGGAATGGAAACTCGTTACGGCTTGCGATCATGCCGAACGGCAAAGCGAAATCTAATCGAACCACCGCTGGTATGGAAACCTGTTGTCGCTGTGCAAGCCGTCGTTGCATGTCGCGAATCTAATCGAACCACCGCTGGTATGGAAAGTACGAACTTCCATCGCGTTGGCGACAATGGAACGCTCCCGCCAGGCACGCCGGACGCCACGGGCGGTATCATACGGTCAGTCATGGCAAACTCTCATCGCGATCCCGAGGCGACCGATCCTTCTCCCGCTGTGGGGCGCGACGGGAGCCGTTTTATCGCCGTCCTCGTTTTCGCGTTTGCCCTTTCGCAGTTCGTGATCCCCCTGACGCAATCGCGGTCGCCGCGCATGACCCGGTTTTCATGGCAGATGTTTTCCCGGAAAAATAGCGTCATGGACTTTCGCGTGGTGGACGAGAACGGGGGCACACACGACATTTCGGCGAAGGCGCACCTCGGGGTGTTGCGCGGCGACATGGATACGGAGAAGCTTTTCCCGCCCTACGCCTGCCGCCGTTTTCCGCGCGCTGTTTCCGTTGGCTGGACGGGCGCGGATGGGGAAGCAGGGTTGTACCGGTGTCCCTGACGGCGATAGTGCGGGCAATGAACGCGCCGCGCGATGCCCGTCCGACGGCTTATGTACGCGCGATCATCGGCACGGCGGCGTTCCTTCGGGCGCAGGAAGCCTTCGGGATTCTGACCGAAGTGCTGCGACCGAACCAACTCCGGTTACCCTATGTATCTTTCCTCCCGGATCTGTCGCCCGCCGTCCTGCTCTGGCTCGTCGGACTCTGGGCGGTACTCGCACTTTGTTTCGCCACCGGGTTCCAGACCCGCGTTTCCGGTCTCAGTCTCGCGCTGGTGATGGGATATGTTCTATTGTTCGACCAACAATCCTACAGCAACCACCTGTATCTGCTCATACTCGCCACGGCATTACTCGCGCTGGGGAACAGCGGCGCGACGTTCTCGCTCGACGCGCGGCGTTCGGATCGCCACGCCCCGCCGCGAGCCGCGACGGTCCCCAACTGGCTCGTATTGCTCCTGCGGTGGCAACTCAGCATGGTCTATTTCTGGGGCGCGGTCGGGAAACTGACGGTGCCATTTCTTTCCGGCGACATCGTGCGTGAATTCACCCAGCCCACGATACGCGTCTGGCTACGAAGCACCGGCTCCGAGGGGGCGATTCTCGCGACGATAGCCGGTGCCGCCATAGCCACCGAACTATTCCTGAGCGTCGCGATCTGGCTCCCGCGCCTGCGCTACCTCACTCTCGCCACCGGTGCCGCGCTACACGGCGGGATGATCGCCCTGTTCTGGAGTTCCGAGGCGGCGGCGCAGATCCAGATTTTCGCTGTGGTCAGTCTGGCGTTATACCTGCCGTCCTTCTTCGAGGGCAACCGCCCGCAACCGCAGGGCGATTGATTCCGCCCGGCGAGCGACCGCACGGGGAGGAGACGCCGTTCCTGGAGACGGTGTCCGAGCGGCGTGTTGCGCGTCAGGGAGTGCCCGCTCCCCGTCCACTCCCGGCTGTTGACGCCGCGCCCGCTGTGCGAACCGCCATGCCGGGCGGTACTATACGTCATAGGGCTTGAACCAATCGCACATGAAAAATACCGACGGAATCGAATAATTGTGGAAGATGAGAACGTCGGGGTTACGTAAGCTTATGACCGCGTAGCGGATGCGGACCCGATCATGCTGGAAGGATTAAGAACCATGCCCACACTCAATATAGAACTACCGGAATCTGCGTACCGCGCTGCGATTACCTTCCTGCCCGTGGAGCGCACCCAACTGGTGACAGCGACCTTCCTTGCCGCCGAAGCCGTCCTGTCCGGCACGGATGACGACCCGCCGTTAAACCAGTATCATCTCGACGCCCTCCGGGAAGCAATCGCCGAGGAGGAAGCCGGGCTTACGCTGGACGGCGATGTGTTCATGGCGGAATTGCAAGCGAAACGTAGTCAGAAGCGAGTAGTGCCGATTTTGACGGATCGGACACTAAAGGGTTCCGGTGTAAGCCTTCGGCTGCAGACACTTCGCGTCGGGGAAGCAGTTCATTACCGAGCAAACGCCCCGCCCCCGGCGACGCGAAGCGTCTACAGCGTCCCCGCTTACACCGGAACCCTTCAGCGTCCGCCCCCCCGACTCAGGACATACACCGCGCACCGTCCCTGCCAGCCTTTCCCCGTCCACTCCCGGCTGTTCACGCCGCGCCCGCCGTGCGACTCGATAGTCCGACCGTCGCGGACCAGCGCGATGTGCCCGATCCCCAGCCGACCCGTGACCGGGTTCCGCGCCGCGAGCGTGATCGCTACCCGGAGCGCGCCGTCCGCCAGTTTGCCCGAGTCCACCGTGCTCCGCTTGAAGCCCGACTTTTTCAGCCACTCCGAAAGGTGCCACGTGCCCAATCCCACGATGTCGCGGGCGATCACCGAACGGAGCGGCGGCGCGGTCGCGTTGCTGAGTAGCCAGCCGACATACCCCGAGCAGTCGATGTTCTCCGGCGTGTCGTCCGCCGCGCATTTCGCGCCGAGCCGGTAGCCGACCGCGCCGGTCAACCGTTGGTGGAGCGACTGCAACCTCGTCAGGTCGAGCGCGAGCGTCGTGAACGGATACCCCGCCGACCCCGCGACCAGATACGCCGCCCCGGGACGCGGTACCGCCCCGCGCGAGAACGCCAGCAACGCGGTTTCTGGGAGCGGCGGCACCGCGCCAGTCCCGTACGCCCCGCAATCGGACGTGTCGCTCGAAACCATCGAGTCGCGTAAATTGCTCGGCAATTTCGCATCGCCGCCGCTCGTGTCGGGCAGTCGGTTTGTTTCCGTAGTCACCAGAATCACCATTCCTTTCCGTGTCGCGCAAATTGCTCCGCAATTTCGCAAGCGCGCAAGTTGCTCCGCAAATTCGCAAGCGAATCGCGTTACGCGTTCCGCGCTAGATACAGCCGTGTCAGAGTCACCACGTCCCCGACCACGTCATAGAACACACCGCGCACGGTGTAATTAGTAAAATCAGCGGCATTTACGCTTGATCGGTTTGACGATGGCAGGTCTACGGAATCGCCGACGATGGGAGCACCGCCGCCGGGCACGACGAACGCGCCCGCGATCCGTAGAAGATACGCCGGTTTCGCCCACGGGGAGGTTTCCCCCGCAGTGAACCGGGACGCGTAATCGGCGAAGTCGGAGATGCTCAATCGCCCTTGTATGACATACGATGAGCCGCCCCGCCGATACGTGTACGAACTCGCGGTCGCGGCAAACGCCCGCGCGATATTTAAGGCAACCTGTTTTCCCCGTAAGGTGGGGGTTCCGATGATGATGGACATAATAAGTGGTTAGTGATCAGTGGACAGTGGTAAGTGAGTGGTTAGTGGTTAGTGGTTAGTGGTTAGCGGTCAGTGGTCAGTGGTCAGTGGTCAGTAGCCGGATAGCGAGTCGCTACCGTGCTTCCCTCCGGCACTGACCACTGACCACTGATCACTAACCACTAACCTCCGGTATCCCGAGCCACCCGCGAATCCAGCCTTCGCCGGGGGCGATGACCTGACCGGTAATCAGGCTCGTTATCAGTTCGCGCCGCGCCGCGAGTTCGGGCGGCGACAGGTTCGGGAAGGTGATTATCGGCGTCGCGACGCCGTAGCCGACCGCGTATTGCGCGATGCGGGCGGCGACCTGTCCCGACAGGCACCCGGCGATGTCGGCGCGGAGCGATTGCACCCAGTCGGTGAGCACGTCGGCGTGAACCCGCGCCGATGCCAGCGAGCCGGTGCCGCCCTGCGTCGTCATGTCCTGACCTAAAATAGCGCGGGCGATCTGCGTGTCCTCGTACTCGATCTTGGTCAGGTATGCCCGCGCCGGTTCGACGCGCCCGGCGTCCAGGTCGAAGCCGACCGTCACCCCTTGCGGGACGATGACCGACGATTCGCTTTGCAGTGACCCGAGCTGGCGCGATAACTGGTTCACCTGCTCCTGTGTCCAGTTCGTCGGCACGGTGGCAACCGGCGTCGGGACGCCGAAGCGGTCCAACCCCTGCAACCACATCCGGCGTACGGAGTCTTTTTCCGAGAACGACCGGTATGCCGCGACCAGGTCCGACTCGCCGTACGGGTTGCCGTACCGCTTCTGGTACGTGTACCAGACGAAGCGCGACGCCGGAAACAGGATCGACTCGCCGTCAGTCAGTTCGACCGCGACCACGTCGCCCGATTCGCCCGCGATTGCCGCGAACCGGCGCGGGTCGTGCCAGTTCACGGCGGCGAGCGAGCCGTCGTCCGCGAATACCATTTCGCCCACCGCGTAGCCCATCGAAAGCGCGTCCAGGGCACCGCCGACCAGACCCGCGATGCCGCCGGGAAGGGCGTTCAACTGCGCACGAACCGCGTCCGCCGCGCGCTTCGCGTCCGGGGAGTCGTCGCCGGGGCGCACTTCCGCCGTTTCCGACAGCACCGACAGCCGCTTCGTGGTCAAACAGGCGCGGATCTGCCCGTCCCGCTCCATGCGCCGGAACGTGTCCAAGCCGCCCGGCGGATACGAACCGTCGGCTAACTGCTCGTAATGCGCCGCAGATACCCTCCCGCCGCTCGTGCGAACGCGGAGCGGTACACGCTCCGCAGGAGCCGCGACCGGAGATGGTCCACCATTCCCGCGTATTTGAAAGGTTTCCCGGATTCCTTTGAGTAACGTGCCGACCATTGTAAATCTTTCTCCTTCTGCGAGGCGAAATCTCCCAGCGGGATGCGCCGCGCCCCGCCCGACGCGGCGACGAAACCGCCGCCGTGCTTGGCGTTCGCCGCCTGCGCCAGCCAGGGGGACGCCGCCCGTACCATCAAGGCGAGGGCACAAACGGTGTCGTCATGCCCCCGCGCCGCCGCCATCTTTTCCCGCCCGCCGCTTGACGCGCTCGGAGTCGCCTCGAAATTGCGTAACTCCGAAAGCAAAATCGGGATCGCCGGGAACGAGCACCGCCGTGCCGCCAGCGCGACCGCCAGGCTGTCCATCAATATCGGTTTACTGGCACCGGTAAACAAAAACGGTTCGACTTCGCACGGCAAACGCCGCGCGGCAAGTTCCGAAATGATGTCTTCCGCCAGCGCGTCGCCGACCCCGGTCGCGTCACAAACCAGCCGCCGCGCCCCCCAGTGACGCACCGCTTCCACGATGCGCTCCACCTGCGACGCCCAGCCGGTTCCCTGCAACCGCGTCTGTTCCACCAATCGAACACCGACCGCCGACGCGTCCCCGACACTGATCACGGTCCAGTCGGCGCGTCGCCCAAAGTCCACGCCGATCACGTACGCGCACCCCCAGAGCGGCGCAAGTCCGTAATCGTCGTCGCACGTCGCCGCCTCGATGTCGGCGTCGGGAAACACCTGCCCCGCCGCGTCTACGAACGATGCCTCGAACTCCGCCCCGAACTGCCGGTCGGTCATCTCGGCGCGCATTTCGGCGAGAAACTCAGGGTCCACCAACGGGTTCTGCGACGACGGCAAACGCACCGCACGCGCCTTGCCCTCCTCGCGCTCGCCGCGCAAAAACGATTCGTAGAACACGCCGCGCTTGCCGTTGGGCGACGAGATCAGTGTCAGTTCGCCCCCGCCCGGCACCGTCGCCAGCATCGGGCGGATCGCCTCGTTGATCGCCGCATCCGGCACGAACGCCGCCTCATCGACACGCACCTTGAACCGCGTCATCTTCCGCGTCGTGCCCTTGCCGCGCAGGTTTCGCCCGTTGCGCCCCGCCGACCGCGCCGAAAGCACGACCTGACGATCCGATTTGCGCCGGATATGGCAGAACGGCGACCGCTTGACCTCGAAATCCGCGACCTGCGGGAACTCGGCAAGCAGCGACTCCTCGGCACGGATCGCGTCGATCTTCTCGACAACGGCGTCGAACAACCCTTCCGCCTGATCCCGCGTCGGACCGACCAGCAGTTGCGCCAGGTCGCGCTCCAGAAGCAGGTCCAGCGCGACATCCACCGACACACCCTCCGTTTTGCCCCAGCGACGACCGCACGCCGCGACCAGCAGTTTCGGGCGCGAGCCGTCCGGGAGCCGCATCGTCAGAAACTGCCGCTGTCCCGGGTGCGGCTCCCAGTTCCACAGCCGCTTCGCCAGCGTAAGCCGCGCGGCGGAATCGTCCCGATTCCCCGCCTCCGGCGAAAAATCATCGTCAATCCCAATCATCGGACCCCGCCTTCCCGAACCGCGTCCCTTCCGACCGCCCGAACAGCCGCCGTTGCGCCGCCTGCGACGCCCCCGAAGGTTCCGACGGCGAAATCACCGGCATTAGCAAAGCCGCCGCAGGTGCCGCGCCCGCCAGCCCGAGCAACGTCCTCGCCTCACCAGCGGAAATGATCCCCGCCTTTAACTGCGCCAGTACCGCATCGCTCTTCGCCTTCTCCGCGTCGCTTTCCGACCGCCCCGCGTCCGCCAACAGTTTCGCCCGCTCGTCCGCGACCCTGCCGGTTTCCGCAGCGATTCGCAACGCGTCGGCACCGATCCGACTCGTCTCCGCAGTCGTCTTCCCAACGTTAGCACTGGATTCAACGGGAACCGTAAGCGTCTCCGCCGCCACCTGCGCCGCCTGCGCGGTGCGTAGGGAGACCGCTGAAGGATCGACGCCCGCCGCCGGGGGCAGAATCAGGTACGGACCCAACTCGACTTCGGCATCCGCCCGCAATCGCCGGGAATAGTCCGTCGCTGCGCTCGGTCCCGCCACCGTTACGCCCGACCCCGTAAACCCCTCGTCGCTCCCGTCCCGCGCCCGCATCTCCAGCACTTCCGCCGCGATAATCTTCGCCACGGCCCGCCGAAACAGCGGGCGCAGTGCAGTCGTCGCCAGCGCGCCCGCCTCGATCCGCCCTTCCTGCGCCTCCTGCTCGTACGACTTCACCGCCGCCACATCCGCCGCCGCCTGCGTCGCGTCCCCACCCGTAAGCAGGTTCAACCGCGCCAGCGTCAGGATTTCTGTGTCGGTGATCGAAAGAATTGTCGCCATTGTTTTGTGGACTCCTTTCTCGCGTTGTTTCTCTCGTCCCGTGTTTCCCTCTACCGCCCCGCCTCGTTTCCCTCCCTCCCCCCGGCCCTCCTCGTTTCCCTCCCTCCCCCCAACCCCCTCCCTCAGTTCCTGAGAGAGGGGGAGTCC
>JAYULM010000438.1:0-2120 GCA_043763605.1 Armatimonadota bacterium | reverse complement strand
CGCTGAGAAACTCGCGTATCTTGCCGCCGGTGGCGAGTCGGTCGCCAAATCTGCGGGGATCGTTTTCAACCGGCTCCCGAAGAATACACTCCTCGCTATTGTCGGCGCGACGGCGGACGGCTCGCCGCTATCTGAACTCTTCGTGAAACTTGCGGGCGACCGCGCAGGCGACGTGCGCGACACCCTGATCGCGGGCATTGGGAGCGGCGCGGTCGCCCGCAAAATCGAGCGCGAACTTCAAACCGTTGCCTCGATTTCCCGCGCTCGTGCCGCGACCATCGCCCGCACAGAACTGCACCGGGCCCAGCGCACCGCGTCCGTGGATTCGTACCAAGCATCCGGTGTTGTCGAGGGCTGGTATTGGAATTGCGCTTGCGACGTGCATTCCTGCCCGGTCTGCTGGGCGATGCACGGCACATGGCACTCGCTTTCGGAGCCATTCGGTTCGCACCCGTCGTGCCGGTGCTATGTATCGCCCGCGCTCAAGGATTTCCGCAAATCGCCGGAGGAAAAAGACGTGCGTCCAAAGCCGGTTTCCGGTTCCGAGCGATTCGCCCGATTAACGGAGGACAAGCAACGTCAGGTGCTTGGGCAAACACGGTTTGAGTTGTGGAAGGGTGGCGAGGCGAAACTCGCCGATTTCGTGCATACGGAGAACGATCCGAAATGGGGAATAGTCCGCCGCGTCGCCTTGTTACGTTTGCAGACAACTGCGAAGGTAGCCGTGTCGGGACGCGAAAGCGGTATAATTCCAGTGCCACAAATGATGAGCAGTTCCTCCGCACGTTCTTTGACCGATCCCGCTTCGCCGACCCGTGTCATCATTTCTCGCCGTCAGAACGAAGTTCTGCGCGAAACAACGTCGGCTGAGAAAGAAGCGTTCCGCCTTCGCTCTGTCAGCGAGGTGTCGGCAATCGAACCGATTATCAGCCGGATCACGAGGCTTCCGTCTCGGTGGAAAGGGGAGATAGAGATACATGACGGCGGCGATAAGGGAACTAAACCCTTCCGTTGCAATATGCAACTATCAACGAGTATTGTCGGATCGGACGCAAGGTGGAGAACACTGATTCACGAAGACCTGCACGCGCACTCGGCAGGACTCAGCAACGAATCATTCGTCAGTAACCGTGGCTTCGAGGAAGGTGTTGTAGAGCAGTTGCAACGTTTACTCCGCGATCAAATTATCGCCGAACTACCCGAATACCTGCGTGCCGGGTACGACAAAGAGGAGTACGATCTACTCGACAGAGGGCATACTTACAACATTTACATCGCCGCTTACGAGCGTGTAAGAAAGGCGATGGGGGATGAACCGGAAGACTTCTACCTTGATCTGCTAAGGCAACCCGTGGAAAAGCGTAATTTGCACATGATCCTGCGTGCATCTGGAAAGCAGGGCAACCCAATCCCCAAGGCCCGTCTCGCAAAATCACTGGAAGCGGTCGGCAAGGCGAGTGCTGTACTGAAGCGAGACCTGAACCTTGAAGCAGTTACAAAAGGCGACGACATCAAGACGGAGTTGGCAGAAGCGACGCAGTTCCTCTTCCCTTGACAGCGTTCAATGAGCGAACTGCGTTCGCTCAGAACGGGTATAATGATTTTGTTATGAAGGAACACGCCGACCATTGGAAAAAAGAAACGTTCGCTCGGAAGTATTCTGAAGCCGTCACCGTTGCCGACTACCGGGAGTTACAAGATCACGCCGAGGATTGGGCGCGGGTCAACGGACTATCCGACCAAATGACTGGGCTTGCGCTGAGTGGTCTTTTGAAGAACGCGGAGATCGCCGAGATCAATGAGCAAATCTCGGCGTCGTTTGGCGAAGGACGTGATTGGTTGGTGCGCCGAGGTGCAGTCAACATCCTATTTGACGCTGTGCGCGATGCCGATCTTGAGGATGCAGGACAAAGCAAAAAGGAAGCGTTGGCGCGGTTCGTATCCGCCGTGTCTCAGTGGCAACGTGAATACCCGACCGATCCAATTCTTCCGACGTGGAATGCTGGAATAGAAGAGCAGAGTTTGTTGATTGACCTGTGGAGTGAGTTCGGGGATGGTTTATCAACCAACCGCACAATACCAACACCAAAAATCTGACCGAGTGGGTGCAGGTCAGGCAC
>JAYULM010000437.1:0-2120 GCA_043763605.1 Armatimonadota bacterium | reverse complement strand
CGGCGCAGACGATAGAGGCACTTCACAGAGCAACGTGGGGGCACAAAATCCAGGTAAATGCCCCAAGCCTATGGATCCGTATTTCGCATCAGGTCTTTATGGAATCCGCCGACTCGCAAGCAGCCTCCGTACAGTTCACGACATCGAAACGATTCTTCTCTGGCGATTTTGGTCGCCAATGCTGGATCGGGGGATGCACGTTGACGGCGGTCAAAAACGGATACCCGCAGCGAAGTTACGAACGAAAAGACCCGGCGACCCTTCAGTTCTTTATCGGACGGGAAGGTTACTTTCTGAAATTTGCCGGAGCAGCGTTTGGTCCGAACAAGGAAAGACTTTATCAGCCTTTCGTCACCAGCAACCTTTTCATGATACGGCGTACTGCCGATATCCCGAGCTTCATGGGCGCACCTGGCGATGGGGGGATTTTCGGATTCCCGTTCGCCGACTCCGGAAAAGTTCTTCGTGGGAAGATGCGCCTGACGCTGGAAGATAACGCCGTCTACTCTATCGGCTGGGAAATGACCCCGTCTCCCGGCAAATGAGAAATAATCCAAACGCTTCCGATCAAAATGGCGAATCCGTGGCGAATTCCTCCCCTTGCAACTGAAATCCTGAAATCCGTATTTCCGGCAAAAAGGGACGGCTATGACCGGGGCATCCAGGGGCGCCGAGGTAAAGTTGAGTGCCTGTGACGTTTTCAAATCCGTTTGGAGGAGGGCACCACCGATACCATTGGCGACAGGGGACTGCGGAGGCGATTTTGGCGTTGCGAGCCGCGCAGTTGTCAAGACGACCGACAGACTTACGACTGTGTTGTGCGATGAGGAATCGAATTGCCCCAAATCTGAATCGCAACCTATTTAAAGGTGAAGTACAGGTGCAATTTTGCCAGAGTAAAAGGAAAGCGGGCGCGGTTCATCACTGAACCGCACCCGCTTTCCTTTATTCCAAGCCATGCATGCCGCAGTTCATGAAGGGGCTACTGCGGAACGCTGGCTATTCCGGAATTACCGAGTTTGAACCCACGGTCCATTCGGGCACGCGGCGGCTGCAGACGGAAGGCAGACGCGTTGCTGAGCCCTGGAACCGTATACCCGGTCGCCCCACATGAAGTTGGTCGGGTCGAGCGTTTGGTTCGGCTTGTGCCATTTCGCATGACCGTCCGCGAAGGCGTAGTTGGCACCACCGCTATGCCGACGTGCGCCGACATACGAATAAAGTGGGTAACTCGTAGCAGGTGTCGTCTTGCAGATGTTCAGGAAGTTTTCTGCTTCCGTGGTCGATAAAGCGCGGACGGGTTGCGTAATATCGCCTTGCTCACCGAGATACTGTGCACCGGTAACGCGGACTAAGCCACTGACGGAGCGGTGCGACGAGTCGCGGACGACTGATGTGATGGATTGACCGTTGACGCACTCCAGGTTGTCTACGACTTCGGCAATGGCAATCGTGCCAGCCGGTGATTCCACCGCCGCCAGCGGAACGACTTGCACACCATTGTTTTCGTCGTTGACATTGCGGAAGCGCGGCAAAATTGTAGAGTTCGCCGTGTAGGAAAGCCGCGGAGCCTGATTATCTTGAATGCCGGGGGTGCTACATTTGTCAAAAAGGTTGGTCGCGTAATCCGGCGCGCCTGCACCTCTGTTGTTACCTGTCCAGCAGGTTGGCGCGTGTCCGCCGAATTGGTCGGAAGGGCAAACCCAGATTTGATCGCTCTTGATATACGGTTGAAGAAGGAACGACCAGTGGGTGTAACCGAGTGACGTACCACCCGACGCCGGGTTGAACGCATTGTGGTAGTAAGCGGTCGAGTACGTTTCATCGTAGTCCTGGACATACTGCATCATGCCAAGACCGATCTGCTTCATGTTGGAAAGGCAGGAGGTTTGGCGGGCTTTTTCACGAGCTTGGGCAAAAACCGGGAAAAGTATCGCGGCGAGGATGGCGATAATGGCGATAACGACGAGCAGTTCGATCAGGGTAAAAGCACGGGGGGTGCGCTTTGTCATAATGGGTTTCCTCCGGATTAATCAATCCATGTGAATCGTGCGAGGCGTTCGGTTTGGCGTCCCCGACACGATGAAATAACGGTCGCGCCGTGGCATATTCCGCCACCT
>JAYULM010000436.1:0-2126 GCA_043763605.1 Armatimonadota bacterium | reverse complement strand
GGGTCACTTCCACGTGCCGCCGTGCCACCGTGCCCGCGCGACAGGATCACGACCCGCTTTCCGGCGTCGCGCAACATCCCGGCGACCAGCGCGGTCGCGGGCGTCTTTCCCGTCCCGCCCGACGACAGGTTGCCGATAGACACCACCGGAACGGGCAAGCGGAACCGCTTCCGTAGCCCGAGTCGGAACGGAGCAAGATAGACGTCGAGTCCGAGCCGATGGAGCCACGCGAGCGGGGTCAGCGTGGCGCGGAGTAGCGTTGCCACGGTGCCGGTATCGCCGCCGTGCAAAACGCCGTTTACCAGCCACTCTTCGCCGCTCTTGGGATCGCTCACCGGAGCCGCCCCCCACTCGCCGCCGCGATCCAGTCCAGCGCGCGCGCCGTGACGCCGCCGTTCCGTTCGATCAGGGCGCGGCATTTCGCGGCGAGGGCGGCTTTCTCGTCCGACGGGAGCGTCAGAATCCGGTGGACTGTGTCGGCAAGTTCGGTCGCATCCCGCGCCAGAAAGCCGACGCCTTCGGCTTGCGCGAGGGCGGAAATGTCGCGCTGGTTGTTCCTGTGCGGACCGAACACGGCGGGAACCCCTTGCGCGAGCGGCTGGAACACGCTCTGCCCGCCGCGCTTGACCAGCGACCCGCCGACGAACGCGACATCGGCGACCGCGTACGCGCGCGCGAGTTCGCCGAAGGTGTCGAGGAGCAGTACGGCGTCGTCGTGGTCCCCCCTATCCCCTGCGTCCCCCCTATCCCCCCAACCCCCTTTCCCCCCTCGGAAGGGGAGAAAGGGGGAGTCAGAGGGCGTCGCCGCTTCTCTGGACGCGTCCCCCGGAAGCGGAGCGACACCGTCTCCGGACTCCCCCTTTCTCCCCTTCCGAGGGGGGAAAGGGGGTTGGGGGGATAGGGGGGACGCAGGGGATAGGGACCACGCCGACCGCAACCGCACCAAGAATCCCCGGTCCACAAAAGGCTTCGCCGCCGCGTCCGCGCGCTCTATATGACGCGGGGCGACGATCAGAAACAGATCGGGGATCCGCTCCCGAAGCCGGGCGAACGCTTCGGAGAGGGCGACTTCCTCGTCCGGGTCGGCGGCGTCCGGCGCGTCGCGGGTCGATCCGCAGATCCAGACCGGGGCGTTTTCGCTGATGCCCAAATCCCGGCGCAGTTCGGCGCGTTCGGCGGGCGAAAGCATGGTCGCGGCTTCGTCGAACTTGGTATTGCCGATGGTATGAACCGTGTCCGGGTTCGCGCCGACGAGTACGGCGCGGCGACTATCCTCGGCAGACTGCATCGCGAGAACGTCCACGCGGCGCAGGGCATCGGCGAGAAACCAGCGCACCCGCGCACCGCGTTTGAGCCCGTTGTCGGAGATGCGTCCGTTGACCACGGCGATTGTCGCGCCGTGCCGCTTCGCCGCCGACAATAGATTGGGCCAGATCTCCCACTCCATTAAAATCATAACGTCCGGGCGGATCGTCCGTACCGCGTTTCGCACAGCCAGTGGGAAGTCGAGCGGGAAATAGACGACGTGATCGGCGGGCGGCATCCGGCTTTGCGCGACTTCGCGTCCCCCGGTCGTGGTGACAGAAAGCACGATCAGCGCGTCGGGATGGCGCGCGCGTAGTTCTTTGAGCACGGAAGTCGCCGCGATCACCTCGCCGACACTCACGGCGTGGACCCAGAAGCGCGGGCTTCGGTCGTCGCGGGCGATAGCGGAATCGTATGCCCCGAAACGTTCCGCGAAATGCGCGGGCGACTCCTTGCCGCGCGCCATCCGGTAGGCGTACACGAGAAGTACGACGGGGAAAAGGAGCAGAAGAAGCAGGTTGTAAAAAAAGATCGGCAAACTTTTCGTAGTGTATCGCAACCGATGAACACCGCGCGGCGTTTAGGTGTATAGAGAAGGGTGTATAGAGAAGGGTTTTGGGTTGTTTGGTGTTGGGTGCTGGGTTGTTCGGAGCGTGATCGTCGGTTTGTTCCATGGGTTTTGATCATGGGTCGCGATCATGGGTTTTGATCATGGGTTGCGATCATGGGTTGCGGTTATCGGTTGCGATCATCGGTTTCACCGACGCCTATAGGTGGCTTCGCCACCGAGCGTCCTCCGGACGCGCCGAACACGAAACATC
>JAYULM010000435.1:0-7489 GCA_043763605.1 Armatimonadota bacterium | reverse complement strand
CAAAATTAAAACTGGATGATGCAATAGAGTTTTCCTATTATCTTCTCTCCGGTCTTGGCGACCTTGGCGTCTTGGCGGTTCAAAACTAACAGAGTTCGACGACGAGACGTTGGATCACGGCTTGGGGGTTGTCGCCGCCGGGGACCACGCCTTTAAGCGACAGGTCTGCCTGGAGCAGTTTCTCCATCCGATCCATCAGTTCGGCGAGCGAGAAATTGCGCGCCTGCGCGACGAATTTGTCCACCATCCAGCTCATGCGCGGGTTCGTCACTGCGCTTCCCGCGCCGTCCGACGGTAAGAACGCGAGTACTTCGGGAGTCGGAACCTGCGCGTTGCGCCCGACCATGCGCTTTTCTCCCAGATAGCGGTACTGCGCGATCAGGCGTATCTGCCGCGCCAGCAGGACCAGTACGCGTGGGGCGACAGATTCCGGACGGCTTCCCGTGCGGAACAGTTGCGACACATAGCCGAGGGCATCCCCGGTACGCCGTTGCCCGACCGCGTCGCAGAGTTTGAAAATAACATCGTCCGGTCCGCGCGAGAGCACGGCTTCGAGATCCGCGCCGGTAATCACGTTCGCGCTATCCCCGACGTACGCCGCCGCCTTCGCGATCTCGGAGGGGATGCGCCCGATGTCCTCTGAAGGCAACGCGCCGAGCATCCCGAGGGCGTCCGGCGCGATGGTCTTCCCTTCCCGCTTCGCACTCTGGATCGCCAGGGCGCGTACATCCTCCGACCCGCCTTTCGGCAGGGCGAACTCGCGCACCTCGCCGTATTTCTTCGCCGCGCTCGCCAATTCGGTCGTGATCTGGCTACTCTTTTTCGCCTTGCCGTCGTCGCCCGTGACCGGGGAGCCGGTATGGATGATCAGCAATCCCGACGCCGGGATGCGCGCCAGCCCTTCCGCAAGACGCTTTTGTTCGCCGTCCTCCATCTGTTGCGCGTCGCGCAGTATCACCACGCGCCGCCCCTCGCCCAGCGGCACCATCGCTACCGACGACAGCGCGCGCTCGCTGATCGGGACGGCGCGGTCGTTCTTGGGTGCGCCGCCGTCCAGCGTTTCCACGTCGAAGTCGGCGAACGACGGATCGACGTGCGCTTTCGACAGGGCGTTCGCTTCCGCCGTTTTCCGACCGGCTTCCGTCCCTGTCAGCAAGATAACGCGAACGATGCCGTCGGCGGGCGGCGGGGGCGGACCCGCTTTCTTTGCGGCGGGCGGTGTCTTAACGGGAGGCACGCGGCTTCTCCTTCAGGGCGGCGTTCAGATTTTTCAGGGCGGCGTTCGCCGCCGCCGTCTCCTCCGCGCCGATACTCGCGCCGTTCTCGGTCCCGTATACCGCCCGCTGGAACAGCAGGGTAAGTGGTGCCAGGGCGGCGTAGACCGGCTCCCCGAAACGCTCCCGCACCTGGTTCAGATACTCCGTCGTGGTCGTCTGCGGCGCGCGGCGCATCCCCTTCCGGGCGAGTTTTCTGGTAGCATTCTGGTACTGCCGGACGACATGGCGGGCACTCGCCGCGACCGTGTGCGTCGGAACCACGTGGTGGACGCGGTCGCGGATCGCGAGCAGGATCTCCATGAACAGGAAATACAGGAAGCCGCAGAAGCCGATCAGTGTCATAGTGACGGGGAACCAGCCCGCCCCGAGGACGCGCTCCCAAAGAGTGCGCTGGTCGGTGCGCGGTTCCGGGGTGCGCACGGCGGGTGCCGTTCCCGGGGTATCCTGGGTCGCGTCGAAAACGATCCAGCCGTAGCCCTGGAAGTAGATTTCCGTCCACGCATGCCGGTCCGACTCGCGCAGGACGAAGGTTCTGGTTTTGGCTTTCTCATCCTCGATGCCCGGCGCGAAGCCTGTCGCCACCCGCGCCGGTAGCCCCGCGTGGCGACACAGGATCGTGAACGCCGTCGCGTACAGGTCGCAGTAGCCCTGCTTCGACTCCCGCAGGAAGTACTCGGCGGCGTCCCTGCCGCGCGGCACGGCGGGCGCGTCCAGGGTGTAGACACAGTTCTCGGCAACCCACTGGCGCAGGGCTTCCGCCTTGTCGTACGGGTTCATCGCGTTCGCCTCGGTCAGAATCTTCTCCGCAAGTTCGGCAAGGGCGGCGTTGGTCGCCCCTTGACGATACACCGCCATCTCAGACGGGTAACCGCTCAGATTCTGCGTGGTTTTCCGCAGATCCGCCGGGCGCACGTTGGTGGGCACTTCGGAGGTCGCTTCGTATTCCGGTCCGTAACTATTAGGGGCGTACATCGTGTGGTCGGCGCGCAGAACGACCTGTACCGACGGTAGACGCACCTGCCGTGCCTCCGCCGCCACATACAGCGGCATGAACCGGTTATTGTTCATGTGGAAGCGGTACGTAACACGCTCGAACTTTTTCCGCTCGTACGCGACCGGCTTGATCGGAAAGGTGCTGAACCCTTCCGCGTCCACATCGCCCTTCGGTTCCAACGGTTCTCCGTAGTCGTTCTGTCCGACGAAGGAGTTGCCCCACCCGCGCCCCGTGTAAAAGTCGAATACCCGCCCGCGCCAGTAGAGTGCCTGGGGGCTTTCGACACGCGCCCGCTCCGACTGGTCGTCGCTGACGGGACCCAGCCCGACCTGGAAATCCTGCGGGTTGCTGAAATCGAGTTGCACAGTCCCCCGCCCGCCCCCGGCTAACTGTTGCGCGGCGGCGGGCGGGACGTTGAGCCGCTGGATAACGTTCGCGAGGGACAGGTTGCGCCCGACCATCTGTAGCGGGATGGCGATCAGGAAACCGAGCAACGCCGCGCCCGCCGCGCACGCGAGGGCGACCTTGAGTTGTGTGCGCAACAGCCGCCACCGGGCGCGGAGGGTCGCGGTGGCTCGGACATAGCCCGGCACTCCGTGCGGCGCGGACGTATCCTCATCACCCAGGAGTGCAGATTCGGTGATGGTCGGCATCCCCCCCGAAAGGCTGTTTTGATGGACCAGCAGAAAGGTAGACGCGGCAAGGAACACCACGAAGCAGAAGATCAGTTCCTGGTTAATATTCACCGTGCCAGTGAGACCGATGATCGCTATCGCCCAGACGCAGGTGAACATCACCGATTCATCGGTGACGAGCAGAAACGAGCAGAATGTCGCCGTGAACGCCAGTGCGCACACCAGAAGCAATTCCTGCGACCCCTGCGCCTCGAACGGGACCAGATGCTGGAACGGACCGACCCCGCGCAGGGCGGTGAAAAAGGGTAGCGCGACCAAAGCGGCACCGATCAGGATCAGGCGCGGTGAACTGCCGTTGCGGCGCAGGAAATAGGAGCAAATCAGTCCTGTCATCGTCAACAGCATCGTGAAATACGCGAACGACGCTTCGGTGAGTTGGTAGGCGACCGCTGTCAACCCGGAAAGTTGCGCGACCGCGCCGCCGACATAGAGCGGGATCGAAATGTTCTTCTGTTCCGGTTGCCCCATACTCGCGGCGGGTGCCGACGGGTTAGTTATCTTCTCGGAGGAGATACTCAAGGTTTCGCCCGCCTTCTTTCCAGGGAGAGTGTGTTTCACATTCGACCACGCGCAGAGTTGCCGATTTCCCGGCGACCGCCGGAGAAAGGACGCCTGCCTTCGGACCGCCGAAACTGGACGGCTCGAAAAAATACACGGTCACGGAGTCGCCGTGGCGTACGCGCTCGGACAGGAACGCCGATACGCGCGGCTCGCCCTGCGCGGTCAGTACCGCGTAGTGAGTACCACTGTCACCGCCGATGCGCGACGCGTTCAGGGAGTCCGCCAGCGAATTTTCGGAGTCGGCTTGCAGCCGCGCCAGCCGGTCGAAGAGTCGGAACCTCGCGGCTTCCGGATCGGCTTCGCGTGGCTTCACAGTCAGGTGGTCGTTCTGGGTGATCAGTTTCACGCCGCCGCCCGCGCGTAGTGTGCGGTCCGCCAGCGTCGCGGCGACCTTCACCGCGTATTCCAGAGTCGCCGCGCGCCCTTTGCCGTGGTGCGACCCCTTCAGCAGGTCGATCACGATGCAGATGTCCTGCTGGTACGCCCGCTCGAACTCCACCACGGCGAGTTTCCCGCGCCGCGCGGATGTCGCCCAGTGGACGCGCCGGAGCGGGTCGCCGGGCTGATACTCCCGCACCCCGTGAAACTCCATCCCCTCGCCGCGCCGCGTTTTGCCGTCGCGCTCGCGTACGCCGAAGGAGCCTTCGCCGCCCGCCGACTTATCGCGCGCCTGAAGCGGTTCCGGCAGGACGACCAGTTCGGTTTGCACAGGCAGGGTTGCCGAAAAGGTGAACAGCCCGAGCGGGTCGGTCGTGACCAGTTTCGCGGGACCGATCTGATATACGCCACGCATTTCGGGTTCGACGAAGTACGTACGTGTGCCGGTGTTGCCATCCCACGTATCCAGCGGGGCGGGCACGGACTGTGGCGCGGTAGGAGTGCCTACCGGCAAGGCGGGGTCCGCCTGCACCAGGTATTCGGGGATGTTATCCGAAAGCCGTACCGCCGATTGCGGCAACCCGCCCTGGGAAGTGATCTGGAGCGTGACGGGGACGCGTCTTCCTTCCGGTACGGTGGCGGGGTGTTCCCGGGCGGCGAGAAAGTGGGTCGCGAAAAAAGCGGCAAGGGCGTAGGACGCCAGCGGCAACACGGCGAGGGCGACCGCCATCAGATACAGGTACTGCAAGTCGAGGAGTACCGCGACCACGAACAAAAACGCGGTGGCGACCGTGATGACCAGTGATTTGATTCCGGCACTCCCGAGGCGATTCACAACGAGCATTGTACCGCAACCACGCCCGATCCGCGCCGCGATCTTGACACCTGTTTTGTCGCGTGCTACGCTACTTTCACCGGCAACATGGTTGTTCGCCGCAACGTAGGGAGTCCTTCCCGAGCCTGACCCAGAAAGGTACCTTTTCCATGCCGAAACGGCTTGCCCTCGTGGAAGCGCACCGGGCTGCGCGAATCGATTATGACAACGCTCCCTTGAAACCGAACGAGGTACGTATCCGGATGGAATATGCGTCCGGCAAGCACGGGACGACCTTCGGAATGCTGGACGGGACGGCGTTCACCGGGCATACGTTCGATCTGGAGACGCGGCTTTTCGTCGAGGGGGCGGATTGGCAGACCCCACCGTCGCCCGAAAACCCGAAGTCTTTCGGCACGACCGGCGTCGGGACCATCACGGAAACCGGCGCGGATGTGACCCGGTTCGCCGCTGGGGACCGCGTTTTCGGCTTGATGGACATCAAGGAAACGGCGACCAAGCCGGAGGACGGGACGCTCTGGCACCTCGGAAACATCGACCCGCTTCTCGCCCTGTGCGTCGAACCCGCCTATGTAGCATTCCACTGCGTCCGCGAAAGCAACGTCCGCCTCGGAGAGTCGGTGGCGGTGATCGGACTCGGCGCGCTGGGCTGTCTCGCGGTGGCGATGGCGAAAGCGAGCGGGGCGGAAGCGGTCTACGCAGTTGACAGCGTCGCGAAACGGCGCGAATGGGCACTCGCGAACGGCGCGACCGCCGCCTTCGACCCGCGCGGCGGCGGCGACGTGGCGATGCAGATTCACGCGCTGACCGGTGGCAAGGGTGTGGATGTCGCCATCGAACTCGCGGGCGTCTACCCCGCGCTGTTTTTGGCGACGCGCTGTGTTCAGGTCGCGGGCACGGTCTGTTCGGCGGGTTTCTATCAGGGCGAGGCGAACGGCATATGGCTCGGGCGCGAATGGCACCACAACCGGCTCACGATGCTCGTGCCGCACGGTTGCGGTTTCGGACACCCGCCCCGCGACTTCCCGCGCTGGGACGAACGCCGCGCGTACGACGCCATCGTTTCCCTGATGCG
This sequence comes from Armatimonadota bacterium, assembly GCA_043763605.1. Classification (GTDB taxonomy): domain Bacteria; phylum Armatimonadota; class Armatimonadia; order Armatimonadales; family Armatimonadaceae; genus JACMIU01. The sequence continues at coordinate 1,674 of JAYULM010000435.1, read as the reverse complement.
TCAGGGAACCCTCGCCGCCCCGGGACTGATCGACCCGCTCGTTTCCTTCGCCGACTCCGACACGATTCTCGAAACGGTGCATGCCCACCCCGGCAGCGCGATCAAGTTCGGGGTCCGGTTTTAGGTGTTGGGTGTTGGGTGTTGGGGAATAGTTTTCGGAGCGTGAACGCTTCCGCTGCGCGCGAAGCGAAATCGGCTCCGCCGATTTACGCGATTCGGCGGGAACCCTTCGGGTTTAGAGAAGCATCACGCCCGACGGTAATCGTCTCCCCGCTCGCAGAGCGTCCGCCGTAGGCGCGCAGCGGAAGCGTTCACGCTCCGACGACACCCAACAACCCAACAACCCAACAACCCAATCAACCAACTTGACAAAGCCCCTGCGCCGTGCTACCCTCCCGGTGTATTTTACGGGGCGCGAATTCTGTCTTCGCCGCGCCAGTCCACCGTAACAACCGCATATCGCTCCCGCCCTTTTCGGGGAAGTCCGGTGAAAGTCCGGCACTGTCGCGCAACGGTGAGGGTTAGTGGTCAGTGGTCAGTGAACAGTGGTCAGTGAACGGGAAATTCCGGTACTGACCACTACGCACTGACCACTAACCACTACTTCAAGTCCGAATACCGAACGCGGGAAATATGCCCTCTCCGGCGCGAAACCGGGGGAAGGGGTGTTCCTATGGGTGCTTTCACGCACACACGATCCGTCCGGTACGGATTTACGCTGATCGAACTGCTCGTCGTCGTCGCCATCATCGCCGTGCTCGCCGCGATACTGTTCCCGGTATTCAACCAGGCGCGGGAAAAGGCGCGGCAGTCCGCGTGCCTTTCCAATGTCCGGCAGATCGGCGTCGCAACGCTTCTCTACACGCAGGACTTCGACGAAACCCTGCCGCTCTATCAATACGGTACCCTGACCTACTGGTGCGGCGGGCGGGATGCGCCGGGGCAGAAACTTGACAAGACGCGCGGGATCATCTATCCGTACCTCAAATCGGGCGAGATACAGCGGTGCCCATCGTTCACCGGCGGCGACAATCTGGGCGGAACCGGGTACGGCGTCAATCGCCGCCTGATGTTCAAAAGCGGCTTCGCGCCGAACCCGGCGACGCTCGCCGACCTGGCCGCCCCCGCCGGAACGATCCTGTTCGGCGACGCGGGAATCCCGAACTTCCCGGTGAACGGAAAGATCGGCGAGACGATATCCATCGAACCGCCTTCGGACTGGCTCCCGTCCCCCACCATCGAGTTCCGCCACCAGCGGATGGCGTGCTTCGCCTGGGCGGACGGTCACGCGAAGCCGGTGCGCCGCGCCGAATTCGTTAAGGAACTATCGCCCGCCGCGCAGGAGCCGACGAAAGGCATCACTTATGTCGGGGACGCGATGATGGCGCGGCATTAATACGCGCGTCGGGGGATTGTCATCCCTCCGGTGTGCGCCTTCGGCGAATTTCCCAGTGCTTGCCCTGGCGCAACTCGCAGGGCGATTGCATTATAGATTGGTTGCTTGCCCGTTCCATGGAAAACGCGGGTTGAAACCCACGTCTGTGGGCAACTTCGTTGCCGAACGTCCTCCGGACGGAATTGGATTGCTGGTTTTGTTGCCGGCAGACGCGTTTCAGCCACGTCCGAAGGACGTTCGGCAACGAAGTTGCCCACAGACGTGGGTTTCAACCCGCG
>JAYULM010000434.1:0-7497 GCA_043763605.1 Armatimonadota bacterium | reverse complement strand
TCCGTGCCGGAGAGGGGGAGCCAGAATAGACACGCGGTGGCAAACATTTCCGGCATATTACTCCCCCTCTCCGGCCCGGAGAGGGGGCGGGGGGGTGAGGTTCCCGGCGCAACCGCGCTACAGCCACCAGATTTTGCCGACGGCTTGCCATCGGAGAAGTAGCGCGGCATCGCCGGAAAGCCCAGCCCGCTTCAGCACCCACGCCACGAACGTATTGCTGTTGGGACCGGGGAACGCCAGATACCGCGACCGGTGCGGATAATGTGTCCACGCCCGTTCGAGGACGCGCACGATGTTTTCGGCTTCCGCCCCCCGCCACGCGAACAAACACACCGATGGTCCCCCGCCGACGCCGCTTTCGGGGCGCATCAGGTTTCTGTGCAGATGCCCCGTACTCTCGCCGCCCGCCTCCCGCGACTGCCACACCTCCCACCGGTCGGTAGACACCGCTACGTCGGCGGATACCGCGTCGCGCACCACGAACCAGTGATGCCACGCGAACCGTGAAAGCGGACGTGGCAAGGGGGCGTACCACAGTTCCACGGCGGGAAATTCCGGAGGGGTGGTTGCGACTTCCATGGGACAATTTTACCGCACGGGCGGCAACCGCGTATCACATTCGGGACCGTACCCGTCCGTACACAGGGAAAAGCGATATAATGCCCCTGTATGAACCCCAATGCCATCCTCCCCCAACTGCCGTTTTTGCTCACCATATTAGCCGTCTTCATCGCTTACGGTATCATGGTGCGGCGCGAGATCCTGACCGGCGCGCGCGTGTGGCAGGGCGGGATCGTCATCGGTCTGATCGCGGTCGGGCTTGCCGTTTTGAACGACCGCTTGAACCTCAAATTGTTGCCGGGCATGTCGCCGACGTTTTATTTGATGAACCCGGCGGCGATGGCATTTTGCGCCACCTATTGCGTGTTCATTTCGTACCGATTGCATAAGGTCAGCGATATTGCAACCTGGGCTATCGGCGACACGAAGATCATTCTGCGCACGTGTCCGGCGTCCAAACTCCCGGACGCACACGCGTTGATCCTGCCGACCGGTACGCGCCTCGAAATGCGCTACGGGATTCCGTCACAGGTCAAGAACGCGGGCGGGGACGCGATCCCGGCGGCGGCGAGTAAACTCGCGCCGGTCGGACTCGGCAAAGTCGTTGCCACCGAAGCCGGAACGCTCGCGGTCGGCAAGATCTACCATGTCGCGGTCTATGAGAGCAACAAGCCGATCAAAGTGGACGTATTGAAGCGGTTCGTCGGGCAGGCGATGCTTACCGCGCGTAAGGACGGGGCGGAGTCGGTCTGCATCCCGCTCGGGGCGTATCCCGGATTGAGCATCGAATCGTCCACGGTGGCGCTGGCGGAGACGGCGTTGAAACAGGCGAAGCCGTTCGCGGAGATCGTGTTGTGCATCTTCGAGGCGCGGGACGAGCGGGACGCGGCGGTCGCGGTGCGTAAGGTGCTGGGGGAATCGACACAGTTGCCCAAGTTGGATATGCCGCTGCCGCCGGGGAATTCAAGCGCGAATTAGCCCCGTTAGCCCTCACCCCCCAACCCCCTCTCCCTCGGAAGGGAGAGGGGGAGTAAGATTCCGGAGGCGATTCGCTTCCCTCGCTTGCCTTCCGGCTCCCCCTCTCCCTTCCGAGGGAGAGGGGGTTGGGGGGTGAGGGGAACTACTTCGGAAAACCTACGGAACCGCCGCCACCACCACATCTATATCGCTCTCGGTCGAGTAAACGTGCGGCGCGAAGCGGACGTTTCCGCAGCGCACCGCGCAAATCACCTTCGACTCAGCGAGTTTTGCTTCCACCGTTTCATTGGCGATGGTCGGGTGGCGGAACGCGACGATGCCGGTGCGCGTTTCGGTGCCGTGCGGTGACACGACGTGCATGCCGCGTTCCGTCAGGCGTTGCCGTGTGTATGCCGCGAGTTCGAGGACGCGCGATTCTATGGCGTCGGTGCCGACCGATTCTAACAAGTCCACCGACGCTAACATGCCCGCGAGTCCCAGAACGTTCGGCGTCCCTTCCTCGAAACGGGCGGTGGTCGGCTTCGGCGTGCCCCACTGCGACGCTTCCCACGCCATCGGTTTCGCGACCCAGTTCCATCCGACGTTGTTCGGAAGCATGGTTTCCAGAAGGTCGGGGCGCACGTACAGAAAGCCGACGCCGCCGGGGGACAGGAGCCATTTGTGCCCGCCGCCGGTCGCGAAGGCGACTCCCGGAAGTGCTGACAGGTCGAGGCGCAACGCCCCGAACCCCTGTACGGCGTCCACGACCAGGAAGATATTTCGCGCCGCGCAGAACGCCCCGAGTCGCGCCAGATCCATCCGTTGCCCGGTTCCCCACTGCACCCACGACACGGCTAAGACACGGGTTTGCGCGTCGCAGGCGGCTTCCAAATCGTCCTCGGATACGTAACCGTCCGCCTGCGGCGCGACCAGACGTGTTTGGACGCCGCGCGTCTCCTGCGCCAGCCACGGGTAGACGTTCGACGGGTACTCGTTCGCGGCGACCACGATATTCTCCCCGGTGCGGTACGGGATTCCCTGCGCGATAATGGTCAACCCGTGCGACGTGTTCTTGACCACGGCAAGGTTATCCGGCGCGGTTCGAAGCATCCGTCCCCACGCATCGCGCAGATCGTCGGCGTGTTTCATAGCATTTATGTAGGCAGTAAGTGGGTTCTCGCTTTGCAGGTCGGCGAGCACCGATTGCACCGCTTCGGCGACCGGCGACGCTATCGGCGAAGTCCCGGCATGATTCAGGTGGATGCTTTTTTGCACGGACGGAAAGAGAAGACGAAGTTCGGCGGGTGTCATAAGAAGATTATACCCTTGGCTGTGGCACGAGGGGCTTGTGCGGGGATGTTCCATCCTCCGGTGGAAGCGTTCCGCTTGGGTTTCCTTCGGAAACAGGCTTGCCGAACTCGTCAGGCTTTCCCGTTTCCGAAGGAAACCCAAGCGGAACGCTTCCACCGGAGGATGGAACATCCCCGCACAAGATCGACTCATTTACAACGGCGCGTTCGCCATTGACCATATACCGATCCCGGTGCTATAATGCGCGGGACGCTTCGTCCGGCGACCGTGTGCGAGGGAGAAACGCCAATCAACGCCACCGCCCGAAGGGGAAACACCCAAAATGAGTACGCTGACCACTATTGACGACATTATCGCCCGCGAGATTTTAGATTCGCGCGGCAACCCGACTATCGAAGTCGAAGTGTATCTGAAGAGCGGCGTGATGGGACGCGCCGCCGTGCCGTCCGGCGCGTCTACCGGTGCTTACGAAGCCGTGGAACTGCGCGACGGTGACAAGACCCGGTTCGGGGGCAAGGGTGTCCGCAAAGCCGTGGAAAATGTCAACGACAAGATCGCGCCGGAACTGGTCGAGATGCAAGCCCTGGAGCAGGTCGCCATCGACGAACTGCTGATCGAATTGGACGGCACCGAGAACAAGTCCAAACTCGGCGCGAACGCCATCTTAGGTGTCTCGCTGGCTGTGGCGAAAGCCGCCGCGCAAGCCGTGCAACTGCCGCTCTACCGCTACATCGGGGGCGCGTCCGCCCGACAACTGCCGGTGCCGATGCTCAACATCCTGAACGGTGGCAAGCACGCCGACTCGACCGTCGACTTTCAGGAGTTTATGGTCATGCCGGTCGGCGCGTCGTCGTTCTCGGAATCCCTGCAAATGGGCACCGAGATCTTCCACACGCTCAAGGGCATCCTGAAAGGGGCGGGACTGAATACTTCGGTCGGCGACGAAGGCGGCTTCGCGCCCAACCTGACCTCGACCCAGCAAGCACTCGACTATATTCTGCAAGCCATCGAAAAAGCCGGTTATAAAGCCGGGGAGCAGGTGATGCTGGCGATGGACCCGGCGTGTACCGAACTGTACGAGGAAGCCAAAGCCAAGGGCGAAGAAGGCAAGTACTACTTCTGGAAATCGGACATCCTGAAGACGCGCGACGAAATGGTCGCGTTCTGGGTGGACCTCGCCAACAACTACCCGATCATTTCGCTCGAAGACGCGCTATCGGAAGACGACTGGGAGGGCTGGCAAGCCCTGACCGCCGCCATCGGGGACCGGGTACAATTAGTCGGCGATGACCTGTTCGTCACCAACACCGAGCGGCTTTCGCGCGGCATCAAGGAAAAGTGCGGGAACTCGATCCTGGTCAAGGTGAACCAGATCGGCACCCTGACCGAAACGCTCGCCGCCATCGAGATGGCGAAACGCGCCGGGTTCACGGCGATTATTTCGCACCGCTCCGGTGAGACCGAGGACGCCACCATCGCCGACATCGCGGTCGCCACGAACGCCGGACAGATCAAGACCGGTGCCCCGAGCCGCACCGACCGCGTCGCGAAGTACAATCAACTGCTACGCATCGAGGAAGAGTTGGGCGACACGGCGTTGTTCGAGGGCTTGGGTTCGTTCTACAACATCAAGCGGTAGGAGTTTTTGAGGAGGGGCGGGCGACGGTATAATGCAGACAAAGGAGTTTGGTATTATGACGACGCCCGCCCCGATTTCGCAAAAAACGTTCGAGTTGCCACGCTACCAGTGGACCTACGATGAGTTTCGGCGGCTTGCCGTGACCGGCTTTTTTCCAGAAGATACAGAACTGGAACTGATTCGAGGCGACCTTTTTCCGATGGAACCACCGGGACCATTTCATGCGGAGACCGTGAACCCGGTAGCCGACCTGTTGAAGGCAATATTCCGCGACGGTTTTGTTGTGCGAACGGAGCAGCCGCTCACTACCGGGGGCACTTCGACCCCACAACCCGACGTGGCAGTTTGCGTCGGCAAGCGCGGCGATTTCCGGGACCGGTTGCCGACTGCGGAAGACGCCCGCCTCGTCGTCGAAATCGCGGACAGCACTCTGGAAAAAGATCGGGGCATCAAAGCCGCCGACTATGCGTCTGCGAACGTCCCCGAATACTGGATCGTGAATTTACGCGACCTGCGCCTCGAAACGTACCGCGATCCCTGAAACGGCGAGTATCTCGCGACCCGCACCTATCTCCCCGGCGACACCGTTTCCCCGCTTTACGCCCCGGAAGCGACCCTGGCGATCAGCGATCTGCTCGGTGTATGAGGGGACGGCAACGCGACAAGCGATGCTTCGCCACCACACTCCTGAATCGAATCCTGCATCACCCGCGCCATGTTTACCGTCAGTCCCGGTAGTTCGGGGGTGCCGGAAACGGTCGCGGGATCGACCAGCGTTTCTATCGGAGTGTTCGGACGGTAGACATACACCGTGCGGTTGGCGCGGTCGATCAGCCAGCCCAGTTTGACACCGTTCGTGATATATTCGTCCATCTTGTCCTGTGCTTTCTTCAGCCGGTCGGAGGGGGACATGATCTCGACGACGAAGTCGGGAGCGATGTGCGAGAACGGGATCGCCGGGCTACGCAGTGCTATCGGGACCGCAGTCCAGTTCGCGGCGGAAACCCACGAAGCGTCCGGGGAGCGAACCGCGCCGTTCGGCAGTGTAAACCCTCCGGAAGAATCGAAGGCGACTCCCGGATTGGGAAGGGCGCGGTTCCAGTTACCCAGGTCAAGACCAAACTCGAAGTTCCGGCTACTCGTGAAGCCGTCGGCGGGTGCCATAACGATGATTTCCCTTTCTTTCGTGCGTTCGATAGGCAGGAGCGGATTACGCTGGCAGAACTCGTAGAACTCGTCGTCGGTGAGATGGGGGGCGCGAATTACTAACTCGCCCTCCTTCTCAATCTCGTTCTCCAGTGTGATAGTGAGTGTCATGGGAGTGCCCTTTCCGGGATGGAATCGGTTGCGGACGTTCGCGTTTGTCGGGCGGGGGATTGGAATCCCTCCGGTGTGCGCCTTTGGCGTGGTTTCCCTGCGGGACGCGTTGGTTGAGAACGGCTGACGTGCTTGCCGAACGCCTACGGCTACCCGCGTCCGCAGGACGCCGACGCCGAAGGCGCACACCGGAGGGATTCCAATCCCCCGATTAAAAAAGTATACCGTGCCCCGCTCATTCCTCTTTCGGCGCACGGGTCATCAGTGCGTTGACCTCGGTGAACGGCGACGTTCCGTCAAAAAGCAGCCGCGCGACCGCGTCGCAAACGGGCATTTCCACGCCGATCTTTCGCGCCCGCGCCGTAATCGCCCGCGCCGTGGTGACGCCCTCCGCGACCTGACCGAGGCGGGTCAGTACGTCGGACAGCGTCTCGCCCTTCGCGATCCCTTCGCCGACGCGGTAGTTGCGCGACAGCCGCGACGCCGCCGTCGCCATCAGGTCGCCGACCCCCGCGAGTCCGTAGAATGTATCGCGTCTCGCCCCGCTCGCGACCCCGAATCGCGCCATTTCCGCCAGCCCGCGCGTCAGCAGAGCCGCCTTCGTGTTGTCGCCGAACCCGAGTCCGTCCGAGACGCCGCCTGCGATGGCGAGAACGTTTTTGACCGCGCCTCCGATCTCGACGCCTTCGCGGTCGGCGGACGTATACACGCGGAACGTCGGCGAGTTGAACAGTGCGGCGACCCTTTTGGCGGCAGGCTCATCAGGGCACGCGGCGACGGCGGCGGTCGGGATTCCTTTGGAAACCTCGCTCGCCAGATTGGGACCGGACAGGGCGATGATTTCGCTCCCGATGTGGCACAGACTTAAAGCCACCTCGGACGGCAGCATGCCGGTTTCGGCTTCCATCCCCTTCGCGGCTAGCACAATATCCACGCCCGTTGCGAGGTGCGAAACGACCTCGGTAAGCACGGCACGAACCGCTGTGGAGGGTACAGCGACAATAACGGCGGCGCCCCCCGCTACAGCACCGTTTAAATCCGAAGTCGGGGAGATAACGGGCGGGAGGGGTATGCCGGGCAGGTAGCGGCGGTTCTCGTACCCCTCGTTGATCGCGTCCACCTGCGCGGCGGAACGGTCCCAGAGGCGTACGGCGTACCCGTTCTTCGCCAGGAGGAGTGACAGGGCGGTGCCCCACGACCCCGCCCCGAGCACGGCGCAAACTTTTCTCCCATCCGTTAACACCTCAGACATGGAACGATTATACCCGGTTGGGTGGTTGGGTTGTTGGGTGTTCGGACCGTGAACGGTTCCCACCCGCAAGCGGGTGGGAACCGTTCACGGTCCGAAACAACCCAATCACCCAATCACCAAAAAAAATTACCGAAACTCCGAACCACGATTCGATTTATGCGTGTTTCTTTATGTACGATGAATAACACGGGCGAAAGCCGATCCCGGCAACGGTTCGCGGGACAACTGACGGCGCACCGGGGGTTGGGTGATGCACCGCGTCGGTGCGGACCGCGCGATCGCCGAGGACGTTACTCAGGACTGTTTCGTGCGGGTGTGGGAGACGCGGCTTAGCAACCCGCCGCCACCGGGCGCGTTGCACTCCTATAGTCTTCGGCAAAAGTATTGCTGGTGAGGTATCCTTTCAGGCATGAAGCCACTCTCCCTCGACCTACGCCAACGCATTGTAGATGCACTCGAC
>JAYULM010000433.1:0-7565 GCA_043763605.1 Armatimonadota bacterium | reverse complement strand
GGTGCCGCAGTTCCGCGTCGGCTATTTCTTGCGTGGACTACAACCTGCGAGTCAAGGGCAAGGTGCAGGCATCGGGATTGCGCTAACACTACCCATCTTCGACTATGGTAGCCGCAGAAACCGCGTCCGGCAGGCGGAACAAGCCGCGCTCGCGCAGGATGCACGGGTTGTCGCCCTGCAAAACGAAATCCGACAGCAGGTGACGCAGGCTGTCGCAAGGCAACGCGCCGCCGAAAGCGTGGCACAAGCCTACGCGGGCGGCACTCTGGAGCAGGCACAACGGCTTCTCGATGCCAGCCGCATTGGGTTCCGCGAAGGACGCACCAGCGTGGTAGCACTGCTTGAAGCCCAGCGGTCATTTCGCGCCGTTCAAAGCGAATATATCAACGCGCTCGCGGATGTCGCCATCGCCCGTGCCGAAGTAGAGCGGGCAACCGGTGCCGTCTCACCGGCGATTCTTGCCGAAAGGAAAAAACCATGATTTCTCACCAGTCGCCTGTTAGATGCCGAATCACCACTTGCGCCGCGCTTGCCGCGCTCCTGCTCCTGTCCGGCTGTACCAAGCCCGCCGCCGAAGAAGCCGCGCCCCCAGAAGAAGCCGCAAAATCCGGCGAAGCCCGTTTCGAGGGCGAAAGCCTCGCGCTCGCCGGGATTAAAACCGCCCCCGCCGAGGAGCGTTCTCTTGCCCCCGTGCTTACTGTGACGGGGCGCGTCGAGCCGACACCGGGGGGCGTCGTGCGCGTTACCTCCCGCGTTGCCGGGCGCGTCGTTCGTCTCTCTGCTACGGTTGGTGATCTGGTACGTCCCGGTATGCCGCTCGCCGTGGTGGAAAGCGAACGGCTTCACGAAGCGCAACTCGCCCACCAACTCTCTGTGAAGCGCACCGCGTTCGCCCGCCGAACTTTGACAAGACGGCGCGAACTCGCCCGCCTCGGTGCGTTCGCCAGCCCGGAGCGCGAGACCGCCCGTGTGCGCCTCACCGACGTAGACGCTTCCGTGTCCGCCGCCCGGAGCGACGTGGAAACCCGCCGCGCCGCGCTTGTCGAAGCGGACGGCGAGATCACGAAAGCCCTTGCCGCCCTTGCCGCCGCGCAATCCCGGCAGGACGCCGCGAAAAAGCGTTCCGACCGGGCGGCGACGCTTCTGAAGGAGGAGATTATCGCCCGTCAGGAAGCGGAACAAACGGAAGCGGAGTATCGGCAAACCGTCGCCGAAACGGATGTCGCCCGTGCCGTGGTCGCGCAGGCGCAGTCCGCACGGGGAAGCGCGGCAACTCGCCTCGCCGCCGCCCGCGCCGCGCTACAAAGCGCACAGAAACAGCAGACCGTTGCAAAGGGGGCGAACACCCGCGCAGAAGCCGTGTATCAAGGCGGGTACGCCACCAGCCGCGAAATCGTAGAAGCCCAGTCCGTGCTGGAGCAAGCGGAAATTGAGGAAGCGGGCGCACTCGACGATGTGATCCTGATTGGCGGCAAACCCGGCGACCTGCACGAAGTTCCGGTTCTCGCGCCCGCCGCTGGTCGGGTTACGGCGCGGGGCGTTAGCATTGGCGAATCTGTGAACAACGAACGCCCGCTCTTTGAACTGCTCGCATCCGACGTGGTGTCGGTAACGCTGGACGTGTTTCCCGCTGACATCGCCCGCATTCGGGTAGGGCAAGCCGTGTCTTTCACTGCGGATGCTGTGGAAGGACGTACCTTGACGGGTCGTGTAGCCCAGATCGCTCCCGCCGCCGACGAAACCACGCGAACTGTCAAGGTGCGTTGCACCGTGGCGAATGCAGGCGGGCTACTTCGCCCCGGCACGTTCGTGACGGCGACGGTTCGCACGGGGGATTCCACCCGGCTCGCCGTTCCGAAAGATGCCGTTCAGGAAATGGACGGCAAATCGGTGGTGTTCGTCCCCGGCTCGGAGACTGGCACCTTTGTAGCGCGTCCCGTGACAACCGGCGAAACCGTGAATGGCTACACTGTGATCGAGAGCGGTCTCAAGCCGGGAGAAGTGCTGGTCGTCAAGAACGCCTTTGTAGCAAAATCGCAGTCGGTCAAGTCCGAACTGGCGGAGGAATAAACCCATGATCGAATCCATTATCCGCTTTTCGATGAAAAATCGGGCGTTGGTCGTATTGCTGTCGCTTGTGTTGACCGCCTACGGCGTCTGGTGCGCGACGAAACTTCCGATTGACGCGGTTCCCGATGTCACCAACAAGCAGGTGCAGATAAACACCGTCGCGCCCGCCCTCGGCGCGGAAGAGGTAGAACGGCAGATCACGTTTCCGCTCGAAGTCGCGCTCGCGGGTTTGCCGCATCTGACGGAGACACGCTCCATCTCGCAATTCGGCTTGTCGCAAATCACCGTGGTCTTTACCGACGACACCGACCTGTATTTCGCCCGCCAGCAGGTCGCCGAACGCTTAGCGGCGGCAAAGGAGCAACTGCCCCCCGGTGTCCGCGCCGACATGGGGCCCGTCTCAACCGGCTTAGGCGAAATCTATTATCTGCGCCTTGACAACCCGAACCTGTCGCTCATGGAGCGGCGCACCTTAATGGACTGGACGGTACGCCCGTTCCTGTTGTCCGTGCCGGGTCTTGCCGAAGTCAACACATGGGGCGGTGCGGTACGCCAAATACAGGTGCAGATGAACCCCGACAAACTCCGCGCCTACGGCTATACCGTTCCCGACGTGCTACGTGCGGTGTCCGAAAGCAACGCGAACGCGGGCGGGGCGTCGCTTCAGCGCGGGGCGGAAGCGCAGATTGTGCGTAGTGTCGGTACAGTAAGCGGCGCGGATGATTTGCGGAAAATCGTCTTGGGTGTGCGCGAGGGCGTTCCCGTCACCATTGGGCAGGTCGCAACGATAGCGGACGCGCCAATGGTGCGGCAGGGCGCGGTCACGTCGGAGGGCGAGGGCGAACAGGTATACGCGATTACCATGCTCTTGATCGGCGAGAACGGGCGGGTCACGGTGGAAAAGGTCAAGGAGCGCGTCAAGAGCATCGAGAAATCGCTTCCCGCTGGCTCCCAACTCGTCGGCTTCTTAGACCGTTCGGCACTCATTGATCGAACCCTGCAAACTGCGCTGAAGAACCTCGCGGAAGGCGGGATTCTGGTTATCGTGGTGCTGTTTCTGTTTCTGCTCCAAATCCGGGCGGGGCTGATTGTGTCCGCGATTATCCCGCTGTCCATGCTCGTCGCCATCATCGGGATGCGACAGTTCCATGTTTCGGCGAACCTGATGAGCCTCGGCGCGATTGACTTCGGCTTGATCGTGGACGGCGCGGTTATCCTCGTTGAAAACAGTGTGCGCCGATTGTCCGAGGAGCGCAAACGTCTCGGACGTGACCTGACGGAACTGGAGCGCGACGCGACCATCTTCAGTGCGACGGTGCAGGTGCGCCGCGCTTCGCAGTTCGGCGAGATGATAATTATCGCCGCGTACCTGCCGATTCTCGCGTTAGTTGGTATTGAAGGCAAGATGTTCCGCCCGATGGGGCTAACGGTGATTTTCGCCCTGCTCGGTGCGCTGGTGCTGTCGTTCACGCTGGTTCCCGCGCTTTGCTCGTTGTTCCTTCGGGTGCGGTCGGAGCGAGAAAACCCGGTGATTCACGCGATGGAAAAAGGGTATCGCCCCCTTCTCGAAGGCACACTGCGCCGTCCGTGGCTCCCAATTACCGCCGCGTTGGCAAGCCTTGTTGTCGCCGGACTGCTCTTCTCACGGATGGGAAGCGAGTTTTTGCCACAATTAGACGAAGGGGCTATAGCGGTTGAGGCGATCTACCCGCCAAGTATCTCGCTGGAGCAGGTGATTGAGCGGGCGACAATCAGCGAAAAGTTTCTCAAGTCGAAGTTTCCGGGCGAAATTGACGGAATCATCACGCGCATCGGTCGCCCCGAAATCGCCACCGACCCGATGCTGACCAGCCAAACCGACCTCATCATCGAACTCAAAGACCCGGCTAAGTGGAAACGGGCGAAAACGAAGGAAGAATTAGTCGAGCAGATGGCGGAAGAACTCGACAAACTTCCGGGCGTCGGTATCGGCATGACGCAACCGATCCAGATGCGGATGGGCGAACTGATTTCCGGTGTCGGCCTGCGCTCCGACCTCGGCATTAAACTGTTCGGGCCCGACGCGGACGTTCTGCGGGGGGAAGCGGACAAGATAGCCGCGCTCATCGGCGCGGTTCCCGGCGCGGCGGACGTGAAAACCGAAACCACGGACGGCTTGCCGCAACTGCAAATCACGCTCGACCGCGACGCCATCGCCCGCTACGGGGTGCGAATCGCCGATGTGAACGCGGTGATTGAGGCGGCGGTCGGCGGGAGTGTAGCGACCACGATTTCGGACGGCGCGACGCGGGTGGATGTGTCGGTGCGCCTTGCGGAGAACTTCCGCGACGACCCTGAAAAGATCGGGCGCATCCCCGTTCCCACGCCGGACGGGACGCAGGTTCCGCTGTCGCTCCTCGCCCGCGTCGCCAGCATCGAGGGCCCCGTGCAGATAAGCCGCGAGAACGGACAGCGACGAATTGCCATTCAGGCGAACGCTCGTGGAACCGACCTCGGCACGCTCGCCGAAGCGGTGAAGAAAAAACTGGACAAAGAGTACCGTCTCCCGGTCGGCTACCGATTGGAGTACGCGGGAACATTCGAGCAACTCCAGTCGGGGCGGGCGACGCTCGCGCTGGTGACGCCGGTCACGTTCGCGCTGATTTTTCTGCTCTTGTACTCGACGTTCGGGAGCGCGAAACAAGCCGCGCTGGTGTTCACCGGGATTCCGCTCGCGGTCACGGGCGGCGTCATCGCGCTTGCGTTGCGCGGAATGCCGTTCTCGATTTCGGCGGGTATCGGCTTTATCGCGCTCGCCGGAATCGCCGTGTTGAACGGCGTGGTGATGGTGACATTCATCAACGACCTGCGGGCGGGCGGGGTGACGCTACGCGAGGCGGTGATTGATGGCGCGGTCGCCCGACTTCGCCCGGTGTTGATGACGGCGTGCGTGGCGGGCTTCGGTTTCATCCCGATGGCTCTCGGTCACGGCGCGGGCGCGGAAGTGCAAAAGCCGCTGGCGACGGTCGTTATCGGCGGTCTGGTGTCGTCCACGCTCCTGACGCTGGTGGTGTTGCCTGTTCTGTACGCACTGTTTGTCAAAAACGAAGCAACGACAGTGAAAGGAGAACAGGATGGCGATTAAATTAGAGGAGCGGGGCGTACCGCTCCGCGACGGCGAAACGGCGTTGCACCTGCCGATTACCCGCGCCCTGCCGGGAATCGAGGACACGGCGGATGGCTGTATCGCCCGCTTCGCGGAGCGGATGACCTCGCAGACCGGCATCACGGAAGCGCACCTCGAAGCGCGAAACGGCGAAACGGTGCTTTGCCTTCACTACAATCCGAACCTTGTGCCGCTGGAACGTGTGGAACGAATCGCCCGCGACACCGGTGTAGAGATTACGACGCGCTTTCGGCACGAAACGTTACCTCTGACCGGCATGGATCACGGTACGAACCCGGCGAACATCGAGCAGACGGTGCGAGCAATTCCCGGTGTGCTGAACGTCGGCGTGAACTATCCTATCGAAAAAATGAAGGTGGAGTACGATAGCACTCTGACAAGCCATGATGCTATCGCAAAAGTCGTCGGTTCTCTGGGGCTACGATTCGGCGGAACGCAAGCCCCGGATTCCCACACTGGACACGCGCACGACGACGCGGGACACGAAGAACACGGCGACCACAATCATGCCGCCGCGCCCGAAGGCGCGAACTGGTTTCGGCGCAACTGGGAATTGTCGCTGTCGCTCCTGTCCGGGCTTCTGCTCGCAGTGGGCTTTTTCGGCGAACGGTTCTTCGGCTTGCCGCACTCCGTCGCTATCGGCGTGTACGTGTTATCGTACATCGCCGGTGGCTACGATCTCGCTCGCCACGGCTTGCCCGCCATCCTGCGCGGCAAGTTCGACGTGGATACTCTCATGCTCGCGGGGGCGGTCGGCGCGGCGTTGCTCGGCGAGTGGGCGGAAGGCTCACTCCTTCTGTTCCTGTTTTCGCTCGGTCATGCGCTCGAACATTACGCGATGGAACGGGCGCGGGACGCCATCGGGGCGCTCGGCAAACTTACGCCAAAAGTCGCCCGTGTGCGCCGTGACGGCGTGGAGATCGAAGTCGCCACTGAAAACCTGCGCGTCGGCGATGTCGCCATTATCCGCTCCGGCGACCGCATCGCCGTGGACGGCAAAATACTCGTGGGACGCTCGGCGGTGGATCAAAGCCCGATTACTGGCGAGAGCGTACCCGTCGAGAAGGTGCCGGGGGACGGCGTTTTCGCAGGCGCGATCAACGGCGAAGGCGCACTGGAAGTCGAGGTAACGAAACTCGCCAAAGACACCACGATGGCGCGGGTCATCAAGATGGTGGAGGAAGCGCAAACACAAAAGTCACCGACGCAAAGTTTCACCGACCGCTTCGAGCAGATTTTTGTGCCGGTGGTGCTGATAACCGTGCTTCTCGCCGCCGTCGTGCCGCCGCTCCTCGGTTGGCTCCCGTGGAAGGTGGCGATTTTGCGGGCACTCTCCACATTGGTTGCGGCATCGCCGTGCGCCCTTGCGCTCGCCACGCCCGCCGCCGTTCTTGCGGGCATTGGGCAGGCGGCACGAAACGGCGTTCTCATCAAAGGCGGTGTTCATCTGGAGAACCTCGGAACGCTGGAAGCCATCGCGCTCGACAAAACCGGAACAATTACGATTGGTAGACCCGAAGTGACCGACATTATTGCGTTCGGTGGCGTGGCCGAGCAAGATTTGCTTAGAACGGCCGCGTCGGTGGAAAGCCGCTCGGCACACCCGCTCGCGCAGGCAGTAGTCCGAAAAGCTCAGGAGCAGAAAACAGACCTCCTACCGACTGGAGAACTCCAATCTCTGACGGGGCGCGGCGTTCAAGCCGATGTCAATGGAACCCTGATCCGCATTGGAAGCTCCAAGTTATTTACGGAGGCGGGCATTACCGTTCCGCAGGAGGTGATGGGCGTCAACGGTCGGCTCGGCGAAGTGGGAAAATCCACTATGTTGGTCGGAGCAGGTGACCGCCTCATCGGTGTTCTCGCGCTCGCGGATCAGCCGCGCCCGGAAACGCCCGCGACGCTGGCGGCACTAAAAAACCTCGGTATCCGGTCGCTCATTATGCTCACCGGGGACAACGCCCGCGTTGCCGCCGCCATCGCACAGACTGTCGGATTGACCGATGTGCGTGCTGACCTATTGCCGGAAAACAAAGTCGCGGCGATTCAGGAGCTACTCAAAGAACACGGCAAAGTGGCTATGATTGGGGACGGCGTGAACGACGCACCTGCGCTCGCCAATGCGACGGTCGGTATCGCTATGGGTGCGGGCGGAACAGACGTGGCACTGGAAACCGCCGATGTCGCATTGATGTCCGACGACCTGTCGAAGTTGCCGTTCGCCGTTGCTCTGAGCCGGGAGTCAAGCCGCGTCATCAAGCAGAACTTGTTCCTCTCGCTCGGTGTGATTGCCTTGCTTGTACCGTCAACACTGTTTGGTTTCGCCAGCATT
>JAYULM010000432.1:0-7572 GCA_043763605.1 Armatimonadota bacterium | reverse complement strand
TCTCGCTCACGGCGTCCACGGTCGCGCCGCGTTCCACGAGTGACTTCACCAGCGCGAGGTCGCCGGTGTCTACCGCACGCATCAAAAGAGTATGCCCACCATATCCGGCGGCGATGTTGACATTCTTCAGGTGCGCCACCAGCGACCGGAGCAGGGGGAGATGTTTCGCCGGGTTGTCACTCACAAGGTATGTGACGTTGAAAATGATCGGTATGCCGGATTGTTTATCGCCGTCAAGTTGAACGATGGCGGCTGGGTCGGCACCGGCTTCGAGCGCGGCTTGCGCGGCGGCGAGGTCGCCGCGCCCCACGGCGTGATGCAACTTTCGGTTCGCGGGTGTGTCGGGGGTGTAGATCAATTTCGGTGCGGCGGGTGCGGGCGGCGTTATGGTTCGTCGGGATGGGGTTTGCCCGCCTGCCGTTGCCGGGAGCGTCCGCCAGACACAGAACGTCGCGACACTCAGTGAGACGCCGATCCAAAAAACTATACCGAACTGTTTTCGCGCTATCATTTTCTTCCCTCCCCCGTTGCTGTATAAGGAACGCTCAAAATAGAGCCTGGTTACGGGATGATTTGCTTTCGGGAAAGTTTATATCTTCCGGTATCCCGTCGCGACTACGACACGCGGTATCCCGGCAAGGTCCGGCAAGGCGGAAACGTCCGCGAACCCGGCATCGAGAAACAGACGGCATACCGCTTCCGACTGACCGAAACCGACTTCGACCACGACCCGCCCATTTTCTTCCAGATACGCGGGCGACTCGGACGCGATACGTCGGTAGAAATGCAGAGCGTCCGCGTGAACGCCGAGCGCGACGCGCGGCTCGAAGTCGCGCACTTCGGGTTCCAACCGTTCGATTTCGTCTGGCGCGATATAGGGCGGGTTCGACGCGATCACCGCGAACCGTGCCCCCGGTGGTAGCGGCGCGAACAGGTCTCCCGACAGAAACGTTATGCGGTCGGCGACCCGATGACGTTCGGCGTTGGAGCGCGCGACGGCGAGGGCATCGCCGGAAATATCGGTCGCGGTGATCCGGGCTTCTGGCAGGTGCACGGCAACTGCGACGGCGATACAGCCGGAACCGGTGCAGAGGTCGAGGACTGCGTTCGCCCTCACCCCCCACCCCTCTCCCTCCGAAGGGAGAGGGGAGCCAGAGGGCGTCGCCGCTTTCGGAACCGCAGTTCCCGCCGCCTCGCTGGACGGACTCCCCGGAAGCGTAGCGTCCCCAGCGTCTCCCTCTGGCTCCCCTCTCCCTTCGGAGGGAGAGGGGTGGGGGGTGAGGGCAGCCGGTATGAGGAAATCTAACACCGCCTCGACCACCCCTTCCGTCTCCGGGCGTGGGATCAGCACGGCGGGCGTGACGGTGAACGTCAAGCCGTAAAACTCCCGTGCGCCGGTGATATAGGCGAGCGGTTCGCGCCGCGCGCGCCGGGCAATGGTCGCGCCAAACCGTTCGGATTCGCCCCCGGTAAGCGGAACGTCGGGGCGCAGGAATAGTTCTTCACGCGAAAGGTTTGCCGCGTGGCACAGAAGCAGGACCGCTTCCACATGGGATTCTTCAACGGGTATGTCGGCAGCGGCGAGTTGTCGCCGGGCGTCCGCTAAAGCATCCGCGCGAGTCACGACTCGTCTTCCACCAGCACCGCAAACGCCGTCGCGATCTCTTTCAAGTGCGAAAGCGAAATCAGTACCCGGCGACCGTTCGCCCGCGCCTCGGCGCGTCCGCTCAGCGCGATGGACGGGAACCCGGTCAGGGCGCGGACGACTTCGATGTCGCGCAGCCCGCACCCGCCCCCCAGACATTTGATCACCGCCTCTTTCGCCGCGAACCGGGCGGCGACGTGCGGCGCGGGATCGGGGCGCGAGAAGCAGTATTCCCGCTCGCTGTCGGTGAGCACACGGCGGGCGAACCGGTCGGGGTCGCGGGCAATCGCCTCGCGGATGCGCCCCACATCGGCGAGGTCCACACCGACCGACACCACGCGCCCCCCGGCTGGCACGGTGGGTGTCATTCGCCGTCGTCCCCGGCGTCGGCGTCGAACTGCCCGGTGTTTATCGCGAAGGGTTGGGCGGTGCTATGCTCCACTGCATACACCAGAAGAGTATCGGGGACACCGTCCGCGTCCGCATCGACTATGGAGTAGTAAA
The DNA here is from genome assembly GCA_043763605.1 of Armatimonadota bacterium. GTDB lineage: Bacteria > Armatimonadota > Armatimonadia > Armatimonadales > Armatimonadaceae > JACMIU01. The sequence goes on along the minus strand of JAYULM010000432.1, from coordinate 5,423 downwards.
CGTACCATAGCCCCGCCCCGCTCCGCCTCGCGCGCTTCTTCGTGGTTTGAACATCAAGGCGGAATGTCGGACGCGAACGATACACAGATACCTGTTCGTGTATCCGCTTCGACGGCACTCCGGTTTGCGTAATTTGCTCAGCGACTGCCATACACTCTTGTGCCAGAGCCTGATCCAGAGCGTCGCTAAACCGATGTGCCGCCTCATCCCCGCCCCAGGAGGCGGATAAATAACGCAATATCTTTGCCACATCCAGTTCCGCCGTGTGTTCCAACTCCCAGTGAAGCGAGAGATCGTTTTCTAACATGAGCCGCCTATTTCTGGTTTTCCGGTCGGAACTCACCCCGGACGATCCGGTCACGCATTTCGCGCATTACCTGCTTTCCATCGCGCGGCTTAATCCCGTTCTGCTCGTCTATGACTCCCTGTGCGATTCGAGCACTCGTCTCGGCAGTCATGTCGTCGAAGTCCGGGTGGTCGTCCGGGTTCGTAGACTTGCCGTCCCACTTCGACTTGCCGTCCCACGGGCGGCGCGGGCGGCGACCGTTCGGCGTCACGACCTCGTCGCCGTCGAAGTACGGGAAAGGCGAAGTCTGTTGCTTTACCTGCGCAGGAACGTTGCGCTCCGTCGCGAACGCTGCGGAGATTTTGCGGCGACGTTCCTCGGCGGGCACCGCCAACGCATTCGCGTACTCTTCCTCGGACAACTCAACGGTCAATGTCGGCATTGTAACAGTCCCCTTCCCTTTCTAACGCGCCGCCGATTCCTCGGCTTCCAAAAAGCGGATCGCGTCTATCGCCGCCATACAGCCCATCCCGGCAGCGGTGATCGCCTGGCGGTACTCGGTATCGTGAACGTCGCCCGCCGCGTAGACGCCGGGGATACCGACGTGCATCCCTTTCGTCACGCAGATGTAACCGTTCTGGTCGAGATCCAATTGCCCCTTGAACAGATCCGTTACCGGTTGGTGCCCGATGGCGATGAAAACGCCGTCGGTCGGGATCACCGATTCTTCGTCGGTGAGCAGGTTCTGCACCCGCACCCCGGTCACTTTACCTTCCGCCGGGTCGAGGATTTCCAGGATCCCGGTGTTCCAGACGAATTTGATCTTCTCGTTTTTCAGCGCGCGATCCGCCATTACCTTGCTGGCCCGGAGCGTGTCGCGGCGATGGATCACAGTCACGGAAGCCGCGAGGCGTGACAGGTACATCGCCTCCTCCATCGCCGTGTCGCCCCCGCCGATGACAACGACGTTCTTGCCCTTGAAAAAGAAGCCATCACAAGTTGCGCACGCGGAAACGCCCTTGTTGTATAGCGCGGTCTCGGACGGCAACCCCAGCCACTTCGCCTTCGCGCCGGTGGCGATAATCAGGGTTTTCGTATGGTGCGTCTTGCCGGTGTTTGTGGTCAGCGCGAACGGGCGGTGCGACAGATCGACCGTCAGCACTTCCTCGTCCAGGAGTTTCGCCCCGACGCGTTCCGCCTGACCTTCCATCTGTATCATCAGGTCGGGTCCGGTCACGGGGTCGCGGAAGCCGGGGAAGTTCTCCACATCGGTCGTGATCATCAACTGCCCCCCGCGATTGATGCCGCACAGCACAATCGGCGACAGACCGGCACGCGCGGCGTAGATCGCGGCGGTCAATCCGGCGGGACCGCTACCCAAAACCGCGACATCGTGTATAACATCGGCAGTGGCACTGTTCGTATCGTTGATAATCGTTTCCATCGTTAAATCCTGATTCCGTGTGAAATTTCCGCGAAAAATCGGACAGCAGCGCGACACAGGTCGCGTTCATATAGCCGTCGCGCGGGGGCAATGTCGTGCGCAGAAGTATCACGCCGTTCGCGCGCACTCCCGCGACGCCATTCCGGTCGGCGCGCAAGGTGACGCGCGCCAGTATTGTTACAAGCGGGGCGGCTTTGTCGTTCCCGACTATCTACTTCCCGAACAGACTGCTCATCATCGTGAACGCGACCGCGTTCTGTAGGAAGTGCAACACGATGCCGGGAATTAGGCTCTGGCGCAGTTCGCGCACCGTGGCGAGTACACATCCGAGACCGAAGATCGGGAGCCAGTCACCCATCGGGTGCGCGACCGCGAAACAGGCGGCGGAAAGGATCACCGCGAGCGCGGTGGAAAAGCGCGCCTTGAGTGCCGAATAGAGGACGCCCCGGAAGAACAGTTCCTCGACTATCGGCGCGGCGATAGCGACCAGACAGAAGAGTACGACCCGCCCGATCTCGCTCCCCTCGCCCGCGATCATCGGCAGGACCGGGTTCGGGGCGAGCGCGGACTCGGTTTTCTTGAAAAACGCATTGTTGAGCGCGGCGAGGGTGAACAGGACCGGCAGGGCGGCACAGTACCCGGCGACGCCGTACAGCACGTCCCGCAACCCCGCCGTGCGCATCCCGAGTCGCGGCAGATCCCAGCGTTCTGCCCGCGCCCGCGAAAGACCGTACAGTGCCGCTATCCCCCCGGAGCCGACATACACCCCGGCGGACAGATACACGTCGCTCACCGACTCCAGCCCGGGAATGATCCCGGCGATCAAGCCCATGCCGCGCGACAGGGCAAGGTACGCGACGAAAACATCGAGCAGACTACCGAACGGGAGCGCGGACGGGAGGTCTACTTTGGCAAAAACGGCAACTGGTTCCCGGCGAATCCGCCCGACGAGGTTCCATTTCTTACCCGCCCACGCGACTGCGAACAGTACCAGGAACGCGATTCCGGCGAGTGCCCCAACGCCGAGCAGCAAGATAACCAGAATAAGCCGTGTGACATCGGAAGTGATTTTGTCCTGAAGCGATTTCCGGGTGCGGTCCGCGTCGGCGTCGCGCCCGGCGAGTCGGTACACATCCGTGAGAGCCTGCTTCTCCAGCAATCCGAGGTCCAGTGCCCGGACCCGCTTGACCGCAAGGTCGGTGTTCGCACGGTCGAAATCTCTCGCGGCGTTCTTGCCATACAGCGACCGCCACAACGCGATCTCAGAGCCGATAGGTCCCGCCTTTTCGCCGCGCCCCGAAAGGTTCGACGCGAGAACGCCGGTCAGGAACGCGTTGTCGAGCGGCTTTTTCTGCAGGTGTTCCAGCACCAGAACCTTACGCGCGGCGAGAACCCCTTTTTTCTCCACGGCGATGGTCCGGTACGCGTCGGTAGCGGCATCGGCGAGCGACTTGGCGTTGCCGCCCGACAGCGCGCCCTGAGTGCTTTGCCCGGAAAAGATCGGGGAGAGCGCGAGCCGCGTCAGGTATTCCGCCTGAAGTAACTCCGGCATACTCGCCGTCGGCGCGGCACCGGCAGTGCTTTGCTTCGCGATCTTCGCGCCACGTCCTTCCCAGTCGGAAATCTGTGGCACGGCGAAAGTGGCCAGCAGTAGCACCAGCCAGACCCAGAGCGACGCGGGGGCACGCCACGGGTCCGGGGCGGGCGAAGGGCGGTCGGTCGCGAACACTTCCGACGGTTGCGGTTGACTATCTTCGGTCACGCGGCGTTACTTTCCGGTCTTGGCGGCGGGCGCGGTTCCGTTGAGTTTGTTCTGGACGCGCTTGAGGTTATTTGGGACGGAAGGGTCTTCGGGGAACCGCTTCGCAACGTCCTTCCACGTCGTCAGCGAGTTTTTCAGGTCACCGGTCTTCTCGTAGGCATGCGCGAGTTGTTTCCAGACGATCACCGGAGCGGCGGGACTTTTGGTCGCCATTTTAAGGTGCGGCAAAGCGTCCTTGTATTCGCGGCGCACCATCAGTTGCTCGGCGAACGTGTATTCCGCCTTCCACTTGGTTTTGGCGCGCTGTGTCCCGTATGCCATCAGCGTGTTCGCGGCGGGCTTGTCGCCCATGCTCCACAGAATCCACGCCGCGCAGGAATAGGCTTCGTCGAACTCCGGGTCGGACTCCACGCAAATGCGGCACAGGGCGACAATGCGGTTGTAGTCGCCTTCGTGGAAATAGTTGTCAGCGTTCGCCCAGACGCGGTCGATGACGCGGTATTCCAGCCCGTCTAATTGCACGGAGGGTTTCGCGGCGGGGGCGGTCTGCGCGAAGGCGGACGCGCACAGGGAAAGAGCGGCGACAGTGCCAACGGTTCCAGCGACGAAATGGGTGAGAGCGTGTTTCATGCGGTATTGTAGCACGTTTCCGCGCCGGGGCGAACGGCAATTACTGCCCCGCCTTGATTTCGCCCGCCTCGTCCGCACTCAGCGGGGCACGATTCGCATGTCGGATGTGGACGATGGAAACGCGCGGTCCGTCCGCGCTTTCCGCGACCGCGTAATAGATCAAGTGATAGGCGACCGCACTACCTTTCGAGAGCCGCGCCAGCACTCGCCGCACGGTGAAGCCAAACATCGCCGATTCGTGTTCCGCGATCTGATAGCGGTCTGGATTTTCGTTTAGTGTGCCCGCCGTTTCGCGGACGCGGCGGTAAAGCAGGGCGGCGCGGAACTCGTCTCCCGTTCGGTCGGCGAATTCAACCACGGCGAAATCTAAATCCCGTTTGGCGCGGGGCATGAAACGAACACTGTAGCGCAAGAGCGCGTCGCTCATATCTTCTTGCCCCGCGTTCGTTTCCATTCGGCAAGTGTGGCCGCGATATGCTCGTCCATTTCTTCCAGCGAGTAACTCACCCCCGCCCCGATCTCCGCAAGACCTTCCTGTACGGCGGCGAACGTTTCCGCATCCATCCGCTCGTCGCCGGGGACCGATTCGATGATCCACTCGCCTTCTTCGGGGTATGGGTTCCGTGCCACCGCGAAGTGATTGAACACTTTCTCACGGCGGGCTTCGGGCAACTGCTCGAACATCGTTATAATCTGTTCGTCGGTCAGGTCAACGGTTAAAGTCATGGCGTTCGTACTCCCGTAAAAATTATAGCACGGGCGGGAATCGTTCGCGGCGAAAAAAGTCTGAAAAACACCCGGAATCGCTTGACAAAACGCCCACTCGCTTGGTGCATTCGTCGCGTAGCAATCGGGCTACCGCTTTTGGTCAGGAGATTTCCTTTATGTTGTCCCACGTCCTCGCGTGCGTAGTGCCTTCGTCGCTCGTCGCTCGTCGCTCGTCGCTATTAAGCGTATAGTCGCCTCGGTCGCTGTCAATACTGGCTTTGTCCTCGCCGCAAACTTTTTCCCCGCACCCGCCGCCGCGCAAACCGTGGTCTTTGACAACGGCAACCCGAATTTCGTAGACGCGAATCCAAAGCGACCCGAACACGAATCTCTTTCGCGCCGAAAATTTTACGTTCGGTGCGACGACAACGTTCAACACCGTACGATGGTTCGGAGTATATGCCTTTGACGACACGCCGACTACGCTTGACGTGTTCACTATTTCTTTCTTTGACACGACAGCGGGAACACCGAACGCTACCCCGCGCACCGGCGAAGTTTTCGCGGTCGGTAACCCCAGTCGCGTGGATACC